>JBDNRM010000267.1:0-5834 GCA_047718615.1 Bacillus sp. (in: firmicutes) | reverse complement strand
CTTTTAGATAATATGGATAAATTTACTTACTCCGTATCCGTTTTGCTTGGTTGCACAGGCTTCTTTATATCAGGAGATTTTATCCCATTATTCTCAGGTACTTTTAGCGCTTCGCTTTTTTGGTGTTTATAAAATTCTGAAACTGTTGAATTATTATCTACTAATTTCCCATTCACTTTTTCAATAGATTCTATTAATTCATCATAATCAACTAGTAATAATTGCGGACTTTTCCCGTTTGGCAACAAAAGATTGGTTATTTCTCCTGTAAAAATACTGGATAATGAGCTGTGTTTTTCAAGAAGCAGCTGTCTTATAGTCCCGGTTCCTGTTAATAAAAAACTTGTATCTGCCTCTATTGTCTTTATTTCTCCATACAAAGATAAAGTGCTGTTATTAACAATTGGAATATATTTGTTTATCACAGCCTGCTTCTCTACAATAACTGTCGCCTCTTTTGTTTGCTTCAACTCTTCCACTTCTGACTTAGCTCTTAATACAAGATTGGCTTCATTAGATACTTTATTCAGATGTGTATCTTTTAAAAAAACCTGCCCTTTACTTGCAATCAATGTTTGATCTTCCACCTGTACATTGTCCAAATAAAGAAAATGGTTATTTTGATCCGTACTTGTAAAATTTCCATTTATATTTATATCTCTAATCATTATGTAATCAGCATTCACTACTATATCTCCATTAAACTCCTTATTGTCACCGCTAAGAACAAGATAATTAGCTGCCTTCACAGTAGATGAAGCACCGCTTGATTGCAGTTGAATACGGTTTATATGATCGATTTTATTATTGTTTACTGTGAATTCGACTTCAGCCTGCTTTAAAACCATCTTATTTTCCGCTCTTAATATAGCTCGTAAAGTCACTGCATACTCATACTTTACACCTGAAATATTGATTTCTGTATCTGAAATATCCTCTATCTTTCCTTTATTATCTGTTACTGGATTTCCAACTGTTACCTCTTTTATATTATCTCTTTTATTATCAGTTTCCCTTTTTTCAACAATCAGCATATAGCTAGTTAGCATCACACTAAAAACAAACAGAAAAAGTATCGTCCGTTGCATACTAATCGATAATTTAGACCATTTCCCCAATTTAAATCCTCATTTCTCCCTTTTAAATCAAACCTTAGCATTTTATTATAGTGTAACCTCAAATAGCCCCGTCGCGCTACGGTGCTAATTTTGCTTGCATGAGTGTCTATCCTGACATGAGGGGTTGTCTCTCTCAATGTGTCCGCAGCCGGAATACACTTCGCTTTCCATGGGGCGGGCGCCGAGCCTCCTCGGAGTAAACTCCTGCGCGGTCTCGCTTGTCCCGCAAATCCCATAGTATTCCGGCTGCTCTTTGCTTCAAAATTAGCCAATTATGTACCATGATGCAAATTTTATTTGCATAGTTGTCTGTCCTGAAAAAAGAATTGTGTTCTCGATAAGTCTGCAGTCAGAATACATTAAAGTAGAAACCAAGAAGCAGCCACTTTTCAGGGTAGCTCATCCATAAAAAAAGAAGATGCCACATAATAGTAGTAACATCCCCCCTCAATACGATCATTAAGAACCAAACTTATTAGCCGCAGCCTTTTTCTTCGATTTTTGTTTTAGAATATAATAAAAAAAAGCAAAATGGCCAACTAGGTTTCTCTTCCATAATCTTTTTGGCTCCTTCACCATTCGATACAGCCACTCTAACCGCAGTTTTCGAAAGATTGCCGGGGCTCTATTTACATTTCCAGATGAAAAATCAATAAAAGCACCTACAGCCATAATAAGCGTACAATGTAATTTGGAGCGATTTTCAGCAATCCACTTTTCCTGCAGCGGCATTCCAAAACCTACTAATAAAATATCCGTTTTTTTATTCGTAATTTCCTCTATAATAGATTCAGAATCATCGTGATTATAATAGCCATGATGCTCTCCAACAAATTCTAATTGTTTATACTGCTGCTGCAAATTTTCAAGTGCAGCTTTTGCAATTCCTTGTTTTGCCCCTAGAAGAAAGATACGAAATGTTTGATTTTGACTATTTAAATGCTGAAACAGTGCAGGAATAAAATCCGTGCCATTTAAATTCTCTTTAAATTGAAAGCCGTAAAGCTTTGCACCAATTTCAATGCCAATTCCATCATTTAATAATAGATGACTATTATTAATTATATCTCGATACTTGCTATCTTCTTGAGCAAGATTATAACAATGATCATTTAAGAAATATAAATCAGTAGATTTTTTCTCCATTAAACAATTATCAATATAATGAATTACTTCTTCTGTATTTGTGATATTAACATGAATATTTCCAAGCCATCTTTTTTCCATTACAAATCGATTCTCCTATTAAGCAATTCTGTGTGGGTATATTATATAAAAAAAATGAAATGGATACAATCTTACTCCCAAAGCAAAACGTTGTATTTGCTGATTTTTGTCGAAATTAAAAGAATAGTAAATGTTTTCTCTTATAGTCTATAATGGTAAAATAATTTTAATTCCACTAATATTTCATCCCTAAATGCTTAATTATGTTTGTACTCAAATTATCCAAGATAAAGGCAAACCATCTGAAAAGATGGGACGCAAAGCTTCAGGTCTAAGGTAAATATATTACATTACTAGGATGGCTGGGCCACCTTATATATATAAGGAGGTTTATTACCGTGATAAATTTGTTTCCTACCGATCTACTCATTTCAAAAAATTTAGATCCTGATTGGATACAGCTAATAGTTGAGGCCAAACGATTAGGCTTAACACCGGAACAAATACGTTCTTTCCTTTTGCAAAAATAATTTTCACTAAATACATTTATGAAATCGCTTTACCTATTAAAACCGTCTTAATTTTTCACCACTTATTCATTCTATTTCTTTTTCCTTTTTTTTGGTCAAAAAAAGACAGTACCAAAATTGGTACTGTCTTTTTCAACTATAGAAAACCCTTTATGAAATAACGAAGCAACTCTTTTTTACGTCTGTTCTCCAACGTTATATTAGGAAATTCCTTTACCTTGATTGGTGTAATAAAAAAATGACTATTCATCTTTTTATTTATAGATGGAATGATTGCAATCTCTCCTTTTTTGGCTCCTTCGCTAATTTGCTGATAACCATCAACCGCCAACCCAGTTGTTACTTCATTTTCTTGTATGTTTCCATTTTCAATAATGTATATTTTATTTGTTCCCTTTTTATTTAAAATGCTTTTTTTCGGAATTGTGATAGCGTTTAGCACTTTTTCAGTAATAACCTGCACATCAACATGTGTTCCGCTAACAAATTCTTTTGGCTGCTCATTTAAAGTAAGTGTAAAAGGATACAGACTGTCTTTTTTTATCGATGCCTTATCCTTTGGGAGAGCTGAGACAAAATCTACCGTGCCTGAATATACTTTTTTATTTTTATCTTTTACTATTACTTCCATTCCTTTTTTTATCTTCGTTCTTTCTGACTCCGTTACTATTCCTTCTACCTTCTGTTCCTCTGATACGATTGTTATAATAGGATTGGCTAAATCCTCTTTTATGGATGCAACATAGCCTGAAATAGTACTTTTTTCCGTTGAATTACCCAGTGCTTCTTCATTTTGCTGAATCAGCAGCTGATTCTTTTCCATTACTGCATCTATTTTTGCCATTTCTTGTTCTTTGTCTAAAATTTGCTGTTGAATGGATGTCTTCATTACTTGGTCAGTGTTTGTGCCTGTATTTGTATTTGTATTTGTATTTGTGTCTGTATTTATGTTTGTATTTGTGTTTGTATTAAAGTTCGTGTTTATTTCACCAGTATTCGTCGATAGTGATAAATTTGTTTGCAAACGAGATAATTCATTTATTTGTGTTTGCAAACTGCTTTTTTCCTTTATTAGTTGATTTATTTCCAGTTGCAGCCCATCCGTCATTTGTTTGGCATTGTAATTGGTATATGCAAGCAATGGTGTATTCGCCTGTACCATTTCTCCTTTTTGCACTAAAAATCCACTAAAATTCCCTTTATTATCATCCAAATATACTGTCTGTTTTTCTAAGGCTGTGCTTATCCCTTTTTTGTTCATCTTTTGCAGCAAATCTCTTTCGGCTACTTTTGTCCATTTATGTGCATATATACTTCTGTCGAAAGAATGTTTCGATTTGATTAACACTCCAATATTACAAGCAATAAACAAAAGAATAACAATACATAGTGTGTATTTTTTCCATCCCATACATATCCCTCCCTTCTATAGTAATTCTTCTAATTTCCAATATTGAGTTAATACCGCTATCAGAAGAAAAAATACATAAAGAACTATTACAATTAAGAAGATGAATCGACGGCTTTTCCCCGAAAGAATGCTTAAATATTTATATTGGATATAGATCATCCATATTTTAAATAACGTAATCTCCGCACCAATATAATAGAAGATTTGTTTTGTTGTTAAAGCTTGTACAATAATTCCAAATGAAAAAATGGACGATAAGGATGTTAAGCCAAAAAACAGCTGTAAAGGAATCAGCAACAGCTTCTCTAAAAGCAAAACAAAAGCAGCTAAAAGCTGAATATGCAGCAGTTTTTGATAATCTATTTC
Organism: Bacillus sp. (in: firmicutes); assembly: GCA_047718615.1. Classification (GTDB taxonomy): domain Bacteria; phylum Bacillota; class Bacilli; order Bacillales; family Cytobacillaceae; genus Niallia. Next base: position 1,242 of record JBDNRM010000267.1, on the reverse strand, counting down.
AGTAAAAACATAAAAATATAAAGGCACTAAAAATAGGTTAATAGACAAAAATACCCATGCCCAGCTAACTTGTCCAATCGCAAATAATAATTTATTCAATTCAAAGTCATGAGCATTGTACTGTTCTAATTCTCTTGAAACAACCTCATTTCCAATACCTAAAAAGGAGCTTATTCCATACAGAATGGTTGTTAGGATAAAAAGAATAACAATATTTTTTGTTAATCCTATTATTTTTTCTTTTCGATCAAGTTCATATGAAGCAGTATTCATATCCTTTAATCCACTTATTACTTGGGCATAAAAATCCACCCTAAAACTCCTCCTTTTTATCCGTGCATGATTTAAATAATAGCTTCAATCATTAGTTTATTCAACTATTCAAAATAATGTTTCCATATAATTTATCCAAAATTAATACGCAAAAAATCCGTCAACTCTGCTTTCGAAAAAAATTAGAAAAACAGTTTCCATAACGCAAAACTTATTTAACAAGATGATGACTACCTTATTTTAACCTAAAACCATTTTATGTAAAGATATTCTAGCATTTCCGCTCCTACCTGTCGACAAACACCCCCTTTCTTCTCCATATATATGTGATCTGATGAAGTTCTTGTTGGGGAGTTTTATCGATTTTTGTACTAGTTTAAGTTAACCCTTCCTTCCTTTCGTTTATCATTTCCGATAAAACAAAAAAGAGGCTGAGACATATCTAAATAGATAATAGGTAAAGAAAAACATTCTCTAATTTAGCACGTAAATGGTTACTTCTCTATACTGGTTATTTATTTTTTTTATTAGAGTTAACTCAAACTTCGCACCTTCAAATTCGTTTGCAAGTCTTGATATTACTCAGTTTAAGAACAATAAAATGGGAGGCTTGTTTTTTAGTGTGGGGGTTGCTTCGCTTTCCGCGGGGTGGGTGCTGAGCCTCCTCGGCGTTGCCTTGCGGGGTCTCAGCCTTCCCACATTTCCCGCAGGAGTCTTCGCACCCTCCGTTACAAGCAACCTGTTTTAGAATAAGTTCTTGTCTTCGAATTTCATGACAAGGTATGATTGCAAACATATTAGCGTTGATTTTTTTATGTTGTTATTCAACGTTGTTCTACCAAAATGTGCCGCTTGAGTCTATTTCTATAACATAGATGTTTTTACCAATTCAACAACAACTAATGGATCAAACAGCTTGATTGAAGTGGAAGGTGCGAGACTCCTGTGGGATTAGCGGGTTAGATGAGA
>JBDNRM010000266.1:0-5854 GCA_047718615.1 Bacillus sp. (in: firmicutes) | reverse complement strand
ATGCGTTTCTTCGTATGTCTATTGTACTACTTTTTTTTTATAGTTATGTTATTTAAATAATAATTATCGATTATAGGGAAGTAACCATTTACGTGCTAAATTAGTGAAGGTTCGTCTTTACCTATTATCTATTTCGTTAGGTCTCAGTCTCTTTCTAAAGGTAAGAAAGTAGAAAAATTTTTGAAAAATGAAGTCTATAAGAGAAAGTTTAATAATTTGCTAGTTTATCAACAAATAATCTTGCTCTTTTTTCTACTTCTGCATAGTTTCCTTTTGTAATTCCGTTTGTTAAGACACTGCCAATTCCAACAGCAAAACTTCCATTATCCAGCCAATCCACTACATTTTCTAAGGAAACTCCACCAGAAGGCATTAGGTTAATAGTAGGAAGCGGTCCTTTTATATCCTTTATATAACCTGGTCCCATTAAACCTCCAGGAAATACTTTAACCACATCGACCCCTGATTTTAATGCTTCGACCATTTCGGTAGCACTCAAACAGCCAGGCAGATAAGGAATGGAATATAAATTACAGATACTGCTAATATCTTTTGAGAAATGAGGACTGACAATATAGGTAGCCCCACTAATAATCGCTAATCTTGCTGTTTCTGCATCAAGCACGGTGCCAGCTCCAATAACAGTTTCTTGCTTCTTATTATCAAGTGACAATTTTTTTATGACATCGATCACATTAGGGGTGGTGAACGTTAACTCAATATTTTGAATCCCAGCTCTTATACATGCAGTGGCTATTTCGTACGCCTCTTGTTCATTTTCACCCCGAATAACGGCAACTACTTTGCCAGCATGTATTTGATTTAATATTTCATATTTTTTTAACATAGGAATAGCCTCCTTAAAGTGATAGAACTCGCACTGCGCCACTTGCTGCTGATTTGGAGCTTTGAGAATATAATCGTAAAAATTTACTAGCATCTCGTTTTAAAACTTGTAGTTGTTCTTTACGCTTGTTTAGTTCGTCTTCTGCCACTTCTAATGTTAGAGAACGGTTCGGAACATCTATAGAGATAATATCTCCGTCCCGAACAAGTGCTATTGTGCCTTCTTCAGCTGCTTCTGGGCTAACATATCCAATCGATAAACCGGCAGATGCACCTGAAAAACGACCATCAGTAATTAACGCAATTTCTTTAAATCTTGCTAACACTTCTGTACAACGATGAAGCTCTCTCATGCCTGGTCCGCCTTTTGGTCCTTCATAGCGGATAACTACAGCATGGCCTTCTTCAATAATATCGTTTTCAAAAGCTTCTAAAAAATCTTCTTCTGAATTGAAAACAATAGCAGTTCCAATGAATTTTTTTCGATCATCTGAAATAGCAGATTGTTTAATTAATGCGCCTTCTCTTGCTAAATTACCTTTCAGTACAGCAATACCGCCTTCTTTGTCTATCGGGTTTTCTAAAGAGTGGATAACCTCACGATCAAAAACTTTTGCCCCGTTTATGTTTTCACGAACTGTTTTTCCTGTGACTGTCATGGCATCTAATTCTAAATGGCTACTTAGTTCATTCATTAATGCTGGCATTCCTCCGGCGCGTTGCAAATCATTTGTTGTATATTCATTGTTATTTGGAGTTACACCAGCGATAAAAGGAACATTTCGGCTAATTTCATCAAATAATTCAATTGGCAGTTCAACGCCAGCTTCATGGGCAATTGCTGGAAGATGCAGACAAGCATTTAAAGATCCACCCATTGCAAGTAAAGCAGAAATCGCATTTTTAAAAGCAGCAAAATTTAAAATATCGCGAGCTTTAATATCTTTTTTCACAAGTTCGACAATTTTGCGCCCTGCTTCTTCTGCTGCTTGCAGCTGTTCGTCTGATAACGCTTGCATCCAAGACGATAAAGGTAAAGACATACCGAGTGCTTCAGATAGTCCTTGCATCGTGTTGGCAGTTCCAAGGAAAGGGCAGGCGCCTGCACTAGGATAGTATTTTTTTGTTACTTCTACTAAGCCTTTTTCATCTAACTTGCCAGCAAGGAATTGTTGTCTTGCTGCTTTTGATTCTTTTGGTTTTATATGATTAGGCATAACACCACCAAGTACAACAAGACTTGGTAAATTTAAACGAGCACTTGCCATCAGCATGCCAGGGACAATTTTATCACAGGAGCTTAACACAACCATCCCATCAAAGATACCATGGGATTTTACCATTGTTTCGACACTGTCAGCCACTACTTCTCGACTTGGAAGGGAATACTTCATTCCATCATGTCCTTGGGCAATGCCATCACATACTGCGATGGTATTAAATTCTAAAGGAAGCCCGCCTGCATCAATGACTCCTTTTTTGACATGGTCTGCAAGCTGCCTTAAATGTACATGTCCAGGAACAATTTCATTCCAAGAGTTAGCAATTGCGATAACAGGCCTATCCATTTTGTTATAGTCAATACCACAAGAACATAAATGAGATTTTAAGATAGCACGAGTATAAGGCTTGATCGTTGATAAACGATTTTCCATCATTTTTTGTCACTCCTAATGAAATAATATAGAGAAGCGGAAACACATAGATTGATAGTGAAAAAAATTTCTTCTTTTTTATGTTGTAATAAAAAAATATTTCTTAATTACATTGTAATGGATAAAAATATAAATGGAAGTGTTTTCACAAAACGGTCATAATTTTTTTGAAGCGCTTACTTATTTAACGAATAAGCAGCAGCTGGAAAATCAACTAACCTTTTTCAACAATCTTGGATATTCCATTGATAATGAAGATGGGCTATTTTGTTTAGCAGCTCCTATTTTTGGGGCAGATAACAAGCTTCAAGCAGCAATAAGTGTGGCTGGTCCTAAGGAAAGAATGGTTAAACAAAAGGATTTTATTGTGGAAAAACTTACAGATACAGCAAAGAAGGTTGCCTCAAGTATTGGCTATGGAATTGCATAAGTAGTTTCTATTAAATATGCTGGGTGGGAATCTAAGGTTTTAAGTCTTATAGATTCCCAGGCAATCAAGGAAGGAATGAGAAATGTAAATGGATGTAGTAAGTATAGGAGAAACAATGGTATTGTTTTCACCTAATGAAAATGGCCAGCTCCGATATGTTCAAAATTTTTCTACTCGCATAGCAGGAGCTGAAACAAATACATTAATTGGTTTAGCGAAGCTTGGCTACAAAACGGGGTGGATCAGTAAGATTGGGAAAGATGAATTTGGCAAGAGAATTCGAAACAGTGTTAGAGGAGAAGGAGTAGATGTTTCTTTTTTAACAGAAGATGAAAACGCTCCCACTTCGTTATTTATTAAAGAGCAAACAACCGCTGCTCACGACATAATTGGATTGGAAGGTTTGTCGGTGTCCACTATGCTTAGAAATCCCCATCTTGCTAAAGCCATTAGTGAAGTATCATAGTCTGCGTTCAAAAGCATGATCGAATATAAAGCGAAATGGTATGGAAAACAAGTCGTGACAGTGGCTAAAAACTTTCCTTCCAGTCAACTCTGTTCTTCATGTGGCTATCAAATAAGCTCTTGTCTTCGAATTTCATTACAGGGTATGATTACTAAATACTAGTAGCGTTGATTTTTTATGTTTATTATTCAACGTTGTTCTCCCAAAATATGCACTTTCCGTCTATTTCTATAAGATGGATGTTTTCACCAGTTCAACGACAGCAACTAATGAATCAAAACGGCTTGATTGGAGCGGATATGCGAGACTCCTGTGGGATTAGCGGGTTAGATGAGACCTAACAGGCGCAAGCGCCGAGGAGGCTCATCGCACGCCCTACGGAAAGCGAGCATCCTGAAACGAGAATCTTGCCCCTATTTATAAGGAATAACGTTTACAAACAAACATCCAAAAAGACGAATCAATAACTGCGAAGTTTGAGTTGATGGGAAAACGTATTAGAGCAGCAATCAAATAATCAGAGAAAAGGAGAAAAACCTAACTATGCTTATTTATTTTGATGAGAAGAAAAAAATATTTCACTTAAGAGCAAAAAATACAAGTTATGTTATGCAGATTGTGAGAGAAAATTATTTGGCTCATCTTTATTGGGGAAATAAAATACGGAATTTTAGAAATAGCAATCCGATTCAGTATGTAAATCGTGCCTTTTCAGGAAATCCTAATAAGCAGGATAGAAGTTTTTCACTGGATACTCTTCCTCAGGAATATCCGCAATATGGAAATACGGATTTTCGAACTCCCGCCTATCAAATACAGTTGGAAAATGGATCGACTATAACGGATTTGCGTTATAAATCTCATAAAATAGTAGATGATAAGAAGAAGTTAGTTGGGCTTCCTGGAACGTATGTGGAAAAACAAAAGGAAGCAGAAACATTGGAGATTATTCTCGAAGATTTGGTTGCAGGAATGGAAGTACAATTAAGTTATACGGTTTTTGCTGATTATGATGTTATTACCCGGTCCGTAAAAATTTGTAATGTTGGTACTCAAACGTTAAAGGTTTTGAGTTGCTTAAGTGTCAATGTTGATTTTCGTGAAAGTGACTTTGACTTGCTTCATTTATATGGTGCTTGGGGCAAAGAGCGCCATATAAAAAGGCAGCCGTTAAATCCTGGCAGATAGTTCAAGAGGGGCAAGCAGCCATCAGCATAATCCATTTATAGCTTTAGTAAGGAAGGATGCTACAGAAGATTTCGGGGAAGTATTTGCGTTTAGCTTTGTGTATAGTGGGAACTTTCTTGCACAAGCGGAAGTGGATCAATTTCAGAATACGAGAGTTTCAATGGGAATAAATCCATTTGATTTTAGCTGGAAGCTTAGACCGAATGAAGTCTTCCAGGCTCCAGAAGTGGTAATGACTTATTCTAATCAAGGCTTAGGAGAAATGTCGAGAACCTTTCATGATTTATACAGGAATCATTTATGCAGAGGAAGCTATCGGGATAAAGAAAGACCAATCTTAATTAATAATTGGGAAGCGACTTATTTTCATTTTAATGCAGAAAAGATAGAAGCTATTGCCAAGGTAGGAAAAGAATTAGGAATGGAGCTTTTGGTACTAGATGATGGCTGGTTTGGCAACCGCAACGATGACACTACGTCATTGGGAGACTGGTTTGTCAATACAAAAAAATTGCCAAATGGTTTAGAGGATTTAGCTTTGCGTGTGAAAAGTCGTCAAATGAGTTTTGGGCTATGGTTTGAGCCGGAGATGGTATCAGAAGATAGTGATTTATACAGAGCACATCCTGATTGGTGTTTACATGTGCCAGAACGAGCCAATTCTGAAAGCAGACATCAGTTAGTATTGGATTTTTCTAGGGATGATGTTTGTGAGGAGATTACCAGAAAAGTTGCTGCTATTTTATCAAGCGTACCTATTTCGTATGTGAAATGGGATATGAATCGACATATGTCGGAAATTGGTTCAGCAGCAAGGAGTGCAGATCAACAAAGGGAAACTGCCCATCGTTATATGTTAGGTTTATATAAAGTATTGGAAGAACTTACCACTTGTTTCCCGCATATTTTATTTGAAAGCTGTTCAGGCGGGGGTGGACGCTTTGATCCTGGAATGCTCTATTATATGCCGCAAACTTGGACTAAGTGATAATACGGATGCTGTTTCAAGACTGAAAATACAGTATGGAACAAGTCTTGTTTACCCGATTATCACAATGGGATCTCATGTTTCAGCTGTCCCTAATCATCAAGTTCACCGTTGTACATCCCTTGAAATGAGAGGAGATGTAGCGATGTCTGGAAATCTTGGCTATGAGCTTGATTTAACAAAATTGACAAAAAACGAGAAAAAGATAGTCAAACAGCAAATAGCTACATCAGCTCCGAGGAGTAAACTTTGATAAAAAAATGTGAAAGATGTTAAAGTAA
>JBDNRM010000265.1:0-5872 GCA_047718615.1 Bacillus sp. (in: firmicutes) | reverse complement strand
CCAGACTCAAAAAGTGTTTTTTACTTTTAGAGGCTGGAGGCAATACTCACTGGGGATAGGCGCTGGAGCTAGACAGCCTTCACATTTCAAAAAATATATACTTTCTCACCTTTTAAAAAACAAGCCTCACATTTTATTGTTCTAAACTGAGTAATATCAAGGACTTGCAAACGAATTTGATGGTGCGAAGTTTGAGTTAATAAGTAAACAGGAGAGAATTTTTATCAACGAGCTAAAGCTAAAACAATTTTGTTTTAGCTTTTTTGCATTTTATGCTCTCCTTTAAAAAATTCTTTCCACTTTATGATTGTCATTTTTTCTCTTAATACATACACTAAAATACCTAGTGAGAATAATATAATCAGCATCATTGTCGGTGAAAACTGTTTTATAAACTGCCCAAAAATTGTATAAAAAAAAGCTAATGGAATATTAGTTATACAAGCATATTTTATATATTCTTTTAAACTCCGTCTTCTTTCCAGCAAACAAAAATTCAATAAATGATAATGAACAAATGGAATAAGCCGCAGCACCGAAATTTGGCCGACTGTTAAATTTCGGTATTCACCAAACCAGCGTTTTTTTAATAAAGAAAGTCTATGATGCATTTTAGGCATTTTTTTAATAATAAGATAAAAAAACACACAATTTAGAGTTAAGCCAATGATAGAGTAAATGGTTCCCAATGTAACGCCAAACAAGATGCCTCCTGCAATACATACAATCATAGGAGGAATAAACAGTACTTGCCTTAATGTATGAAAAAAAATAAATGCGATTGGCGCAAAGATTCCTCCTAATTCAATCATCACAAATAATATCGATAATTGCTCATTCACTATAATCACCTTCAGTTCTGTAAAATCTAGCTGTTACTTCATTGTATAGTGATTAGTTGTTTTTTATGCCAATGTAAATAGAATATAAGCGATTATCCCTAATTCAATCACGGATAGGAGAGGCAACCCTATTTTAAAGCTATTATGCTTTGTTTTATGTCGAAAAGTATTCATTCCCACTGTTAAGCCAACTGCACCTAAAAGAAAAGCGATATTCCATAAGGTTTTTTCGCTTATTCGATATTGATGTTTTCTGGCACGGTTTTTATCTACTTTCATAATAAAATACCCAATACTATTTATACAGATTAGATAGATTAAAATTGCTGCTATGTAATTCATTTTTTCTCCTTTTTAAGCTTATTAAGATTGTTTATCATCAATGATCATTTTTTGAATAGCAATAAAATCACTTCTAAAAGGAGACATTACTTAAATGGCAATATCTCCTTCAAAAGAATTATGTTCCGCTTTTCCTCTAAAACTAAAACGGATAATATAATTGATTTAATTCCGTGTGGAACTAATCCTTAATGGAAAATCATTATAACTTGTTATTTCTCCCAAAGCTCGATTAGTCGACCTTCAGGATCTTTAATCCAAATAAACTTTCCAAATTCACTAACCTCTTTTTTCTTTGCAAGAGGTACACCAATATGTTCAAGATGCATAATAGTCTCGTTTAAATTATCTACTTGGAAATTTAACATCACTTGCTGTTCTGTTGGAAAATAACTATCATCTTCGGTGAAGAAAGAAAAAACCGTCTCATTTCCTAACTGTGGTTTAATCACAGTCCCATTCCAATTTTCTATCTCCATCTTCAACACTTCACTGTACCATTTTTTTATAACATCAAGATTCTTAGTTCTCCAAAATATTCCTCCAAAACCTTTTATCATCTCATCTAGCTCCTATCTGTTTTTTATTAGTAGATTCCTTCTTTAACTAAGCTGCTTCATTAGTTTAAGTATAATCCTTCGCAACGGAATAACAAGACTGATATTTTTAAACAACTTTATTATTTATTAAACGAATGTATTGACTAAAAAATTTTATTTCACTTAAGATTTTTACTAAAAAGCCATATAGATTTGAGAACAGTTTGGAAATACTGTTCTCTATGGTGAGTTCCCTTGGTTTTTCTTACTGATTTATCTACATTGTTAGCGGCACTAATCTTCATTTCTCTGCTTCCCTGTCTGGTAATTTCCCATCTCTTTAATTATATTTGATAGCCAAAAAAATGCACAAAAAAAAGAAGGCAGTAACTACCTTCTTTCTCATTAAGTGAATTATTTTAAGTTTTGTTTTGCAACAGAAGCTAATTCAGCAAATGCTTTTTCATCACTTACAGCAAGTTCAGCAAGCATTTTGCGGTTTACTTCGATACCAGCAACTTTTAATCCGTGCATTAAACGGCTATAAGATAAACCGTTAATACGTGCAGCTGCATTGATGCGAGTAATCCATAATTTGCGGAAGTCGCGTTTTTTCTGACGACGATCGCGGTATGCATACATTAATGATTTCATTACTTGTTGGTTGGCAACTTTGTATAATGTATGTTTGGAACCGTAATAACCTTTAGCTAATTTAAGAACTTTTTTACGACGTTTGCGTGTAACTGTACCGCCTTTAACACGTGGCATATTGTTTCCCTCCTATTTTCCCTAAGTATTACTTAATGTTATCTAATAAATGACGAATGCGTTTGTAATCTCCAGAAGATACTAGACCAGCTTTGCGAAGTTTACGTTTTTGTTTTGTAGATTTGTTAGCGAATAAATGGCTTGTATAAGCATGTGAACGTTTTAGTTTACCAGAGCCAGTTTTCTTGAAACGCTTAGCAGCTCCGCGGTGAGTTTTCATTTTTGGCATTTCGAATTCCTCCTCTTTACTTGTCGTTTTTAGGCGCTAAAGTCATGAACATGCTTCGGCCGTCCATTTTTGGATGAGATTCCACTGTGGCAACTTCTGTGCAAGATTGTGCAAATCGAACAAGTACACGTTGACCAATTTCTTTATGTGTAATAGCACGTCCTTTAAAACGGATGGATGCTTTTACTTTATCGCCTTTTTCTAAGAACTTAATCGCATTACGAAGCTTTGTATTAAAGTCATGCTCATCTATAGTCGGACTTAGGCGAACCTCTTTAATATTAATAATTTTTTGATTTTTTCGTGCTTCTTTTTCCTTTTTCTGTTGCTCAAACTTATACTTACCATAGTCCATAATACGAGCTACAGGTGGTTTTGCATTTGGTGCAACAAGAACAACATCCAGATTTACGCGTGTTGCGATTTCAAGAGCTTCGAATTTTGTTTTGATACCAAGCTGTTCTCCATTTTGGTCAATTAGTCGAAGTTCTCTAGCACGAATACCTTCATTTAAAATCATATCTTTGCTAATAGTTAATACACCTCCAAGGTTAATTAACGAATACAACGTTCGGGTCAAGAATTTCTATCCTTAACAACGAGAAATTTTTCAAGTCTCTATCTCACGTTCATACACTAATTGACACTTGACCTCCAAGTTGAATCGTTCGAAAAAATAGTACACAGTTTCTATTTATAGGCATCCATCCAATGTATATGCACCAAAGGGCAGCATCCTTTGAATGGTGCTAAACAATAAAAAAGTGTGGATGGAAAACCACCCACACTTACGATAACAAACATAATAAGACTCAAAAATGTTCACGTAATACCTGTTAACTACTTGTTGGAATCTTGTGTCAATCAGGTGAGAAGCGGGTGCTCCTTCTTTTCCTCAAACTCGTATTCAATTTACCTTAGTAACTATATCACAGTAGATATACAAAAGTCAACGAAAGAAATATCACAACGAGAAAAATTTTATCAAAATTATTTATACAATGCAATACTTTTCATCATTTTTTTCAAACAAGCGTTTATTTTCTCCTAATATTCTTGCCTTTATACATGTGCATTTTTCTTCTTGAAAAGAAGTCCAGTAAAAACACTATAAGAATTAATTAATGGCTTACTTCTGCTTTTAAATCGCTTAGAAAAGCATCAAAAGCGATAGTTTCTGATTTTTGCTCTCCATATTTACGAACATTAACGGCGTTCTCTTCCACTTCTTTATCTCCAACAACTAACATGTACGGAGTTTTCTGCATTTGTGCTTCGCGAATTTTATAGCCGATTTTCTCCTCACGTTCATCTATGTCCACACGGAATCCCTGCATTTGCAGTTCTTCTTGCACTTGTTTTGCGTAGTCAAAATGAACAGACGGCGAAACAGGAATAACTTGAACTTGAACTGGTGCTAGCCATGTAGGGAATGCACCTTTGTACTCTTCAATAAGAAAGGCAATAAATCTTTCCATTGTCGATACTACCCCGCGATGAATAACAACGGGACGATGTGGTTTTCCATCTTCTCCAACATACGTTAAATCAAAACGTTCAGGAAGTAAAAAGTCTAATTGCACAGTAGAAAGAGTCTCTTCCTTGCCTAATGCTGTTTTCACTTGAACGTCCAGCTTAGGACCATAGAAAGCAGCTTCTCCTTCTGCTTCAAAGTAGTCTAATCCAAGATCATCCATCGCAGCTTTTAACATACTTTGCGCTTTATTCCACATTTCATCATCATCAAAATACTTTTCTGTATCTGCTGGATCACGATAAGATAAGCGGAAAGAATAATCGGTAATATCAAAATCTTTATATACATCTAAAACAAGATTTACTACACGTTTAAATTCATCCTTGATTTGATCTGGACGAACAAAGATATGCGCATCATTTAATGTCATTCCACGCACGCGCTGAAGTCCTGATAAAGCGCCTGACATTTCATAACGATGCATCATTCCTAGCTCTGCAATACGGATTGGAAGCTCTCTGTAGCTATGGATAGCATTTTTGTATACAACCATATGGTGAGGACAATTCATTGGACGAAGGACCAATTGTTCATTATCCATTTCCATAGGCGGAAACATATCCTCTTGATAATGATCCCAGTGACCAGATGTTTTATATAAATCGACACTTCCCATAATAGGAGTATAAACATGGTCATATCCTAATTTCTCTTCTTTATCTACAATATAGCGTTCTACAATACGGCGAACTGTTGCACCCTTTGGCAGCCATAAAGGGAGACCTTGTCCAACTTTTTGCGATGTCATAAACAGGTCTAATTCTTTTCCGATTTTACGGTGGTCTCTTTCTTTTGCTTCTTCTAATAAACGAAGATGTTCACTTAATTCTGCTTTTTTAAAGAAAGCAGTACCATATATACGCTGCAGCATTTTATTATCACTATTTCCGCGCCAATACGCTCCAGCAATGCTTAATAATTTAAACTCTTTTAATTTGCCAGTAGAAGGCATATGAACGCCTCTGCATAGGTCAATAAAATCGCCTTGTTCGTATAATGTAACTGCTTCATCTGCAGGTATTGCATCGATTAGCTCTAATTTATATTCATCGTCCATTTCCTTAAACAATTGAATTGCTTCTTCTCGGCTTACTTCTTTACGGACAATTTCTATGTTTTCATTAATGATTTTTGTCATTTCTTTTTCAATTAATGGAAGATCTTCCGGCGTTAGTGATTCTTCGATATCGATATCATAATAAAATCCACCTTCTATAACTGGACCGACACCAAGTTTTACATTTTTATATAATCGTTTAATCGCTTGAGCCATTAAATGCGCTGTACTATGTCTTAAAATCTCCAGTGCTTCTTCTCTTTCCGGAGTAATAATCTCAAAAGAACTATCTTCGTTGATTGGTCTTTTCACATCATATAAAGCACCATTAATTTTTCCAGCAATCGCTTTTTTTCTTAATCCTGGACTTATAGAAGCAGCAATTTCTTCTGTTGTTGTTCCAAGTGGAAATTCCTTAACAGCTCCATCTGGAAACGATATTTTTATTAATTCTGACATAATATTTCCTCCTTTTTCGTTCACATGTTGAAAAGGTGTTTAAATAAGAAACACACATGATTTCACACTCACACCCCGGCATGAAAATTTTTTCTA
>JBDNRM010000264.1:0-5928 GCA_047718615.1 Bacillus sp. (in: firmicutes) | reverse complement strand
ACTAGATGAAAAAACATAAATAACCAGTATAGGGAAGTAACCATTTACGTGCTAATGAGAGCATGTTCGTCTTTACCTATTATCTATTTCGTTATGTCTCAGCCTCTCTTTGGTTTTTTTTATTGTATGTATAGCTGAAGTCTCGCCAATTTTTTTGAAAATTAACTTTAATAACGGAATGTTTCACACTGTCTAAATAGAAGTAAGTGCTAAAGAGATCATTAAACCTAAACAAGTAATAAACCCAACAACTGGACCGCCTTTTTCAAAGGCTTCTGGAAGCATAGTGGAGCATACCATAGCAATTAATCCACCAGCACCAAATGCTTCGATATTTGCTATTGCAGTAACAGAAAAATGCTTAAGGAAGAGAAAACCGGCTAGACTGCTAATACTTGATATGAGAATGACACTTGACCATAGGAAAAGAATTTTTTTAGATGAATACCCGTCTTTTTTTAATCCTACTGTGGAGGATAAGCTTTCAGGAAAGTTGCTGATAAATATAGCAATAATAAATAACGCATCCACTTTGTTATTTGTAAGGATACTTAAGCCGATAATTAAAGATTCAGGTACTGCGTCCATTAATGTTCCAATATAAATAGCAAGTCCAGAATGATTCTCCTTTTTTTTTATGGAACGCTTTCTGTTTGTTCCACCTTTTCTATATAAAAATATTTCGATAATAGTAAAGAGCAATGCGCCTAAAAGAAATGCCGTGGAGGTTGGCCAAAGTCCACTTGTCTGTAAAGATTCCATTAGTAAATCAAATGAAGAGGCACCAATTAGTACCCCTGTCCCTAGTGCCATTAAGTAAGCAATGATTTTTTGGGGCAGATTAAAAAAAATCCCAATGATAGAACCGATAAATAAAGACATACTTGCAAATGCGCCCCAAAAAGCTGCTTGTAACATGTTAAGTCGCCTCCTTGCCTTAGCGCTTTTGAGTGATAAAAATTTTTGGCTTTTTTCTATTAACAGATGAGATTGTCCAGTTTCTTTCATTGTGAAATAAATACAAGCATTTATGTAAAAGAAACCATTTATTGTCTGTTGCTCTTACGTTATAATAGACAAGCAAAGGAGCATAAGAATGATGAAAAACAGCAACAGAAAAATTTATATTTTACAAGGTTTTTATTTTTTTGCATTTTTCGGCAGTGGAAGTTTATTGCCTTTGTTAAGCGTTTACTTAAAAAATTCAATTGGCTTATCCGGTTTTGAGATTGGTATTATCATGTCAATTGGACCGGTAATCACGATTTTTTTTCAACCAATTTGGGGGATGCTTTCTGACAAAACCAATTCTCCCTCAACTATTCTTAAATTATGCACATTTTTTGCGGGAATATTCAGCCTAGGCTATCTATTTTTTGACACATTTGTTTTAATCTTATTGACAGCGATAATTTTAGCTGTTTTTCAAAGTGCGATTGTGCCTATATCTGACAGTATTACAATTAAATATACAAGTGAAAATAACTTGGATTATGGGCATATAAGAATGTTTGGAGCATTAGGGTTTGGAATTGCTGTATTTATTATGGGGAAATTATCTGATATACAGCCTAATGTGATATTTTTTGCTTTTTTTATGTCGCTGCTTATTTGTTCATTTTCGACTAATAAGATGCCGAAAGCAAAAGCGACAACCAATAAAAATCCTTTTAAAGGGATAAAAGAATTACTTGTTCATAAAAAATATATGCTTTTTTTGGCTATTACCTTTATGATTTTCAGTCCTAATTTGGCAAATAACACTTTTTTTGGTTTATTTGTAGAAAACAGTGGGGGAACATATACAGGTATTGGAATTGCCTTTTTAATTGCGGTTCTATCAGAAGTACCTTTTATGAGTATTGCTGGTAGATGGATTAGTAAGTTTGGCATGTTAGAAATTACTTTGCTAGCAGGAATTCTCTCATTGGTTAGATGGATTTTCTATTTTCTTGAACCGAATCTTATGTTGATATACACAACAGCATTTTTACAAGGTTTTGGAGTGGGTCTATTTATTCCAGCAGCATTACAATATGTAAAAAAAATTGCCCCTGTCCATATGATGGCAACCGCTATAACATTCTATTCTGCCATTGGAAATGGTCTTGGCAATTGGTTTAATACTTTTTTAGGCGGATTTATCTTTGATCAATACAGCATCTTTTCCGTATATCTATTTTTTAGCATGTTAACAGCAGTAGGTATTGTGTTAAATATTTTTTTATTAAAACAGGAAAAAATGGAAAAATATCCGAAGAAAAGAGGAGTTCTTCATTCTGTTGAATGAAAAACTATATTTGGTAATAATTATATTAGTGATAACTCTCATTAAAAGGGTTGTCACTTTTTTTGTGAAAAGAATCGATATGGATTGGTAAATTCCGCTGTTATCTCGTGATGGTTGTCCATTCGAATTTCCAACTTGTACATAGGATAGTAGAGAGTAAACGTTGGAGGTGGAAAACATGTCACATTATTATAATCAATGTTCAAATGGAATTGGAAAATGTGTTCGTATTAGAACACATGATGGAAATGTACACACAGGTATTATTGACAGAGTTACACGCAATAAAGTATATATTCGACCTCTAGGAGGCAATCGCAGAAATTACGGCGGGTTTGGCTATGGCTATCCCGGTTATGGTGGTGGCTGGGGCTGGGGCTGGGCTGGAGCAGCTTTTGGTGTTTCACTCGGTTTAATTGCAGCATTAGCATTTATCCCATTTTTCTGATTGTCCAATAAATTGGATGGAATAGAAGGCATTCTATATTTCTTCTGGCTGTCTTTGAATGGAATGGTTGTACATTAACACTCCCCTTTATCCGTTAAATACAACTCCTTTGAGAAAATAGCCTAACTTCATCGTATGAGCAATAATTTAAATACGCCTGTGGGAAGAAATCAAAACGGAATGCCTCTATCCATCGGGTATACATAATTCCTCCAAGATAAATAAAAACTAAAATGTTTTTTTAGGAAAAGTGAAAATCGCCCATTCCTGACAAGCTGTCATTACATATGATGCTAATGTGTATGAGGGAGGTGGATTAAATGGGTGGTCATCCAGAAGGTGGAGTAGGCTTCGGTGGAGGTTTTGCTCTACTTGTAGTGCTATTCATTTTATTAATCATTGTAGGATCAAGTTATATCGGTTTTTAGTAAATAAGATAAAAAAATAAGGAGTGTTTTATAAATGGCTTATGGATATGGTGGATACGGTTATGGAAGTTCTTGTGGATGTGGTTATGCTGCTCCTGTAGCACCAGTTTCTACTGGGTGCGGTTATGGTAATGGATTTGTATTAATAGTAGTATTGTTTATTCTATTAATCATTGTTGGAGCAGCTTGGTTATAATATAAAAAGGGGCATGTATATAAGCCGATACTTAGGCATATATACATGCCTTTTTAAAAAGCTTTTCTTTTGGACTTTTTTTTGAGATTTTCATGATAAAATAGATAAGTATAATCACCTTATTCTTATTGTTTTAGGAGGGCATCGGTAACTATATGTTTAATAATGCATTAACCATTTTAAAAGACTATTTTGGTTATGATCAGTTTAGAGATGGACAAGCAAAAGTGATTCAATACCTATTAAGCGGAGAAAATGTTGCATGTATTATGCCAACTGGTGGAGGAAAGTCGATCTGTTATCAAGTTCCAGCGATGATTTTTGATGGTGTAACGGTTGTTATTTCCCCGCTTATTTCCTTAATGAAGGATCAAGTGGATACATTAACATCTGTTGGTATTCCTGCAACATTTATTAACAGCTCTTTGCAATCGACAGAAGTAGAGGAAAGAGTGCGTGCAATAAAAGCTGGAAAGTATAAACTGTTGTATGTAGCACCAGAAAGGTTAGAGGCAGATTTTTTTATTGATATTTTAAATGAAGTAGATATTCCATTCATTGCAGTCGATGAAGCTCATTGTATTTCACAATGGGGACATGATTTTCGGCCAAGCTACTCGCGCTTAGGTGAGATGATTCGTAAACTACATAAAAAACCAATAATAGCAGCTTTGACAGCAACGGCAACTCCGTTAGTACAAAAAGATATTTGTACACAACTTCAAATAAATGAACAACAGACTGTTATAACTGGATTTGAAAGAGAGAATCTTTCCTTCTCCGTTGTGAAGGGAGAGGACCGATTATCTTTTATAGATGCGTTTATATCGAAAAATAAGGAAGAGTCAGGTATTATCTATGCTGCTACAAGACAAGATGTCGAGAAATTATATGAACGTTTAAAAAAGAAAAAGTTACAGGTAGCAAAATACCATGGCGGAATGCGAGATCTAGACAGAGAGACAGAGCAGCAGCGTTTTATTAATGATGATTGCTCCATTATGGTTGCAACAACAGCCTTTGGAATGGGGATTGATAAATCAAATATTCGCTATTGTATTCATTATCAGCTGCCTAAAAATATGGAAAGTTATTATCAAGAAGCCGGTCGTGCTGGCAGGGATGGGTTGCCAAGTGAATGTATTGTTTTATATTCTGCACAAGATATACGCATTCAACGGTTTTTAATTGATCAAAACACAACAAATCCAGATAAGCAGAAACAAGACCTTGATAAGCTGCAGGCGATGATAAACTATTGTCATACAGAAGAGTGCTTACAAGAATATATTCTTCATTATTTTGGGGAAGAAACAGAGCAGAAATGCGGAAGATGTAGCAATTGCAAAGATAGCCGTTTGACAGTAGAAGTTACGACAGAAGCACAAAAGGTCTTATCCTGCATTATTCGAATGGGAGAGCGATTTGGGAAAACAATGGTTGCTCAAGTGCTAACAGGTTCGAAAAATAAAAAACTTCTCGACTTTTCTTTGCATACGATTAAGACATATGGGCTAATGAAAGAACAGTCTGCTAAAGATGTAAGTGATTTTATTGAGTTTTTAATTTCGGATAATTATATTGAGGTGACAACAGGCACTTTGCCATTATTGAAGGTTACCAATAAAGGGAAAGAAGTATTATTAGGAAAAAAAACAGTGCTGCGCAAAGAGAAAGTTGTTGCACATCAATTGACAGCGGATAATGCATTATTTCAACATTTACGTGCAATTAGAAAACAAATTGCAGCAGAAGAAAAAGTCCCTCCATTTGTTATTTTTTCTGATGAAACTTTACGTTTAATAGCAGCAGATGAACCAGCTACTTTAAATGAGTTTTCTCATATTAAAGGAGTAGGAGAGCTTAAACTGAAAAAATATGGCCAAACATTTATAGAAGAGATTGCTCATTTTAAAAGTAATCATCAGGAAGAGGACATTCATACAATGCCAATACCACCGATACCTTCTAATAAGCGAAAAAGGAAACAAGCAGCAGCTGTGGAGAATTCTCATTTAATAAGCTATGAATTATTTCTGTCTGGCCAAAGCATAAAAGAAATTGCTGAAAATCGAGATTTAAGCAGTATCACCATTGAAAATCATCTGCTTCGTTGTGGAAAAGAAGGAAAAATAAATGATTGGAGCATGTTCGTTACCCCAACAGATCAAACGGAAATTCAAACAGCGATATCAGAAGTTGGCCCGGAGAAATTAAAACCAATAAAAGAAATAGTTTCAGAACATATTAGCTATTTCATGATTAAAATTGTGTTGGAAGTGATGGGATTGGAGAAGAGCAATGGAGAGGAAACTAGCCGTATGTTGGATGAGTGAGAGAAAAGAGAGTGTAGGTACTGTGGCATTTGCTTCATTACTTTCATAAAAAAGAAGCTGGAGCATAAGTATTCCAGCCTAAGATAAACCCGAACCATGATACAGAAGATGTAAAAATATTTCGTATCATGGTTCGGGTTTTTTATTTATGTAAAAAAGAAGGTTTGTGGTCATCACCCGCAGCCTGCATACACTTCGCTTTCCGTGGGGCTCGGCTTTAGCCGCTTCGG
>JBDNRM010000263.1:0-5954 GCA_047718615.1 Bacillus sp. (in: firmicutes) | reverse complement strand
CCTATATATTATATATTTGTATAAATATATAATATATAGGAAAAATTTTCAAGTTATTAAAAATCCTTTCGATTACTTGCCTATTATTATAGAAGCTATATCCTTTATAAACAGAATAGATAAAAAGGGTGAATTTCTAAAAATGGAAGAAGAAATAAAGATTGAAAAAAACAAACTTAGCACCATGAACGATGAGAATAGGTGGTTTGATTCAGTTCGTTGTTATGTTGAATCAGGGAGCAGTCAGAATACACGAAGACTCCCGTGGGAATGTGAGAAAGACGAGGCCCCGCAGTGAAGCGAGAAGGCTCAAGCGTAGCCCACAGGAAAGCGAAGTGTATTCCACCTGCGGAACCTTTTTTTCAGGGTAGCTAAAATAAAATAACAAAGCCACTTTCCTTTTATTAATTATGTATTGTTGAACAGCAAGAAAACGAGATAAAATAGAAGAAGCAAAGATTTAAAACGCTCTGAAACCTATCAACAATGAAAACTAATATAGAAAAGGAAGGAGCCGATTAATGTCTAATGAGCCATTGAATCCGTTCCGACGGGAAATATACGATTCCCTTGAAAGCTTTGTCGATCATGTAAGTGAATTTCTTGGATGCCCTATCACGCTAGAAGATACGCATCACCGTGTTTTAGTCTACAGTAGCCATGGCGAAGAAACAGATATAGTCCGTATTTCCACCATTATCAGCCGAAGAGTTCCAGAAAAAGTGATTAATCGACTTTGGAAGGATGGCGTTATTCCCCAATTGCTAAAAAGCAAAAGACCGATTCGAATACAAGAGAAAAAAGAAATTGGGTTAGGCAACCGGGTGGCTGTTTCGATTTGGAGAGGCGATGAAGTCATTGGTTATATTTGGGCTGTTGAAATAAACAATCATTTAACAGAAGCGCAAATGAAGCAATTAGAATATGCAGCGGCTGCTGGAAAACATTTATTATCAAGATTTGGAAAAAACAAAGGACCTTCTAGTCTGGATAATCAGGAGTTTTTTTGGAGATTGCTGACAGGCCATGTAACAGAGCAAGAAGCAGAAATAAAATTAAATGAAATTGGAATGCCGTTAATTTCTCATTTTACCATCATGGTATTTCGGTTTGAAAGCATGATAAGCAAAGAAATGGAAAGACATATTCTTTATTTATTAAAGATTGCTGAAGAAGTGAAAATCCCATTGTCGACGATTGACGATAATGAATTAATTGTAATGGTGAGCCCAAAGGAAGTGCGGAAAAATTTATCTGCAACATACAAAAAATTTATTCAGAGCTTTCCGGTCCATCTAAAAGACAAGTTTGATATTTTACATGTGAGGGGCGGATTTGGTGGAATCTACAAAGACTTTGATCATGTTATAAAAAGTTACAAAGAAGCAAAAACAGTGTTAGATGTGCAAGAGAAATTCCCAGCAGAAGCTGCTGCTTTTCTTCATTATCAAGATTTAGGCATCTATCAATTTTTAGATATATTATTAGAAAAAAGAATACAAGATGGTTTTGAAAATATCGCCGTTCAAAAATTAACAGACTATGATAAAGATCATAATACGGAATTATTAATAACATTAGAGGCATATTTAGATGAAAGTGAAAGCATGCAAAAAACAGCGTCAAGACTGCATATTCACACGAATACATTAACTTATCGGCTAAAAAGAATTGCAGAAATTATGGACGTTAATTTATCCATTCCTACTCAAAAATTTATGTTGTATTTAGATTTAAAGCTTATGCATTGGCGTAAAAAATAAGTTTTGTGAAAATTCACAAAAGCCCTGTGATACTTTTATTGTTTTCAACAATGATTATTTTTTTCACTCGTCTTATGATAATAATAAGAAATCTAACATTTGACGTGATAAAACTTAACAGGAGGAATGAAAAATGATCATTGGTATCCCAACAGAAATCAAAAATAATGAAAACAGGGTTGCGATTACTCCTTCAGGCGTGTCTTTTTTGAAAAAAGGTGGACATGAGGTATTAGTAGAAAATAATGCTGGCATCGGAAGTGGGTTTACAAACGAAGAATATGCTGGGGCTGGTGCGAAAATTATTAGCACAGCAGCAGAAGTTTGGAATTCCTCTGACATGATTATTAAAGTAAAAGAGCCTTTAGCATCTGAATATGGCTTTTTCCGTAAAGGGCTTATCCTATTTACGTATTTACACTTGGCAGCAGAAAAAGAACTTGCAGCAGCTCTTACTGAAAAAGGTGTAACGGGAATTGCGTATGAAACGATCGAAGTAAATGGAAAATTACCACTTTTAACACCGATGAGTGAAGTAGCAGGGAGAATGTCAGTACAAATTGGTGCGCAATTTTTAGAACAGCCCCATGGCGGAAAAGGTATTCTTCTTGCAGGAGTTCCGGGAGTGAAAAGAGGGAATGTGACGGTAATTGGCGGCGGAATCGTTGGCACAAACGCAGCGAAAATTGCGATTGGTCTTGGTGCGAATGTCACTTTATTAGACTTAAATCCAGAAAGATTAAGAGAATTGGATAATCAATTTGGTGCAAGCCTTAATACGGTTATCTCCAACCCGGCAAATATTGAAGAAGCGGTAGTGGAATCAGATTTAGTAATCGGAGCTGTATTAATCCCAGGAGCAAAAGCACCTAAATTAGTAACAGAAGAAATGGTGAAGAAAATGTCTCCAGGTTCTGTGATAGTGGATGTGGCGATAGATCAAGGCGGTATTTTTGAAACAGTTGATCATATTACAACACATGACAATCCAACTTATGAAAAACACGGCGTGGTGCATTATGCAGTGGCAAATATGCCTGGAGCTGTGCCTAGAACATCTACGATTGCCTTAACAAATGTAACAATTCCGTATGCTTTGCAAATTGCTAATCAAGGAGCAGTTGCAGCTATTGAAAACAATTATGCGATTAAACAAGGTGTTAATACGTTTGATGGCAAGATAACGTATGCACCAGTCGCGAAAGATCTTGGTTATGAGTATGCTCCAGTCCAAGAATTAATAAACGGTTTATCTACTACTTCTGTTTAAGACATATAGTGCGTGTTCAAAAAGCTGGCTTCTTCTCCACTAATTTGGAGGGAAGTCAGCTTTTTTTGGATGCAATCATTATAACTAAAACAAAGTGATTTGAAATGAATAATCTATTATTTTCCAAATATGAAACTTTATCGAACAAAAAACGTATATAAAGTAGACAAGCAGCTAGTAGTGAATATCATAAAGAAAAAAATGGATTTTTTTAATTAAAGAAAGGAGCAGGAAATGTCTCAATATGCGTTAGAAGTAAAAGGATTAACCAAAAAAATTAGAAGTAAAACGATTGTAAATTCTGTCAGTTTTTCTGTGGAAAAGGGAGAAATATTTGGACTTTTAGGACCAAATGGAGCAGGGAAAACGACCATCATTCGTATGATCGTAAGCTTAATCAATCGAACAAATGGAGAAGTTGTTATTAATGGAAATTCATTAGACAACTCGTTTGCTAATGCAATGAGCAGCATTGGGGCTATTGTTGAAAATCCCGAATTTTACAAGTATATGAGTGGATATAAAAATTTAAAGCATTATGCAAGAATGGCGAAAACAGAAATAACAGAAGAGCGTATTCGGGAAGTAGCTCGGCTGGTAGGACTGGAGGATGCCATGCATCAGAAAGTTAAAACGTATTCGCTGGGGATGCGTCAGCGTTTAGGCGTTGCCCAAGCATTACTACATAATCCAGCCATCTTGATTTTAGATGAGCCAACAAATGGGCTGGATCCACAAGGGATTAAAGAATTCCGCAATTACCTTCATGAATTGGCGGCACAAGGTATATCTGTGCTGGTATCCTCCCATCTATTAGCTGAAATGCAGCTTATGTGTCACCGATTTGCGATTATTGAAAAGGGTGAATTAATTCATATTTCCACAATGGATGAGACGGTAAAAGAAGAAGAAAAGGATAATAGAGAGGTTGTTTTTGAGGTGGATCACCCTGAAAAAGTCCTTGATCTTTTAAAGAATAGCAAGATTAATTTCGAATTGGTAACACAGCGTAAAACGGAATTAACACTTAAATTAACGAAAGCATCTGTTCCGTCTGTTAATAAGCTGTTAGTAGAAAATGAAATTTCGGTATATGGCATCTATGTTAGAAAATTAACCCTTGAAGACAGATTTTTAGAAATAACAAGTCAAAAAGGAGCGAAAGAAACATTATGATTGGTTTGATACAAAATGAACTTATTAAAACATTTGAAAAGAAAATGAGTTGGGTATTTGCTGTTATGCTTGTTGTTGCTTTAATAGGAGGGGCGTTTCTTTATCAAAAAACAACAGAACAACAAAAAGATGGAACGGACACATGGCAGGAGTCCGTACAATTGGAAATAAAGGATCTTCAGGATCAACAAAAAACGGCTTCAGATGAGGAAAAAGGATATATAGGTGATCAAATTAACCAAAAACAGTGGTACATAAATGAAAATGTTAATCCGTACCCTACAAATTGGTCGTTTATGAATGAATTGGTTGCATTTTTAAAAGCATTGATTACTCTTTTTGTGGTAATTGTTTGTGCAGGCAATATTTCTTCTGAGTTTTCGGATGGAACGATTAAACAGTTGCTGATTAGACCACATCGCCGTTGGGCTATTTTAGTGTCTAAATATATTGCTATGCTTATTTATGCCCTGTTTTTAATTATCGTGTTAATTGTATTTGGTTATCTTATATCATTGTTGTTTTTTGGAGGCGGCAATTATTCGGATAATATTAATGTTGGAATGATGGCTGTGAGTGGAGGAGATCACTTTTTCAGAATGATGTTCTATTATCTTCCTGGTTTATTGATGATTATTACGATAGCGTTTATGCTCTCAACCTTATTTAAGAACCAAGCCATTGCAGTTGGAGTAGGTATTTTTGTATTATTTTTCTCTTCTACTATGGGAAGCTATATTTTATTTTTAGCGGAAAAGTATGCTTGGACAAAAGTATTGATTTTCCCTCACTTAGATCAAACTATATTTGTTGTGCAAGATAAGATACTAGGGAATATTACAATGCCGATGTCTTTAGGGATATTGAGTGGTTATTATATCATTTTTATGATTATTACCTTTGTGTTTTTCCAAAAACGGGATATAAGTATTTAACGAATAGAAAAGAAGCTGGAACATAAGTATTCCAGCCGAAGATAAACCCGAACCATGATACGAAGGTGAAAAAATATTTCGTATCATGGTTTGGGTTTTTTATTCGTGTAAAAAAGAAGGTTTGTGGTAATCACCCGCAGCCTGCATACACTTCGCTTTCCGTGGGGCTCGGCTTTAGCCGCTTCGGCCCTTGGCCTGCAGGGTCTCAGCTGTCTCGCTAATCCCACAGGAGTCTACGTGTATTCAGGCTGCTCCATTTTCCAATCCGTTTCCTTTTTTTGGCAAAACAATTAGTTATTAGATTGCTTTCCACTATAGGTTGCTTCGCTTTCCACAGGGTGGGAGCTGAGCCTGGCGTTGCTTTGCGGGGTCTCAGCCTTGCCACATTTCCCACAGGAGTCTTCGCACCCTCCGTTACAAGCAACCTTTTTTAAAATAAGTTCTTGTCTTCGAATTTCATTACAAGGTATTATTGCTAAACAATGAAGCGATGATTTTTTTTAGAAGATAAGAAAGGATAAAATTTTTGAACGTAGATGAGTGTCTAACAAGCCATGTGAACATCTTCTTCGGGGCTTTGCAAGGCATTTGCGCTTGTCTTATTCAACGCTGTTCTACCAAAATGTGCACTTTTAGTCTATTTTTATAAGGTGGGTGTTTGTACCAGTTCAACGACAGCAACTAATGGATTAAACGGCTTGATTGAAGTGGAAGGTGCGAGACTCCTGTGGGATTAGCGGGTTAGATGAGACCCCGCAGGCGCTTGCGCCGAGTTATAATGAACGAAACTAGCCCCATACTCGTAATTTC
>JBDNRM010000262.1:0-5964 GCA_047718615.1 Bacillus sp. (in: firmicutes) | reverse complement strand
TGGAGCGTGCATCATTTGATAATGGCCATAGTCTTTTTCCTGATCCTCCAGATAATAGAACTAACTTCATATGAACCTCCTAATATTATTATTTGCATGTTTATTTATTAAAAATGCTCATCTTTATCTTAAGATGAGCACCTTGTGCGTTATTGATAAAAATCATTATTTTCTTATGTTATAGGGAATATTGAATCTCAAAATAATTCTGATATTCTCCACTAATAATTTGCTCCCACCATTCTTTATTATTAAGATACCATTGAATTGTTTGCTCAATACCTGTCTCAAAAGTATAAGTTGGTTTCCAACCAAGTTTCTCTAGTTTTGTTGGATCAATTGCGTAGCGTTTATCATGTCCTAATCGATCTGTAACAAACTCTATTAAATCTTCTGATTTACCTAGAGTATTAATAATTGTTTTAACTACCTCTAAGTTCGTACGCTCATTATGACCGCCAACATTATATACTTCTCCTACTGAACCTTCATGGAGAACTAAATCAATGGCAGCACAATGATCGATTACATGTAACCAATCACGAATATTTTTCCCATCACCATAGACAGGAATTTTTTGTTCATTTAGAACACGTGAAATAGTTAGAGGGATTAACTTTTCTGGGAAGTGATATGGGCCATAGTTGTTAGAACAGCGAGTAATATTGACTGGTAATCCAAATGTTTCATAATAAGCACGTACTAAAAAGTCTGAAGATGCTTTACTTGCACTATATGGGCTGTTTGGTTGTAAAGGAGTTTCTTCTGTAAAGAAAGTAGTGGGATCAAAGTCTAATTCCCCGTAAACTTCATCTGTAGAAACATGAACAAATTTAGTGATTCCAATTTTTTTTGCTGCATCTAATAAAACTTGTGTTCCTAGCACATTTGTTTTCACAAAAATTTCTGGGTCTGTTATTGATCTATCCACATGACTCTCTGCCGCAAAATGTGCTACATAATCGAATTTCCCTTGGTCAAATAAAGTGAAAATTTCTTCTCTATCAGCTATATCTACTTTAACAAAATGGTAGTTTTCTTTGTCTTCTAAATCTTTATGTTTTGTTAAATCTCCAGCATATGTTAATAAGTCCAAGTTATAAATGTCGTAGTTTGGATACTTATTTACCATGTATTGAACAAAGTTACCACCAATAAAACCTGCTCCACCTGTTACTAATACTTTCTTTTTTGCCATTTATTTCACCTCTTCTGCTAATTCTTGTACATATCGAACTAATGCATCTTGCCAATTAGGTAAACGCTTAAATCCATTTTCAAATAATTTTTGCTTTGACATTCTTGAATTTTTAGGACGAACCGCTTTTGTTGGATACTGATTACTTGTTATACTATTAACTTTTACTGATTTTTCTGCTAATTTAAAAATTTCTGTCGCAAACTCTGCCCAGTTGCAGAAGCCTTCATTCGATGCATGATAAATTCCAAATTTCTCAGTTAATGCCATTTCAATCAACAACTTGGCTAAATCATATGTATATGTTGGAGATCCATATTGATCTCCTACTACATTTAACTCATTTCTTGTTTCTGCTAAACGAAGCATTGTTTTAATAAAGTTATTGCCATTTATACCAAAGACCCAAGAGATTCTTACAATATAGTATTTATCTAATACCTTTTGTACAATTTTTTCTCCTTCATATTTCGTTAATCCGTAATACCCTACAGGAGCTGCTTTATCTGTTTCTAAAAAAGGGATATTTCCTTCCCCATTAAATACATAATCTGTACTTATATAAATAAACTTTGCGTTTATTTCTTTAGCAGCTTCTGCTAAATATTTTGTTCCATTTACATTAACATCCCAACATGTTTCTTTATCACCTTCAGCATTGTCCACTGCAGTATATGCTGCACAATGAATGATAGCATCAGGTTTGATAGTTTGGATATATTCTTTTACTTTTTGTTCATCTCTAATATCTAAATCCTGACTTCCAATCCCAATCATTTGTAAACCGTTGCTTTTTCCTGCTAGAACAACATCATATCCAAGCTGACCGTTATAACCTGTAACTAAAATTTTCATTTTATATCACCAAAGATAAAATTTTTTTCTGCTTCTTCAAGTGTTGGTGCTTTTTCATCCTTCGCAGAAAGTACTGGTGTAATATCCATTGGCCATTCTATATTAACAGAAGAATCATTCCAAATAATGCCTCGATCACAGTCTGGTGCATATAATTCATCTACTTTATATTGTACTTCTACATCATCTGTAATTGTCATAAAACCATGTGCAAATCCTTGTGGAATCAAAAGTTGTTTTTTATTTTCAGCAGATAATTCAATACCAAACCATTTACCATATGTTGAACTACCTTTACGAATATCTACTGCAACATCATAAATAATCCCCTTAGTACAACGTACCAATTTGGTTTGTGCTTTTGGATTTAATTGATAATGCAAACCACGTAATGTCCCTTTAACAGCTGAAAAAGATTGATTATCTTGAACAAATTGAATAGAGATTCCAGTATCTTGTAAAACACCTTCATTATATGTTTCCATAAACCAACCACGATGATCCCCAAAGACAGTTGGCTCTAATACTTTTAATCCATCAATAAACGTATCTATAATTTTCATCATAACACCCTTTAATTTTAATATTTAATTTGACCATTTGCCACTTTTAATAGATACTTCCCATAACCTGTTTTAGCATAAAAATTCCCACGTTCAATCAAACTATCTCTTGAAATCCAACCATTTATAAAGGCAATTTCTTCTGGAGCTGATATTTTAATACCTTGATATTCTTCTATAGTTCGAACAAAATTAGATGCCTCCACTAAACTTTGATGAGTCCCTGTATCTAACCAAGAAAATCCACGACCTAAAAGTTCTACATCTAACTCACCTAACAGTAAGTAAGCCTCATTTACTGATGTAATTTCTAACTCTCCACGATGGGATGGTTCAACATTTTTAGCTATTTCTACCACTCTATTATCAAAAAAATACAATCCAGTAATAGCGTAATTGGATTTTGGCTTTTTAGGTTTTTCTTCCACACTTAAAACTTTTCCACCTCCATTAAATTCAACTACACCAAAACGCTCAGGATCTTGTACATGATAACCAAATACTGTAGCCCCCTTTTCCTTCTGTGCAGCTCGTTGGAGAATTTTCCTCATACCACTTCCGTAATAAATATTATCCCCAAGAATCATCGCAACAGAGTCACTTCCGATAAATTCTTCTCCGATAATAAATGCTTGTGCTAATCCATCGGGTGATTCTTGAATTTTATATTGTAACGTAATACCGAACTGTGATCCATTTCCTAATAATGCTTCAAAACGTGGTGTGTCCTCTGGTGTTGAGATAATTAATATATCTTTAATTCCTGCTAACATTAATGTAGAAAGTGGATAATAAATCATAGGCTTATCATTTATTGGTAATAGCTGTTTACTTGTCACTAAGGTTAGAGGATAAAGTCTTGTACCGCTTCCACCTGCTAAAATGATTCCTTTCACTTATTTTCCCTCCTTAACTTATTTATTTTTAAAAAATATCTGATATAGTACCATTTAGTAAAAAAATACTAATGTTTTTTACTACTTTCCATTATTAAAAAAAGTAAAAACTTATTCTCTACATTTAAATACTTATTATTATCCATTTAAGTTCAACTTCAATAGTATTAGAAATTAGCAACAAATATACGTATATCATTATTAAATATATAATGAATGTGTTTTTCAATAAAAATATGCACCCAAAATACTAAATTATCTAATTTTAGCATCTATTAATCATAAACAATAAAGTTTCTTCTTATAGCATTGAACCATAACTCATATCCTAAATCATTAGGATGTATTTGGTCTTGGATTAATGTCTGCTCAAGTGTTAGCCCTATACTAGAATATCCCTTTTCATAATCATTCCAAAAATCAATATAATTCCATCCCTTTAATTTTATGTAGTCTCCCACTTTAGAAACATATTCATTAAATAACAATCCTTCTGAATTTCTTACATTTTTATGAACAATAATATTGGGTGGCATTAAGTAAATTCTTACATTCGGAAAAGCTAGTTTTAATTTAGATACAATAGTTTCAATATTTTGTGTAGACTCTGATACTGTATACATAGAAAAATCATTAATTAAACAAGTCTCAATCAAAATAACGTCCGGATTTAAATTTGAAATAATTTGCAAACTTATATTAAGTAAATCTGTTGTTTTGAAACCATCGACACCAAGATTTATAAAATTTAGATCTGGGTTAGTTTTTTGGAAAAAAGATTTTAGTAAACCAGACCATGTTTTATCTGGTGAACTTGCACCAAGTCCTCTTGTTACACTACTACCCATTAGAACAACTGTAGGGTCTTTTTTTCCTAACCAAGTATTTTCAGCAGAATACTTATTTTCATTGAGAGCATTTTCTTTTATTTGGTATATTAACTCATTTTGTTTCTGGAATTTATTTATGAAATAATAGCTATTAAAAATAGATACTACAAGTAATGAAGATAGAATAATACTTAATATATTCTTCATAAAAAATTCTCCATCTAATTAAAATTTAACATTAATATATGTAAACATTCTATATTTTAGAAACATTGTCCAAAATAACCTCCTAAATACTACTTCTCCGAAGGATCGGTAAGAGTTACATCCAATTAACGCTAAATTGCATTTTACTCTACTAACACAGTTTCTATTTCCTTAATTTTAAAGAGACAATCTTCAACATATAGATCACAAGAATCATTCAACTACTTATTTTAAAACGTTTTTTACAGAGTACAAATAATCGCAGCCAATGTAATTGCTTTGCCGAAAGTTCACGAGTATTAGGTAAATTAAAATAATTCATAGCCAATTAGGTCTCAATCTATTAATTGTAACTGAACCATAAAGACGGGATATATTTTCAGTGTTTTTTGCTAACTGCCCCCTAGCTTATATGCGCTATATAATTGATTTTGATTGACCATTTTCATCCTTCAATACCTTTAAAAATCACTTTAACATCGTATGGTTGATAAAGGCCATAAACGTTTACCAAATCACCTGATAATAAAACTAATTTCACAACCTTTCCCCTAAACTTTTGGTATTTATTCTACTTCCTTCTGAATATCCTTTTTTGTATGCAATATACCTAGTTACCAAATCTACACTCAATAAAAATAGATCTTTTATTTTGAGTTTCCTTAAAAGGTTTTTTACTAAATAAAATAACAATTTTTTACCTTCTCCTAATGAGGAGTACTCACTTAATTGATCATTATATTCTTTTTCGAAAATTCCTATTAGTCTATACCGATTGTATGCATTTTTAATCTCAAAGTTATGGCTATGATATACTTTACTTTTAGAATTATAAAAAATAGAA
Source organism: Bacillus sp. (in: firmicutes) (assembly GCA_047718615.1). Classification (GTDB taxonomy): domain Bacteria; phylum Bacillota; class Bacilli; order Bacillales; family Cytobacillaceae; genus Niallia. The sequence continues at coordinate 571 of JBDNRM010000262.1, read as the reverse complement.
TATCCATTGTTAATTACATTTAAAGCATAAATAACATCTTCATTAGTGACCACATCAAAATTATATCCACCTAATTTAATAAAAACCTCTTTTATTGTTGCAGAGCACGCATCTGAATAATAGATATTTTTTCTTCCCCATTTCCCTTTTGTATTTTTATTACATAATCTATCATAATCAGGATAATTAAATTCTCTAATTAATTTTTCAGTTTCTGTAGAATTAGGGTAGGCTATTTGCTTAGCATATGTTGCAACAATCTCATTATTCTCAATTAAGGGTTGTATTAGATTATTTAACCAATATTTATTGTAAGGTGTTACATCTTGTGTCAAAAATACTAGGATACCGCCTGTAGATTTTTCAACAGCTTCATGTCTAGTTTTCGCATGGTTAAAATCCCCAACTTCAAAAGTAATATCACATAACATTTTTGAAAGTTCAAGACTCTTATCATCAGATTTACTTACAGCAGATATAATTTCAATTTCATAATTAATTTCCTGGTTTCTAATTTTGCTAATCAAATTTTCAAGATACTTCTCACCGTTATATACAGGCAATATAATAG
>JBDNRM010000261.1:0-5971 GCA_047718615.1 Bacillus sp. (in: firmicutes) | reverse complement strand
CGCGTTCCTCCCGATTATTCCGCGTTCCTCCCGATTATTCCGCGCTTCTCCCGATAATTCCGCGTTCCTCCTGATAATTCCGCGTTTCTCTCGATAATTCCGCGCTTCTCCCGATTATTCCGCGTTTCTCCCGATAATTCCGCGCTTCTCCCGATTATTCCGCGTTCCTCCCGATTATTCCGCGCTTCTCCCGATTATTCCGCGTTTCTCCTGATTATTCCGCGCTTCTCTCGATTATTCCGCGTTTCTCCCGATAATTCCGCGTTTCTCCCAGTAATTCCGCGTTTCTCCTGATTATTCCGCGCTTCTCTCGATTATTCCGCGTTCCCCTCCATTATTCTGCTTTTCAAAATTTTTTACTTACTTTTAAATAAAATCCCCCCTATACACTGTTGAATAGCAAAAGTATTAGAAAGTATACAGCTCACTGCTAAAATAATTATTTCCTAATTTCTTATAACAATGTTACAGTAAGATAGAAAACTTTAAAGACTAGTAGGTGACTAATATGATCGAGGTAAAGACTTCTCCTGTAAGCGATGGAGAATTTAATAGAGGCGTATTCGCTACATGTGATATTAAAAAAGGCACGCTATTACATGAAGCACCTGTCATTCCATATCCGAATGAACAGCATCAACATATTGAAAAAACATTACTTGCTGATTACGCTTTTGAGTATGGTATAAATCATACAGCACTTCTTCTAGGTTATGGAATGTTGTTTAATCATTCGTATGAGCCTAATGCAACCTATGATATTAATTTTGACCAACACACGTTTGACTTTTATGCTTATAAAGATATTAAAGCAGGCGAAGAGATCTTAATTAATTATAATGGCGATGTAGATGACCAAGAACCGCTATGGTTTAATAAGGACGAAGAAGAATAAGAAGCAGGCACTTTCTTTATAGGGAAAGTGCCTGTTTTTATTCACTATCCTTTCGAGTTTCCTCCCCAAAAAAATTCAACGTCAGTTCTTTTCTTTTAATACCCTGAAAAATAGCAATCATTGCAAATCTGATAGCGAAAACCTGCCGGAAGAGACACACCACATCTTCTACAAGCCTTTTTCCTGTTCGGGATATCCGCTTTTAATTGCTCGTGTATGCTGCTGCTAATTTCCTTTCTTACTCTTTCCCAATAATGGGCTTCGGTTCTTTTTCCAAGTTTGTATAAAAATAATAAATGCACACCTACTGATTTATACGATAACTCCATATCTTCCAGACTGAATTCTTTTATTAGTGGATCAGGCAATTCTTGATTTTCCACAATTGCTTTCATATTAACTTTCCACTGGGCCCTTAATACTGGTTCACTTGTAGCAAAAGGCAACCGTAAAAATCCAAATAAATCATGTACAGGCAATCTTGCCTCTATCATTGTATCTTCAATCATCTCATATAATATTCGTTCTTCTGAGAGAGTAGCTTTTTTGGTTCCCTCAGGACTTTCAAAACGATCCCATAGAAGAAAAAATACATTTAATTTATTCGCATATTTCTGAAATCTGTCTAAAACAGATGCTGTAGGAGCAATCGCAAATCCAGTTAATTCTTCGTCCTTTTGTTCCAGCAGCTTTGTCATTTTTTTCAGCTCACTTGTAAAAGCTACCCTTCCCTTATCATAAATCCCCTGACGCCCAGCCCGTCCTGCAATTTGTTTTACTTCTTGAGAACTCAAAAGCCTTCTTCTTGTTCCATCAAACTTATCGTTTTCCAAAAATACAATTCGTCTAATTGGTAAATTCAAGCCCATGCCAATAGCGTCTGTTGAAACGATAACGGATGTTTCTCCATCTAAAAAACGTTGCATCTGCTTTTTTCTTGTTTCCGGCGGCATACTTCCGTAAATTAAACTTACCTGCCTACCCGTTCTCTGCAATTCTGATGCGGTTTCCAGCACTCTTCTTCTTGAAAAACAAACTAGAGCATCCCCTTTTCGAGTATGATTTATACGAAATAAAGAAGATTCTACTTCCAAGGGAACAGCCCTTTTATATTCATGAATTTCCACATAAGAATCTCCAAGAAGGTGAAGAATCATTGATTTTGCATGAACGCTGCAAATAATATGCACTTCTTTTGCATTTGCTTTTGTAATGGCTCTATACCAAGCAAAACCTCTGTCTTTATCCGCAATCATCTGTGATTCATCTATGACAATTACTTCATAAAAATCTTTCTCATGAAACATTTCAACTGTGCAGGACAGATGATTTGCACCTATTGTAAGTTTTTCTTCTTCACCTGTTTTTAAAGAACAGGGCATATTCTCTTCCTGTAATTTCTCATAAATTTCAAGTGCTAATAATCGGAGAGGTGCTAAATAAAGACCACTTTTTGCTTTCTTCATTCTTTTTATTGCCTGAAACGTTTTCCCTGTATTGGTTTCCCCTACATGGAGCACGTAATGAATATTTCTGCCCGAGGGGGGGTGATATTCTTTACCGAAAATATCCTCTATCATTCGTGCTTCTTCTTCTTTTTTACGTCTTCTTTCTTCCTTATTCTCTTTTTCCTTTTCTTGTCGTTTTATGCGATCTTCTTGATAAATTTTTTGATGCGTTTCTAAGTCAAAAGGAATATCAAGAAGTTTTATAAGGTCAAAAATCGTTTCCTCTAATAAATCTTCAAAAAATTCCATAGAGAGTTCTTCAAAAACGTCCATTCCTATTTCTAATAAATACGAATTTGGTAATGCTTTATGAAAAATCCCCTCATATTCCGTATACAGATGGGAAGGCAATTCCTGTTTTAACCAATTAGGTGCAAAATCATCTATATAATTCCGAAGAAGGTCTTGATATGTTTCTTCTAAATCCTCCCCAAACAGCGATCCATTAGATTGCAGCATTGTTTCATCGTGAAAATAATCATCCAATGTACAAACATTCAAACTTACTATAACCCCGTTTCTTTCTATATCAATAGCAAGATGGCTTCCTACTAAATAACGAATATAAAGATATACATCCTCATAATTTTCTTTTAACTTTTGTTCGATATAATATAGAAACTTCTCTTCTAATTTCTTCTGGATTACTAGTTGTTTTATCTTTTCTTGTTGATCTAAATATATTTTTCTAACCTTTTTATATCTTTTTTCCCATGCAGTCATTTCATCAGCAACAAAAAGACTGTCTAGCCATTCCATAAAATCAATTGGTTCTACCTCTCTTATTTCTGTTCGAAACAGTTTGTTAACCAATTTTTTTCTTAATCCTTCTATGCTTACTCCCTTTTCAGTTAAATAGCTTTTCTTCTCCTTAAAAGTAGCATGGCTTGCTGTTATATTGAGCCATGTATTCAACCAAATTTGGTTAATATACTCTCCTCTCTCCCTTACATATTGTTCATATGAAGGCATCATTTCTTTTCGTTGTAAATACCTGTCTACATCTTCCAAAATAATTTGTTTTGTTCGTCTAACTGCACGTTCAAAATAAGCTGTTAACACATCATTCATAAGAAAAACTCCCATTTTTTATCTTTTTATTAGTTTTCTTATTTTCTTTCATTATATGTACAAGAGATTGTCTCGTCCTTTTTTATCTATTATACAACTTCTCTCTTTTGTTTTAGATATATGCTTTGTTTATTCCTTCTAAATTCAAGAGATGGAAGGAAAAGATCTTTATTATTATTTACGTGAAATTTGTTGCAATGATGCATATACTGCCCTAAAATACAGGATAGATATATTTATTTTAGCTATACTATTTAAAGAATACTGCGGAATTATGTTCATCTTATAGGAGGAACCAAACGTGCCAAATACATATAAAAGCTCCAAATTAAAAGTTTTTTCATTAAATTCTAATCCACAATTAGCGCAAGAAATTGCAGATAAGATTGGGGTCGAGTTAGGAAAATGCGCTGTAAAGCAGTTTAGTGATGGAGAAATTCAAATCAATATTGAGGAAAGTGTTCGTGGCTGTGACGTTTTTATTATCCAATCTACTTGTGAGCCAGTGAACCAACATATTATGGAAATACTCATTATGATTGATGCTTTAAAACGTGCATCCGTAAAATCAATTAATGTCGTTATTCCTTATTACGGTTATGCTCGTCAAGACAGAAAAGCGCAGCCAAGAGAACCAATTACGGCTAAGCTTGTTGCTAATTTAATTCAGAAGTCTGGGGCAAATCGTGTTATAACATTGGATCTTCATGCTCCGCAAACACAAGGATTTTTTAATATCCCAGTAGATTTAATGGTTGGTATGCCTATTTTATCCCAATATTTATGTACAAAAGAATTTAATAATGATGTCGTTGTCGTAGCCCCTGATCATGGCAGTGTAACACGTGCTCGTGAATTAGCTGATCGATTAAAAGCACCAATTGCGATTATTGACAAACGTGGACCTCGTGACTTTGGTTCAAGAGAAATCAATATTGTCGGGAACATCGAAGGGAAAACAGCAATTTTAATAGACGATATTATTGATACTGCCTATAGAATCACAAATGGAACAAACGCACTACTAGAAAATGGTGCTAAAGAAGTGTATGCCTGCTGTACACATCCTGTTCTATCTGAACCAGCAATTGAAAAGATTAAAGAATCTCCACTAAAAGAATTAATCGTTACAAATAGCATTCCACTTACAGAAGAAAAAAGAATCGATAAAATCACACAGCTTTCTATTGCACCATTGATGAGTGATGCAATCATTCGAGTATTTGAAGAAAAATCCGTCAGTGTATTATTTAAATAAAGAACAAAAAAGCATCTGGCAATATTGTCAGATGCTTTTTTTAAAAATAAGAAAGCATAAAATTTTCAACTTAGATTAGTGTCTAGATCCAGCGCACTTGCTTATAAAAAACTAAGTTGTTTTGTACAATGCACAGTGCAGCTTATTTCTTATTAAAAATCTACCTTTTCCAAATAAAGTCCGCACGCATCAGCCATGCCACCCGTTTGATCTCGTTTTTTCGATTCTAAAATTCCTGGGATATGATTGGCATTTATTGTGCCTTCGCCGACTTCTATCAATGTACCAACCATTTTTCTTACCATGTTATAAAGAAATCCATCTCCGCGCACTCTAATTTGGAGAAAACCAGCTTCTTCTTCAATTTGAATAGCATATATTTCACGCACCATCGACTTTTTCTTTGTTTTAGCATTTGAAAAAGCAGTAAAATCATGTTTCCCGATAAAATGCTTACTTGCTTGCTGCATTTTTGCGATGTTTAGTTTTTTCTCCACATGCATACTGTACTTACGCATAAAAGGATTTGTATATTCCTTATTCCAAATCTTATATAAATATGTCTTATCCTTCGCATTATATCGAGCATGAAAACGTTCAGAAACTAATGTAACTTTTATGATGCTGATATCTTGAGGTAAATATTTATTCAAATAGTCCTTAACTTCCGATTCCGTTAAATCTCTATTGATCTTAAAATTAGCTATTTGACTGATAGCATGGACACCAGCATCCGTTCTGCTGCATCCGATAATTTCTACCTTTTCTCCCATCATCTCTGTTAACACATTTTCTATTTTTCCTTGAATAGAACTATCGCCATTACCAAGACGCTGCCAGCCTTTATAACGTCCACCATCATACTGAATTAACAATTTATAATTATTCATTTTTTCTCCTTCGTGTAGTGCTTTATCATTTATATAAAGAATCGCAAATAAATCACTAATATTTTTCTATTGTATCCAAACTTTAAATGTCATTGCTCAAACATTCCTGAGTTGGAACACTTTATTATAACACTACTTAAGAAAAAAGGATGATCCAATACATAATATATATGTGATAGTCTTTTGCTGAAGCGTATACTAAGTTTTAGCTAAGCTTACTTACACGCTCAATTAGTCCGCAGGCAAATACACTTCGCTTTCCCCACGGACGAGCGTCGAGACTCCTCGCTGCACTGCGGGTCGAGTAGACGGGAGCCTCTCCGAAATGGATTGTGCTCCGCTATCCCTC
>JBDNRM010000260.1:0-5992 GCA_047718615.1 Bacillus sp. (in: firmicutes) | reverse complement strand
TTTAGTCGTCGACATTTATGTCCAAATCCACCTACTTTAGTAGGTGGTCGTTTAAACATTCAATCATCATGAAGAATTTCTTTTTTACTAGGTTGATAATAATAGTTTACTATTTTTTTTTGTAAATAAAAAGGGTATAATTCTGAAAATTCAAATAGTAAATGAATAGATGTGTATGATAAATGGTTTTACTGTGTTCGTTCTATCTTTTTGTCCACTCTGAAAATAGGCGGTCTTAATTAAGTCCGCAGTCATCATACACTTCGCTTTCCTGCAGGCTACGCTTGATCCGTCTTGTTGCTACTTACGGAGGCTTCCCACAGGAGCCTTCGCGTATTCCGGCTGCTCCTTGCTTATAGACTTAAGAAAGCTACTTTTAAGTGTCATGGTGTTAAATTTAATTGTATAGTTGTCTCTGAGTTAGATTGTTTTTAACAAAATACATCACTCGACAAATATCTTTCGCCTGTATCACATACTATAAAAATGACAATATCTTCACTTGATAATGTTTTAGCAACTTCTGCTGCGGCAAAGCAAGCTGCCCCTGAAGAAGGACCTGCTAAAATCCCTTCCTCTCTTGCCAGTCTTTTTGTATATTCATACGCCTCTTCATCTTTAATTAAATGAATCTTATCATATACGTTTTGATTTAAGATTTCTGGAATAAACCCTGGGCTCGTACCAACTAGTTTATGCTTTCCTGGTTTTCCACCGGATAATACAGGCGATCCAGCAGGCTCCACCACATGCACGGCAAGTTCTGGATAAGCGGCCTTTAACACTTCTCCAGTTCCTGTTATTGTCCCACCCGTCCCTGCTGTTGCAACAAAGGCTGCCAACGGTTTCTTTAATTGCTTCATTGCGTCAATAATTTCTACGGCAGTTGTATGCCGATGTGCATCTGGATTGTGGATATTATTAAACTGCATAGGAACAAAACTGTTTGGAATCGATTCAGCTAGCTGTAAAGCTTTTTTGATAGAACCTGGCATTTTTTCTTCACCAGGAGTTAGAACAACCTCAGCACCATATGCTTTTAAAATATTTATTCTTTCCTTTGTCATCGTATCAGGCATAACAAGAATAGCCCGATAGCCTTTAACGGCAGCATTCATAGCGAGGCCAATACCGGTATTGCCGCTTGTTGGTTCAATAATTGTTGCACCAGGACTTAATTTGCCAGTTTTTTCAGCTTCAGCAATCATATAATAGGCAGCACGATCTTTGACGCTTCTGCTTGGATTAAAATATTCGAGCTTCGCATAAATAGTTGCCCCTTCATTCTTTCCAATGGAGTTTAGCTTTACTAACGGTGTATTGCCGATAAGCTGTGAAATATTTTCAAAAATTTTCATCAGAAGCTCCTTTTCTTTTACAAGATTATTTTTAATATAAAGGATATTTCGGAAAATTGAATGATAACTAAAAAATATCCAAAAATGGACGAATAGCAGAAAAACAACTAAAATTAAAATCAAATTACTCATATAAATGGACTAAATACACGCCAGATACTTTTTTTCCAAAACGACAATTCTATAGAAAACAGCTTAAAAAAATAAAGCAGTCTAAAAGGATTAAAATAGTGGATAAAGGATATATAATAGCATTATAGCGAAAAAAGTGCTTACCTTAATAGTCATATAACTATTTTTATCATACAAATGGAATTATCATGCAATCATATATGTTAAAAATATCTTTTTATAATCTCATAATTTTTGCATTACCACACATGAAAAGAGGCAGCTCTCTTGAATTTATTGGTGTTGAAGCAGGGAGCAGGAGGAATACACGAAGACTGCCGTGGGAATGCGAGAAAGACGAGACCCCGCAGTGAAACGAGGAGGCTCGACGCTCGCCAACAGGAAAGCGAAGTGTATGCAGGCTGTGGGACTCATCGGGAGAGCCAAAAACCTAAAAAAAGAAAAGGTGTTTATATGTCGATACAACCTCACTATTTTATCGCAGTGAATTTACCAGCAGAATTGAAAGGAATAATAAAAGAAGAAAAAGAAAGACTACAATCTTCTTTTTCCTTTCAAAAATGGGTTCATCCATTAGATTATCACTTGACCCTTGCTTTCTTAGGATCTTCTTCCCTAGAACAACTGCATACTTTAATCCATCTGTTAACCAAACAAATACAGTCAGAACAACCATTTAAGCTTCAAATAGATAAATTAGGCATTTTTGGAAATGTTGCAAAACCAAAAATATTTTGGCTAGGTTTAAAGAAAGCAAACCATTTACATACGCTTAGAAATCATGTATTTGAGGAATGTAAAAAGGCAGGATATCAGTTAGAAACAAGAAGCTTTCATCCTCATATTACTTTAGCAAGAAAATGGGAAGGAAGCGATTTTCGGGAGTATATGAAAGAGTCAGAGACCCTATTTTTAGAGAGAAAAATAGAATTTGAAGTGAAAACTATTCAATTATTCCAAACACATCTAGAGAAAGAACCGAAATACGAGGCAATTTATACCTTCCACTTTTAAAAAAGGAAGGTGGCTAAAAAGGGGGATACGGTTTGGCACAGTTAGTCAAATTAAAAGATTATATCTCACGTTATGAACAGAATATTATTCTCTATCCATCAAGATTTGTCCGCTTAAAAAAGCAAAAATGGGAAGGAATAAAAAAAGCATTTGAGATGGGACAACATTCACCTTCCTTTTTGGAAGAGGAAGGTCTACATGAAGAAGAATGGCTGGAAGAAAAATCTTCTTTTTTTACAAAATTAAAGGGAATAATGCAAAAAAATAAAAAAGACGATGAGTTAGAAGCGCATTTAGAAATAAAAAAAGAATCAATAGAGATAGTAGAAGAAGATGAACTTGCATTTGATTATAAACCAAATTATTATTTAACTCCAAAAAATATAGAAGAATTAAAAGTTCAATTTTTGAATCAACTTTTACAATTTCAAATGAAATGGGCAAGCTCTACCTTAACTGAAAAATCCGTTGTGAAAAAAGCATTCTACTATGATGAAGTATTAAAATATTATTTGCAGCGATTTCCAGATACATATTTGGTGCTTTATCAACCAGTTTTTTTGCTGCAAAATGCTCCTATTGAATTAGATACCATTATTATTACACCGACGGAAGTATGGTGCATAACATTATTGGAGGCGGAAGAATCCTCTGTCTTTGTCGGCTCAAATGAAAAATTTTGGACGAAAAAAAGAAAAGATAAAGAAAAAAAAATCCTGAGTCCAGTCATATCAATTAATCGAACAGAAAAAGTGATTAAAAAAATAATGAAGATGCATGAAATTGATTTCCCTATAAAAAAGGCAATTTTGACTAGAAATGGCTACATTGATTACCCAATGGCACCTTATGATTTAAAAATTATCGAAAAACGCAATTACGAGGATTGGTTCCAAACAATGCGCAATAATCGCTCGCCATTAAAAGCGATTCAGTTAAAAACAGCCGAAAGCCTGTTGCGGCATTGCTTAACCACTTGCATGAGACGATATGAATGGGATACAAAGGAAGAGTAAGGTAGAGATGGAGCTGCTCCTGTTGAAACAGAAGGATTATCATACAAGTTGTTTGTTAAATTTGAAGGAGTTGAAGGCTGTTGTTATCGATAAAGCGTGAATTTTTTGCTTATTTAGATGAATTAACGATTATTACAATCTTGCTTCCCGATACCTATCACCATGGTGAATCAAATTATTTTTTTCTTGTGAATGATAAGAAAAAAATATCATTATCTATCGAATCGAAAGAAAGTATAAAAGACTTTATTAAATATATATGTAAAGTCCCTGTTCCTGTTGAAATAGGGAAAGGATATATAGTAGAAGATGAATATAATGGAAAAACAGACTTGCAAATAGGAGCGGTTATACGAACAAAAGAATTTGATAAGCTGTTTTATTATTCTGGTTCATTAGGTGTAAATTATACTGTGGATAAAGCCGATTTCTCTTTATGGGCCCCAACTGCACAGCAAGTTAAATTAATAATCCAAGATCCTGAAAAAACAGTTGATAAAAGAAAAGAAATAGAAATGATACGAAAAGAAAAAGGGGTATGGGTAACTTCCATTTCAGAAAATCTGGAAGGTTATTATTACAGTTATCTTGTTCTAATAAATTTAGAATGGAGAGAAGCGGTTGATCCATACGCAGTTGCAGTTAGTGCTAATGGCTTGAGAGGTGCAATTGTTGATATAAAAAAAACAAAATGTATAAAGCCCAACCTGCCTCCATTGGCACATGCAGTGGATAGTATTATTTATGAAACACATATAAGAGATTTTACCATTCATGCAAATAGCGGGGTGGAGAAAAAGGGAACATATGTGGGAGCGGCTGAACTTCATACATCGACAGACACTGGAGAAAAAACAGGACTTTCCTATGTAAAAGAACTGGGTGTGACACATCTTGAACTTCTTCCTGTACATGATTTTGAAGAGGTAGATGAATTAGAAGAAGTAAAAAAATATAATTGGGGATATAATCCATCCCATTATAATGTACCAGACGGCAGCTATTCTTTAGATCCACATAATCCTTATACGAGAATTAGTGAATTAAAAACTTTGATTCAGGCAGTTCAACGGCAAGGGATAAGAGTCATTATAGATGTAGTATATAACCATGTTTACAAAAAGGAAGAATCTTCTTTTGAGAAAATAGTTCCTGGATACTTTTTTCGTTATGATTCCTTTGGTATTCCTTCAAACGGAACAGGAGTAGGAAATGATATTGCTTCAGAACGATTGATGGTAAGACGGTTTATTGTGGATTCTGTGCGTTTTTGGTTACAAGAATATCAGGTTGACGGCCTGCGGTTTGATCTAATGGGTATTTTAGATATTGAAACAATGAAACAAGTTCGAAAGCTTTGTGCCGAGTATGATCCTAATTTCTTAATAATTGGGGAAGGATGGAACCTGCAAACCGCCTTGCCAGAAAAGCAAAAGGCAATTATCCTTAACCAAAAAGAGCTGCCTCACATTGGCCAATTTAATGATCAATTTCGAGATAAGATAAAAGGGAGCACGTTTCAATTAGATCATAAAGGATATGCATTAGGTGGAAACGAACAAAATATACCTGAATTATTAGCAGGAAGCATAGGGTTGCTGCATGCTGATGATGGTCTATTTAATGAACCGGATCAATCGGTTAATTATGTAGAGTCACATGACAATCATACACTATGGGATAAAATTACTGTTTGCTTTCCTGAAATGAGGGAAGAAATCAAGCAAAAAAAACATCGGTTAGCGACCACACTTGTACTTCTTAGCCAGGGAATTCCCTTTTTACATAGTGGGCAAGAATTTTTTCGAACAAAACAAGGAGTGGAAAATAGTTATCAATCACCAGATGAGATAAATCAGTTAGATTGGGATCGTATGGTGAATTACAATAAAAATGTAGAATATATAAAAAAAATTATTGCACTTAGAAAAACGAATAGCGCATTTCGTATGCAAACAGCAGTACAGATACGGAAGCATATAAAAATGCAGTATCTCTCGGAAGGGATCATTGAATACAGATTAGAAAATATAGAGAAGTTTGGCTTATGGAAAACACTGATTATTTATATTAATGCAACTGATAAACAAATCCATTGTCCTTTGCCATCTGGAACGTGGAAGAAACTAATAGAAGATGACATGGTTTACCAAGATAATGGTTTGGAAATGGATGAACAAATAACAATATTTCCTATCAGTGTTACATTAATTGGAAAATTATAAACTTCTTCTTACTTTTTATAAGATTTAGTGGATATAAATAAAAGAAATTTTTGAAAAATAATATTAAATGTCAGATTCACTTGACTATAAAATGAAATAAGAGATAATATTTAAAGTGATAGCTATTGTTGTCAGTTACTGATTGGAATAGCTATTTTTACTTTTATAAATGAATGAATCAAATTTTTTCTATAATTATTATTTTTACTATTTGATTTACTTAAAAATCTGTTTATTATTTAATTGG
>JBDNRM010000259.1:0-6003 GCA_047718615.1 Bacillus sp. (in: firmicutes) | reverse complement strand
CAAGCCGTTTTGCTCCATTAGTTGCTGTCGTTGAACTGGTGAAAACAACCATCTTATAGAAATAGACTAAAAGTGCACATTTCGGGAGAACAATGTTGAATAATAACAAAAAAAACACTCCTATGGTTTAGCAATCCTACCTTGTAATAAAATTCGAAGACCAGAACTTATTCTAAAACAGGTTGCTTGTAACGAAGGGTGCGAAGACTCCTGCGGGAAATGTGGGAAGGCTGAGACCCCGCAAGGCAACGCCGAGGAGGCTCAGATCCCACCCCGCGGAAAGCGAAGTGTATTCAAGCTGCGGATAATTATGAATAAAAAACCCAAAACATGATACGGAATAATTTTTACATCTTCGTATCATGGTTCGGGTTTATCTTCGGCTGGTATACTTATGTCCCAGTTACTTTAAAAAGATTATTTAAAAGTTCGGTAAAAATAACACATCGAATTTCATCGTTTGCCTATCTTTCGCTTCGCACGTATCTAACTAGAGGAAACTCAACTAAAAACATTCACATCCTGTGGAGGCAATACTCAAAATGAAGCAATCAATCAAAACTATTTAATGAATGAACAGCTAATAGTTGTATGGTCATATCATCCATGGGGGGATTATGTAAACCTGCACGCACATCACGATATAATCGTTGGAGCGGATTTTTAGCAGACAAGCTTTGAGCTCCAACAATCCTCATTGCAAGATCTACTACTTCTATTGCCGTATTGGTTATTGATAATTTTACTGCATTTAATTCTGGCAGCATAAACTCTTTTTCCTCTTCGTCTGCATCATCAGATTTTTTGCTTACAGAATATAAGAAATGTTTTGCTTGCTGCATTTTCAACTCCATTTCACCAATTTTCGTGCGGACATTTGGCAAATCACTAATGGTTCCTGTAATACTATTAGGTGAATATTTTTTTGCAAATAATACAGCTTCTTTTTGAGCTGCCCCTGCAATGCCAAGATAGCATGCTGGAATATGTAATAACCATGGATTTATTTTCTTATTTTTCTTGATATCTTCTACATAAAAGGATTCTTCTATTATTACGTTTTCAAAATAAACATGGTTGCTGCCAGTTCCTTTAAGTGCGATGCTATCCCATGTTTCTTCTACTCTTATGCCTTTCGTTTCTTTTGGTATTAAAAAGTTTCCAATCTCTTCTGTATTTTTTATAGATGCTGACACAATAAAATAGTCTAACACAGGCGACATAGTAGTAAATGATTTAAGCCCATTAATAACCCAATTTTCGCCTTTTTTTTCAGCCGTTGTTTGTGGTTTTCCTCCTCTTGTTGGGCTGCCTGTTTGTGGTTCAGATGCTGCTGCATTTATTAACGCACCATTAGTAAGGCGATCATATAATGATTTTAATAAATTAGGATCCCAATGACGCTCCTCCATATTTCTAGCAGTCCCCATATGCCAACCGATCGATAAGGCTGTAGCACCATCATATTGAGCGATTTTTTCTTGCAATCTTACTAGTTCATAAACAGAAATTTCCTGTCCACCATATTTTTTAGGAATCGTTAAGGCAGTATAACCAGTATTTTGCAAATCTGCTATATTGTCGTAAACAAATAGCCCTTTTTCGTCTATTTCAGCAGCTCTTTCTTTAAATGGTGCTGCTACGGTCGCTATTGCTTCTAAACGTTCATCTAATGATGACAATTCTACTAAATTTACATTCATTCTTTCCTCTACCTTTCTTAATTAAAAATAGCTGTTTTTGTACAAGTAAGTTGATTTCCGTACCAGCATGCTCGCTTTCCGCAGGGCTTTTCTCGTAGCTTCCTCGGCCAAAAGACTTGCGGAACCTCAACAGCTGCCCAGATGCTTTAAGCAGATGTCCCGCATCTTTGACTCCAATCAACTAGGTTTTACAATGATTTTTACTAAACAAACTATTAAAAAAGAACAATTATCCATAAAATAGATTTATAAATCTAGGTTACTTTTTCTGTTAGCTGTAATTTTTATTGTGATTCGATGGAATAGTCAAAGTAAACCATATCTTTAGCAAGTATGCCATTCTCAACAATGCTATTTGGATACTGTAAAAAATAATTTCTCACTATTTTGTAAAACCGAAATTGACATTTTTGATAAAATAATATATTTTCCAGACTGGAATTTGCTGTTCCTACAATTACTTTTTGCATCCCTTCTTCTTTTGCTTTTTTTAAAATTTGTTCAATACTTAGTTTTCCATACCCTTTATGCCTGTACGATTCCTGGATAGCAAAATTTTTTATTTCTAAACAGCTGCCATCCATAAGAAGCACTTGCATAATTCCAATTGTATCATTTTTTTCATTCAAAATTGTAAACAAGCTCCCCTTATGTATATATTGCAATACTATTTCTTCGCATTCATCAGCCATTAAAAAGAATGGCATATACTTTAATCTATTTTCTTCTGCTACTTCTAGTAGTTGAACAATCATGTATTTCTCCTCCAAACATAAATGCGCGTTATACCCTATAAATAGATATAATACAAGTATCTGTATCTCTTACTGTAAATAGTTCGTTATACAAGCCATACTTCCCTCTAATATTTCCAATTAAATCTGCTTTTGATCATAATTCAATAATCAATACGTTGTAAACCAAAAAATACGTTGCAATCGGTAAATTATATATCGTAAAACAGGAAGCTTATCCTCCGTATCGTAATCTTTTGTAAACTGACCTCCGTTATTTTCCCATAAATCGGTAAAATACCGCTTAACATCTTTTATAACTGGCGATTGCTGTGACCCAATAATTTTAATATCTGTTTCCAAATTAAGATCATATAAATTTCTTCTTGTGAAATTTGCTGACCCACTTATTATACTTGTTTCTTTCTCTCCTTCTATCATTATCATTTTTGTATGAAATTGTTCTTTTCCGGTGTTATACCATTTGATTTGTAAATGTGGATTACCCTGCCTCATGAGTTCAGCAGCTACCGGTACATTAGGTAATCCCGCTTTTTTGTTGCCAAATGCGTTTTGATTAGGATCTAAAATTATCCGAATATTCACATTTCGTTCCGCTGCTTCTTTTAAGGCATTCACCACTTTTCTATCAGCTAAATACAGCATAGCAATCCAAATAGTATCATTTTCCTTTGTGTTTTTTATATCTGTTAATAGATGCTGAGCTATCTTTCCTTCTGTGAGTAATTGAACACGCTCTTCTTTCTTATTCTCTTGTTTATCCGTATAGGAAGGAAAAGCGACAACATTGCCAGAAAATTTGTTTACACTGTTTTCACTTTTCAAAAGGTCGCCAATAATCTTTCCTTCCACTAAAAAAGCGGTATTCGAATGATAGCCACTGGCATCATGAATATTGCCAGAGGATATAATCGCTGCATTATCTGTAATGACTACTTTGCGATGGTTTGCTTTCACATTTAATAATTCTAAATAGGAACGAACCGTCACATCTGGAGCACTTCCTGCCAGCATATTTGGCAATGTTCCTTTCCCTGTTTGACCAAACCATTGGATTAGCATCCGCCATAAACTTGAATACAATGGATTAGAATCCCGTAGAACATCCAGTTCAGTAATAATGATATCGATTCCACTGTCTTTCATTTTTTTAAATTCAGGAGGAAAATAAGAACTGTAGGCGGTATTCACTTTATCTGTAATAAAGATAATTTTAATGGAAGGATTTTGTTCTTTCTTTTTTAACAAGGCTTTAGTTATTGTTTCCGTAATTGCAGGATACGGTTGATCTTTATCATTATCTTTATTAAATAAAAACATGTCCATCACGATAAATTCTTCTGCACGTTCAATTTCTGCCAATATACTAGTTACTATTTCCTGATGAAGTACTCTGTCTCCATTTTTATTTTTATACGTTAAATCTTGTAAAAATTCAACTCTTTCCACTTTTCTAATGTCCCCTTCAAAAGAAAGTCCTTTCGGAAGTGGTTTCATTGTATGATAAATAATAGTGCTCGTATAAATAGAGACAAACAAAATAAAAATGATTCCTGCTATTTTTTTTCTTTTTTTTGACATGTATGTTCCCCCAAATACTTCTTTCAAACTTCAAATCTTTTACCAATACCCTTATTCTTTTTCAACCAAACAGACAAAATGAAACATCGTTCAGAAGAATGTTATTTTCTTCTTTCTTATAGAAATAACTCTCTCTACCCATATATCCTTTTACTTCTTTTTGCTATTTTATTACTATTCCCCGTTTATATCATTGCATGAGCACGTATAGATTTATTAGATAATTCAAACTTGGCAGTTATAAATTTTTCTTCTTGTATTGTCATAGCTTGGTTTAAAGCAATTAGAAAAGAGTGGTTGATTCGTCTTTTAGGGTGTTTATTTGCAAAGATTGTCTTTCTAAATAGCGGCTCGCTTTCCGTGGCTCAAGCGTAGCCTCACGGAAAGCGAAGTGTATTCAGGCTGCGGGTGATTACCACAAACCTTCTTTTTTACATAATAAAAAACCCAAATCATGATACGAAATAATTTTTCATCTTCGTATCATGGTTCGGGCTTATCTTCGGCTGGAATACTTATGTCCAGCTGCTTTTTTTCTATTTATTTCATTTTATATTTTTTCATAAACTTCTCTGCACGTCCGCCTGTTTCGCCGAATTTTTGACGACCAGTGTAAAATGGATGTGTATCTGAGCTTACTTCCATTTTAATAACTGGATATTCCTTCCCATCATTCCACTTCATTGTTTCTGATGATTTTTTTGTTGATCCACTTAAAAAAGAGAAGCCACTGACCGTATCTAAAAATATTACTTTATGGTAGCCAGGATGGATATTTGCTTTCATTTTTTATCACCTCATAACCATTTTAAACGTAATGATTACGTTTTTCAACAATTTTGTTTTATTTCAGAAAAAAATGAGGAGATTTTCTAAATACATGGTACAATAAGGTGAAACTAACCGTTACGGTGGCATTCTTTTATTCCCACTAATCGTTAGTCCCACTAGTCGTACCTTTACGGGAGTTTTCTCCATTTTCTCGACATTTTTTAAGAGAGTGCTTATTGTTCTTAAGTTTTTTGGGGAAACTAGCATAATACATAGAATGAAGGAGAGTTTGTTTTGACTATTGCATTATTATTTATTTTAGCCTATTTGATTGGGTCGATTCCTTCTGGCTTAATAATAGGAAAAGTTTTCTATGGCATCGACATACGAGAACATGGAAGTGGAAATTTAGGGGGGACAAATACCTTTCGAACACTTGGAAAAAAAGCAGGTTTTGCTGTTACTATTTCCGATATTTTAAAAGGGACATTGGCAACTTTACTTCCTTTTATGTTTCATGATATTTCCGTTAATCCTTTGATTTTTGGAGTCTTTGCTGTAATTGGACATATGTACCCGATTTTTGCAAGCTTTAAAGGTGGAAAAGCTGTCGCCACGTCTGCTGGTATTTTATTAGGTCATGAGCCGTTGCTGTTTGTATTTATTATGTTGGTATTTTTTATAACATTATATCTTTCTAAATATGTGTCTTTATCTTCTATGATGGCAGGAGCTTTTGGATTCATTTATTCTATTTTCTTATGGGATGATAAGCTGCTAATTATCATATTAGCTATTCTAACTATATTTGTTGTCTATAGACACAGAGCCAATATTAAACGCATATTGAACAAAACAGAACCGAAAATAACATGGCTGTAGAACTTATATTTTTTTTAAGGGTTGTCTCAAAAATGATTGGGACAACCCTTTTTTCATCCACTGACTAACTCTATTCCTTTTTAAGCCACTGTAAAAATAAGAAATTTTTGCGAAATATAAGGAAAAGATTGAAATAATAGAGGAATATTTTGTATGATAAATTTATTAATAACAATACGAGCTTTCTCATTATCACTTTCTTGGAAAATGATTGTACCGTAATGATCCGCAAATTTTTTATAAAAATGACATATCCTGATTTTTTTCGTCATAGAATCTATAAAAAACAATCACTTGATGACAAAGCAATC
>JBDNRM010000258.1:0-6015 GCA_047718615.1 Bacillus sp. (in: firmicutes) | reverse complement strand
CTCAAACTAAACCAGTGAAGAGAGAATCAGAACGAGGTTCTTCCCCCTTTCCTAAAAATACAAAAAATTGACCTAAAAAAAAAACAACAAATGTTGACATTATATTGGATTTTTTCATTATTTATCGTCCTCCGTTTCGACTAATTTAAATAAATCTTCTACTTTACATTGGAAATACACGCATATTCTTAAAGCTAATTCTAAGCTTGGATTAAATTTTTGTTGTGGCTTCAATCATTGGGATTAATAATGGCTAATACTTGATGATCTTCCCATTTTCCATTTATTTTGACATTTTTTTTAGCGATTCCTTCTTTATGAAAGCCGCTTTTTTCTAAAACTTTAATAGAACCAATATTATGCGGCATTACTCCTGCTTCAATCCGATGAAGCTTGAGGGTGTTAAAAGCATATTCGATTAATAGTTTAACAGCTTCTGAAGCGTATCCTTTTCCATTTTGTTCTAAATCAAGGAAGTATCCAATGATGGCACTTTGAAGGGAGCCACGGGTGACTTGAAAAAGGTTAATCGTACCAAGTAATTGATTAGTTTCTTTTTGAAAAATCCCAAATTGATAGATGCTATCTTCTTGAGATGAAAGTTCCCAATTTTTTATCAAATTTTTTTGGTTTTCTAACGAATAATAGTTAGAGGGACGCTCCATTGAAAATTGTTCAAAAAAATCTTTGTTATGAAGCTGTAATTTTAATAAATTTTCTGCATCTGATAGTTCAAATAACTTTAAATAGACAGCTGTACCATGTAACATTTTTAATCACCTTTCAGTAAATGTAGTAGTTGATTGTAATCGACAACAGAGGAGTCTTCGTTTTTTTGGCGAATGCTGAGAAAAAAAGATAGCTTAGTAGAGTACACTTATACAAAATTACACTAGCATAATTAAGGATAAGAATCCAAAAAACAACAACAATCACTATAGTAAAATGGATTTTAGGCTAATGTCATCAGCAAAAAAGACGGTCGTTCCGTTTTGGGCTGTTTTCTATTTTGCCATAGAGTAGGGGGAATAGGTACTTAAATAATAGTCACTGTGTATTCTTTTAACAAGGAAGCAAGCTGTAAATTGCATGTTTTTCCAATTGTTGTTTCTGCAAATGGTCTGCCATTGACAAGAGGCTGTTTGTTGTATACTTTTCCTTTGTTAATTTCTAATCCTTTTTTTGTATGGGTTTCCGTTATATAAATTTTACTTGGATGAAATAGTAAAACATCGATTATATTTTTAACTTTTTCAATTGGTGAATGTTTTAATTTGGTAATAACCTCTGCATCTATTAAACTGGAGAAGCCTTCTTTTTCTTCCTTCCAATGCAATTTGACGGCCTCTGCTAATAATCGGTCTGCAGCTAATAAAAGAGGAGAATGGATAAAAGTATTATCTAAAATAATTAGCTTCATTAAATGTTGTGCGGTGACAGAATCCGTTTCTATTCCTTGCTCCGTACATGTGATTTTTTGTAAATATTCTATAGGAGACTTATCAAGTGTGCCAGCCATATAATTATCTCTAAAAAAGCTGTCCAAGTGATCGAAACCAAGAATTTCTTTACTTCCAGTTAAGGAGGAATCGCGGTTTAAAATAGTGCATATTTCATCAGCATTCATACCAGCTTGATAAAGAATGTGATTTATTTGTTCAGATTGTATATATTGATTCGTTAATGAATGATGATTAAAACCAAGGATTCGTTCAACAGAATGGGAAAAAGGAAGATGGCCAATATCATGCAGAATAGCCGCAGCTCGTAATGAATTATCTTTAGGAAAAAAATAAGCAGCTAATTTCCATACTCCAATGGTGTGTTCAAATCGGGAGTGTGTAACAGACGATACAAAGGAACCAGCACCAAAATGAGCCAAATGCTTGAGACGTCTAACATATCTCGATTGAAATAACTCCATTTCCCAATCGAATGGAGAAACAGGCGGATATAATGGTTCATTAAGTAATTTCATTTCGTCCTCTTTTCTATTTACAATAAAAACATATGTAATATTTTATTTTTTCAATATTTATCAACGAAAGGGGGAAATTACAAGAGAGAAGTGTGAAAGAAAGAGGAGAATGTATCTCCTCCGTTTATTATTTTTTAATTTTCCATTCTTTAATAATGACAGTAGAAGAACCACTTTTCATTAATGGATCAGAATTTCCGATTTTAGTTGCTTCATCTAGTGAACCACATGTAATGAGGTAGGCTCCGCCAGATCCATCACCAAAAGGGCCATATGCCTCTAATTGTTTTTTTTCTTTAAGGCTGTTTAAAAAATCATAGTGTGGTTGTACAAATTCATTGTTAAATTCAGGTGTTCTTGTTGTTGTTAATAGATACTGTCTCATGATAGTCTCCTTTTTTTAGGGAATTATACCATAAATTTCTGTTTTAAAATAGAAATTTTGTCACAATTCTAAACTAGTACGTTAGGAAGGATAGTACAATTTCTTATTTAGTAAAAATATGGAGAGAGTTAGCAAAGGTATGTTTAGTTTCTTAAAAGTACAGAAAGTTTTACAAATAAAACTCTCCTTTTAAAAAGAAGAGTTTAATAGTGTATTTAGAAAATTTTAGCAATGACAAGAGCTCCTTTGATTACAAGCTCGTTTGTATCAAGCGGTAAATGGGATGTGCGACCAAGGGTGTTTCCTGCAACTACATAACAGTGAAGGGGAACATCATCTTCTTTTTGTATAAATGGAGGGGGAGATGTAACTTCTTCAGATAAATTCCAGACTATTGTTCCGTCAAGTTTTTCTTTCGTGACAGTATGTATACTATATTCACAGAGTTCTCCGATTGCTCTTTCTCTCTCTTCACAGCGTAAACCAATATATTCATAACCTGCCAAATTGTCGATTGTTTGGATATTCTCATTATAGATTTTTTTACATAATTCATACGTTTCTTCCATATCCTTTAACTCCTCCTTTTTGAACACGCACTTATAGGTTTATTATAAACCGTATAAATCAGATCAGAAATGGTTAAAGCATAAGGTTTTTTGTCTATTTTGTGAATTGTTAGAAAAAACAGTTTATTATAATGGTTATCTACTAATGAAGTTTGACCAAATAAATTTTAAATAGAAAAAAGTATTGGCTCCTCCTTCGCCATATACCATGATAGCCACGCATGCTATCCCCACTACTTAAACTTTAGCATTGACATGTTAAGGAAAAAGAAGAGGCTTGTAAATAAATTATTAAGTTCAATGCGTATTAAAAAAAGATAGTTAGAACAATACAGGCAATAGCTGTGAACACTAGAAAGCTCAAGATAATATAACCAATAATCTTAAGTGGTTTAGGGAGTGATTTTATATCATAGTTTGTTACCATTTTACTACTAGTGCTTTTTGCTAATGCATCTAATTCAGGTGGAACAAAAACATCATTGTCCTGTTGATTAGTAAGATCTTCATTTGTTTGTGTTTCATGAATTTTTTTCATATTATTCACCGCTTTCTTCATTCAGTTATAATACTTTGTCTTTTTAGAGGTTTCATCTTTCCTATCCTGAATGGAAAAATTGACTTCTTTCTAAACATAAGCTGCTTTCTTTATTTTACCATAAATAAAAGTAGGAATTTATAGGAGAAAGGATTTTTATACCATTTTGAGAATTGAATGTATAGTTGAATCAAGTGGGGAGATAAATGAAACAAATTAATACAGAAAATCAGCTTAATTGTATGTCGATTATTTCTAATGAAGAAACAGTAGCTATTCGAGGGGATAATATTGATCGAGAAAACACAAGTAAAAGTATATTTCAGTTTGTTTGGTGAGGAATTTTCAATAAGTGATATAACAAAAAAATTAGGAATAACGCCAACTCATACATACAAAAAAACGGGAACTCATTCGAAGTAAACCCACCCCCGTAATACCGGAAAGATTCAGAGTGGGAATTAAGTACTGGATATCAAGAATTTTGTGATGTGCAGGAACAGATAGAACAGATTTTTAACCCATTAGAAAAAGGAGCTGTTATTATAAATCAGTTAAAAGAAGAATATAAACTGGAATGTAAAATTTATATCGTAATGATAATAGAGAATGGCCAAACACCTAGCATGTACTTAGAAGACGAATTGATTCAATTTGCCAGTAGCATAATTATAGATCTGTATGATAATCCATTTGAAGATAACGGTATTTCGTAATGGAAGAAGTATTTTTATTTTCTGAAATACTTCTGCTGATGTAAGGACTACTCTTTCAAGATTCTGAGTTCTTCTTAAAGAAAGACAATATCGTTGTTTTTAAAGAGGCATAGGAGCCTATTGCCGCGTACCCGTAAAACCACCCCATAAACAATCCAGCAACAAGATAATGACGGTGGCTTATAAAGACAGAAATAAAAAGTCCGATGATAAGTGCAGTTGTTGGAACGTACTTTTTATGTATTTTGAGAAAAATCTTCAGTAATTGTGTGATGATCATGACAGCAGGTACAGCAATCACAGCATCCCAAAAATTCGTTTGAATGGTAGGAAAATCCATGTAATTACACCTTTCTTTTACCCGAATTTTATAACAAAACGACCTTAACTTGCTGAGAAAATTTATAGAAAAGGGGAAATAAAGAAGCAAATGTTTCTGTTGTGCTCCGTTTTTTCTGAAATTGAATTAATCATTTACTGGCTTCTGTAATTTTAGAAATAGGGATACGAAGATTTTTCCTATAAAGAGAGCAAGAAGATAAACCCAAAATATATCAAGAAAATTAAAGCCATTATATAATTTTAATATTCCTATACAGGCAAGAAACGGTTTGAATAGAAAGGAAAATATAATGGCAGTGACTATCGTATATAAAAAATAATTTTTCTGGTGATTTAATGTCCATTGATAGACAAGCATAAATGCAACTGGTATTAACGAAGAGTCTAGTGAGAAACTTGGCAATTGAGGAAAGATTTGATAGGCATAGCCAATTTTCCCTTTATTTATCCCGATTAATTCCATATAGCTAAAGAAAAGATGGATCGTGTACCCATAAAAACAAATGTGGAAAATTTTTGTACGATCGATTTTCATATATAATATGATCAATGGAATGATTAACATGGCTAGAATAAACCAAAATTGCCATGTATGAATATCTGAATATGTATGCCAATACGTTATTAGCTTTTCTGTTGAAGCTTTACGTTGTTCAACAAACTGATTAAATTGTTGTAATCGGTCCTCCATATATAATCATCCTTTTTCTTCATCTACAGATAGTATTTACAGGTATCAGCAGAATATTCACTAAATAGAGCATAATTATCCTTAGATCCTTCAATAAATGGATGGCTAAATAGGGAGGATTAGTAATAGAAAGAGGGAAAATAAAAAGAATTACACAGACAAATAGAAGGATACATTTACATTATCCCAGTGGTTTTAGGGCTATCTATAAGAAATAACTTACATCTTATCTTATTTCAACAATAGATATATTATCTATTTAATTTTCTTTTAAACATTTCTTCTCTAAGAATGCGAATAAAGTCAGACGATAATTTGAGTTTTCTGGCGTCTATGTATGCGTCAATTAAAAATTTGTCGCTAAGCTGTTTTAATGAAGACATAAAAAAAACCTCCGAATAGTAATTCATGATAATATAATGATTCCCCCTATTCTATCGTTATAAACTTTATTATAGTAATAAAGTGAAAAGGAGGAGTTTTCCCTCCAGATCAAAGTCCTAATCTAATATGGTTAATTCAGAAAGATGCACTAGCTCGACTACATTACTATTGTCAATTTGCCTTATTTCATAAAATCCTGAGTCGTATTGAAAAATAACGGTATATTCTTTCCCTTGGTATAATACCTTGATTTTAGTCATAACAGACCTCCAAACTAAGTTTTTTCTATACAAAGGCGAGAGAGATTGTCTATATTCTGTATGTACCCTAATTAGAGGAGCATACAAACTTAAAAAAGGGATTATTTAGAAATAAAAATGATGTGATTTTTAAACATGATGAAAATAATAGA
>JBDNRM010000257.1:0-6075 GCA_047718615.1 Bacillus sp. (in: firmicutes) | reverse complement strand
TGATACCCCAACAACGGGTCAAACCGTTGATAGATCAACATTTATAGAGGGAGGGTATTTTTTTAAATTCAAGAAAATTATTATCATAACTTAATAGCATATTCGGATAATGGAAATGTTTAAACAGGCTATTTTCTAATATAATATCTCCTAATCTAGCAACACTTGTAAATGTAATGGATTCCATTTTTCATTTCTCCCTTATAGTGCGTGTGCAAAAAGGAAGAATTGCTTTTATGATCCTAAAATCAATTCTCCCTCTCTCCTCTAATTTACTAATATTCTATTCAAATCAAATAGGGAATACTTTAAAATCTTCTGCTATATCTGCTTTTGGAAAAACACTTTGCGCTTCCGCTAATAATTCATCTGTTTGACAACGCTCATATCTAGCACTGATATGGGTTAAAATAAGCTGTTTTACTTTTGCCTCTTTTGCTATACTAGCAGCCTGTATCGTTGTAGAATGAAAGTACTCTCTGGCAAGTTCTTCTTCCTTGCTTGCAAATGTAGCTTCATGTACTAATACGGTTGCATCTTGCGCTAAAAGAGAGGCAGATTTACATACCCTTGTATCTCCTAAAATCGTAATGATTCTCCCCTTTATAGCTGGGCCAACAAAATCTTCACTTTTTAGATAGATGCCATTTTCTAACGTTATATCTTCCCCACTTTTTATTTTTTTAAATAACGGACCTGGAGTAAGGCCGTATTTTTGCAGCCTGTCTATTAAAAGTTTTCCAGGTCGATCCTTCTCTATCACCCGGTAACCAAAACTAGGGACACCATGTTCTAATAATCTTGCTTCCACTTTAAATCCTTCGTCTTCAAAGATCGTGCCTTCTTCTATCTCTACTACTTGCAGCTCATATTTAAGATAGGTTTGACTAATAGAAAGGCAAGTTTCAATATAGGATTTAACCCCTTTTGGGCCATAAATAGCTACAGGTGTTTCTCCCCCTTGAAAAGATCTGCTTGCAAGAAATCCAGGCAAACCGTATAAATGATCACCATGTAGATGCGTAATAAAGATTTTTTCAACTCTTTTTGGTTTAATGCTAGTATGTAAAATTTGATGCTGTGTTGCCTCGCCCACATCAAATAGCCAGATGCTCCCTCTCTCTTCTAAAAGCTTTAATGCAATACTCGTCACATTTCTTGATTTTGCTGGTATGCCAGCGCCGGTTCCCAGAAACTGTAATTCCACTTTTTATACACTTCTTTCTATTCATTTTCCTTCGAAGCTTGAAACGTCAAAAGGTTAAAACCATTTATCAATGAACAAGTCAATCTTTCACGAAAGATTTCATTATCGACTTTATTTTATACTCGGATAAAACGTTTTTTTCTACACAATACTATAAGAGTACGATGTCCTAATACAGAATAATGCCTTAAGTATAATAGAAAATGATGGACTCACCAAATTTTTTTTATCTTTTCCTAGTAACTTGCTCGATTTTATTGTAATATCTAAAATTATAAATACTAAAGGAAAAATGGAGTAAAAAAGGAGCAACGATTTTTTGCAAGGCTTCCTGAAAAATTAATTTTTCTAAAATTTCTGTTTAAAGTGTTTTTTTCAAACATAATGTTTGCTTAATTTTAAAGAAACAGATAGAATTTTATATCTGTACAGGTATTTTTGACAACAATATCGAGAAAAAAAGAAAATCTACTGTTTTCATCTTCTTTAATACCTGTTATTCTTTTATAAAGTTTATAGCAAACATGCAATTCAAAGCTAATTTGAAGTTTTTTATACATATTTAATGAAAAGAGGTCCAAGAAATTGAATCAAAATCAACAATCTACTGCACTTATTATGATTTTTGGAGCAACAGGAGATTTAGCAAACCGCAAACTATTTCCTTCACTCTACCGACTATATCAAAAAGGAAAGCTATCAAGATTTGCTGTTGTCGGTGTAGGAAGAAGAACATTAACAAATGAACAGTTTATCCAAAATGTTCAAAACTCTGTAGCAGAATCTATTTCCAATACAAACGCAAAAGAATTAGAAACATTCGCGTCACATTTCTGCTATCATTCACATGATGTAACAAATTCCAACTCTTATCTAGAGCTAAAGAATATAGCAACTGATTTAGATGAAAAATATGAATTAGGCGGCAATCGTGTATTCTATTTAGCAATGGCTCCAGAGTTCTTTGGTCCAATTGCCGTACATTTAAAAGAAGATGGATTAACAGATGTATCTGGTTTCAAACGATTAATCATTGAAAAACCCTTTGGTCATGACTTAAAATCTGCTCAAGAGCTTAATGATCAAATAAGAACAGCTTTTTCTGAAAATGAAGTATATCGAATCGACCATTATTTAGGAAAAGCAATGGTGCAAAATATTGAAACGATTCGTTTCTCCAACGCTATTTTTGAAAACCTTTGGAATAACCGATATATCAGCAATATTCAAGTAACATCTAGTGAAACATTAGGAGTAGAAGAACGCGGTAGATATTATGAAACAAGTGGCGCTTTACGAGATATGGTGCAAAACCATATGCTTCAAATGGTTGCATTGCTTGCGATGGAACCGCCAATTCGTTTAACACCAGATGAAATCCGATCAGAGAAGGTAAAAGTTTTCCGTGCAATGCGCTCCTTTGAAGGAGAAGAAGTGAAAAAATACTTTGTTCGCGGGCAATACGGCAAGGGAATCGTAAATGATGTAGAACTTCCTAGCTACCGAGAAGAACAGATGGTTAATCCTGAATCAAATACAGAAACCTATGTTGCTGGTAAAGTATTGATTGATAATTTCCGTTGGGCAGGCGTTCCATTTTATATTCGTACAGGCAAAAGAATGGAATCAAAATCAACAAAAATTGTTGTTCAATTTAAAGATATTCCAATGAATTTATATGAGCATCCAGAAAAAGAATTAACTCCTAACTTGCTTGTTATTCATATAACACCAGAAGAAGGCATTACTTTGCATTTAAATGCTAAAAAAGCTGGACAAAATATGGAAGCAACACCTATTAAACTTAGCTATGCAAATACAGGCATCGCTAGCATTAATACACCGGAAGCATACGAAAAATTAATTGATGATAGTATTAAAGGAGATGCAACCAACTTTACCCACTGGGATGAAGTAGCTCTTTCATGGAGCTATGTTGATAAGATTTCTAAAGCTTGGGCAGAAACTCCTGCTACAACCTATCCGAACTATGCTTCTGGAACAATGGGTCCTAAAGAAGCTGATGAACTATTAGAAGAAGACGGATTTTTCTGGTGGCCAGTTAATCAATTCTAGGTAAATGTTCATTAGCCTATAAAGAAAAGCGTGAAATCGTTTAGATTTCGCGTTTTTTCTTTATTAACCCGCTGGAAACCTTAGTATAATTTCAGTATGAAGTTTTTTGTAGATTTTTAATTTTTTTTGCTTATTTCCTGTTGTTTAGGAAGGATAGTCATCAATCATAAGGAGTTTATCATGAAAAAATCAACGACAATTTTACTTATTTCTCTAAGTGTTCTTCTCTACCACGTCTTTCTTTTTTATATTGGCTGGAATGGATATGTATTATTTCATACTGCTTTTTCACAGTTCCATCTGATTGCGTATATTATCATTTTACTTATTTTGGCGTATTCTTATTTTTTAAGCCACGCTTTTCCATCCATTACCATATATAAAATAATTGGCTCCTACTGGCTAGCCGTTTTACAATACGCTATTATTCTCCTGCCAATTGCCAATATTGCAGCATATTTTTTGTCATTTTATATGGAAAAATCAACTAGTATACTAATAACTGGGATTGTTACGGTCAGTATATTTTTGCTGATTTTAATTTATGGCACTTTTAATGCCTATTCCCCTGTTATCCAAAAATATAAACTTACTTTACCAAAAAAAGAAGGAACTCGCAGCTCATTAACAATCGCTATGGCGTCCGATATGCATTTTGGCACCCTTTCCGGCAACGCTCATTTAAATAAGCTCGTAACGATGATTAATGAATTGCAAGCAGATTTAATCCTGCTCCCAGGGGATATCATTGATGATGATCCCAATCCTTTCTTAAAGAAAAAGATGGGAGAAAAAATGAAGAATCTAAAAGCTCCTTTAGGTGTTTATGGGGTTTTAGGAAATCATGAATACTACGGGAAAAAAATCCCTGAATTTTTACAGGAAATGAATCGAATCGGGATAAACATCATGCTGGACGAAAGTGTGTTGATAGATAATAGCTTTGTACTGATTGGGAGAAAAGACAAAACAGATCCAAAAAGACAGTCCATTCAGCAATTAGTTTCTGAGAAAGCAGAAAACCTTCCCCTTATCATGATGGACCATCAACCAGCAGCCTTAACAGAAGCCATGAATGAAGGTATAGATTTAATTGTATCTGGTCATACTCACCGTGGACAAATGGCTCCAAATCATTTTATTACGAAACGGGTATTTGAGCTTGACTGGGGCTATAAGCAGAAGAAACAGCTTCATGCTATTGTCTCTTCTGGTTTTGGCTTTTGGGGTCCTCCTATTCGGTTAGGAAGCCGCTCAGAAATTGTTTTTATCGATATTCAATTTCAATAAGTACATCTTCTTCCATCAGTAATTTCTTACTGCCCGTTATTGCCGATTTATATTTTAAAGTTTTAAAAAGGCATTGGCTCTCTCAATGAGTCCGCAGGCGGAATACACTTTGCTTTCCATGGGGTGGGCATTGAGCCTCCTCGGAGTACTGCGGGGTCTCGTCTTTTCTCGCATTCCCACGGGAGTCTTCGTATATTCTGACTGCTCCCTGCTTAATAAATTCAAGAAATCTCCTTCTTTTCATGGGCCACGGTACAAATTTGTTAGCATGGGTTTCTACTCTGAAAAAAATGTGTAAAAATGCTTCAACTAAAAAAACAATCAGTATCATCTATATATAGACGATAAAACGGTTATCTATCCCGAAAGATTTTTATAATAAGTGAATGAATAGGAAGCTATAATTAACACTAAAAGGAATATATGGAAAAAGTACTGTTTTTCACCGTTTTAT
This sequence comes from Bacillus sp. (in: firmicutes), assembly GCA_047718615.1. GTDB lineage: Bacteria > Bacillota > Bacilli > Bacillales > Cytobacillaceae > Niallia. Next base: position 1,048 of record JBDNRM010000257.1, on the reverse strand, counting down.
ATGGTAAAGTTTACAAGAAGGGAGATGTATATGAACAAATTAAATATTATTTCCGTTTCAATTTTTGCGATTTCGCTTTTGGTGTATACAGCTTGGTTTTTCAATGAAGATTTGTTTTCTAACTCAGTTATAATCGTGATTGGGATGATTCTCCCAATTATAGGATTAATTGTTGCTTTTTTAGGCACAAAAAGCCTATTAAAAATAATCGGAATTACAGGTAACTTCATCGTTCTTTTCTGGTCAGTTATCATTCCACTTACTTCTATTGTTTTTTGGAATCAACCATAAATCTAAAAAAAGTAACGAGATAGCATATGTTGCTTTTTTTAAGTTTTTTAGCATAATAACCCCTTAAGGTTGATACAAAGCAGTTAATCTGAAATTAAGAAGCATCGTCAACATCGATATAAATGAATACAACTAGTAATTTTTTGTCGCAACAGTTAGTTGTCACCTTTACCATATACTGACCAGCACGGTGGCTCTAGGAGAGTGTATAGTAGACTGTATCAATAGACCCCTTTGAGAAAATACAAGCTGGCGGAGCAAATGCGTTTAGAATAGTTGCAGGGATTAGTGAGGGAAAAAGTTTTTTAATTGGTCTTGTTTGGATACCTTCCTTCTCTTTTGATACAGTATTAATACCCTAATTTTCAACTAAAAATCAATTATTTTCTAGGAGGAAAGAAAGATGAACAAGTTAACCTTATTGATAAAACTAGTGATTACTGGTTTAGGCTTAATCTTAATTTTCAATAATGATAACGACAGTCTTTGGTATATAATTTTTGTAGCGCTTGTTATCTTTTACATAATCTATGAATCTATTTTAGAGATCAATCGAAAAAGAAAGAATAAATAAAGTTCAAAGTTTATATAAAAGAGCAAAGAGTTTTACGCTTTAGACTAGAAATTTCAAATCTTTATTTATTTGTCTGTCTTCTTAACGTTCGTTTTTATTATAAAAATTCGCAATTCTTCCAAATAATAATTTCTAATGGTATAAAGAGGATGATGACCTTGAAAAATTTCAACTATTTAATTG
>JBDNRM010000256.1:0-6093 GCA_047718615.1 Bacillus sp. (in: firmicutes) | reverse complement strand
TTTCAAGCGAGACGAAAAACAACAACTCCACTTAAAATCATTGATTCAAGTACATTACCATTGAACTTGAACAATCATAAATGGGCCAAATTCCGAAAATCAAAATCTGGTGTGAAGCTCCATCTCCGTCTTGTGTTTATGGAAAAAGGTTGTTCCTATCCGGATCAATCGGTGCTTACGAACGCGAACGAACATGATCGTGGCCAGCTTGAAATACTTGTCGACGATAAAGAATGCATGTATGTGTTTGACCGAGGATACTTGGACTATGAACGATTCGATCGCATGACAGATGAAGGGTATTTCTTCGTTTCCCGATTGAGAAAAAATGCGGTTGTACGTACCCTTGAAACATTTTCGTTACCAGAAGATTCTTCCATTTTATCTGATGAAATGGTCGTCATAGGGACAACTCAAAACCGTTCTGAGAATGTATTCCGTTTGATCAAAGTACTAGATACTAAAGGCAATCCGTTACATTTATTAACGAATCGCTTTGATTTAAGTGCAGGTGAAATCGCTGAACTTTACAAATCACGCTGGGCCATTGAATTGTTTTTCAAATGGATGAAACAACATTTGAATATCAAAAAATTCTATGGTCAGAGTGAACAAGCTGTACATAACCAAGTTTATGTTGCAATGATCGTGTACTGTTTAAATGTACTGGCCCAGCTGCATACAAAAAGTAAGCGAACATACTTACAAATTAGTCGTTATTTGAAAGCAGCTTTATGGAAGTCTGCACACACATGGTTGCGCAAAATCGAAGGTAATAGCGTTCCATAATGCTTTCAACATCGCCAGTTGTACTCGTCAAAGGTTATAGTAAAAAAATGGATGTTCACTACCTCTAGTTAATTGTCTTTCTTTTTACTTTAATGCAACAAAAATAAAAACAGAAAATTCAATCATTATTTATGCGACGATAGTGATTTAAGGTATATATGAAAGGAGCTTATCTTTGAAGCCTTTATATAAATGGATAAATATCACATTAGGTACTATTTTTTTAGGAATCGGCATCGCCGGAATATTTTTGCCGCTGTTGCCAACAACTCCGTTTCTTTTGTTAACATCTTATTTTTATACAAGAGGATCGGATAGAGTCAATAATTGGTTTCTATCCACTAGATTTTACCAACAATATGTAAAAGGTTTTAAAAGAGGAGGGTTAACAAAAAAGCAAAAAATAAAAATCCTTCTAACTGGCTATACATGCTTAGCAATAAGCGCCTACTTTGTGGATCATTTATATGCACGAATTTTTTTAGGGTGTATTGCAATCGGACAGCTTGTTTCCATGTTTATTATTAAAACAAGGCTGAATTAAATTCACTGTTAATTTGAGCATCTACTTACTTACCAAGGACATACAAAGTACTACTCAATCCTCGTGTGTCACCGTGCAATCTTATCGCCAATTATTAATATAGAAATCCTCCAAAATAAAAAAACTGATAGTAACTCGTTAGCTACGAGCTGCCTATCAGTTTTTTTATTTTATAAACAGAGTATGAATGTCAGCAAGAGTGCAGAAAATAATGATTATTATCCAAATTAAACAGGAGTGAGAATCAATATGAAAGCTGTTACCTATCAAGGAGCCAAGCATGTAGAAGTAACAAACGTAGAAGATCCACGATTAGAAAAAAAAGATGATATTCTTATTCGCATTACAACAACTGCCATTTGCGGCTCCGACTTGCATTTATATCAAGGCAGTATGCCTCTGCCTAAAGGGTATGTGATTGGACATGAACCGATGGGCATTGTCGAAGAAGTCGGACCAGAAGTAACAAAAGTGAAAAAAGGGGATCGAGTTGTTATTCCATTTAACGTGGCATGCGGCCATTGTATTTATTGTGAACATGGCGAAACAAGTCAATGCGATAATGCCAACCCTCATTATGATTCAGGAGGATATTTTGGCTACACGGAAAAATTCGGGGATTATCCTGGTGGACAGGCTGAATATCTACGCGTTCCTTATGGCAATTTTACTCCATTTGTTATACCAGATTCAGCTGAATTGGAAGATGAATCATTCGTGTTTTTATCCGATGTTATTCCAACCGCCTACTGGAGTGTTGAACATGCAGAAGTGAAAAAAGGGGATACGGTCATTGTATTAGGGTGTGGTCCTGTTGGATTAATGGCGCAGAAATTTGCTTGGATGAAGGGGGCAAAGCGAGTTATTGCTGTTGACTATGAAAAATATCGCCTGCAGCATGCAAAAACAACCAATAAGGTTGAAGTATACGACTTTACCGAATTTGACGATATGGGCGAACATTTAAAAGAAATAACAAGTGGTGGTGCAGATTGTGTGATTGACTGTGTCGGCATGGATGGAAAAAAATCGACTCTTGAATTTTTGGAACAGAAGTTAAAGCTACAAGGTGGTACACTTGGACCTATTCAAATCGCTACTAAAGCGGTTAGGAAATCAGGAATTGTTCAACTCACTGGAGTTTATGGAGCTAATTATAACAATTTTCCATTAGGCGCATTTTTTGCACGGAATATTACCTTAAAAATGGGGCAAGCACCAGTTATTCCGATTATGCCAAAACTGTATGATATGATTATCAATAAAAAATTTGATCCACAGGATATCATTACCCATAAAGTTTCACTGGACGATGCGAGTCATGCTTACAAAATTTTTAACAATCATGAAGATAATGCGATAAAAGTGGTGTTGAAGCCATAGAAAACTCATATGGATTCTAATTCCTCGACCTAAACATCAACAAAGAATGAGCGAAGCGTTAAGTGGAAACTGGTCTAAGTTTAATAAGAAATAGCTTTTAAATGTCCTGAAACTAATTTTGGGGCATTTTTTGCATAGTTAGATAACCTCCTGCCTCTAAAAGTAAAAAATATTTTTTTGAGTCAGGAGAACATTTTTCATCGGGGCTAAACAAGGCGCTTGCGCTTTTCTTAGTAGAGAATGCTTCTGAAGGAAAAAGATTCATTATAAGGTGAATGTAGAATCATATGTTTTTCTTTTTTTAGTCTGGGTAAAAAAATAGTAAGAGAAACGGAGGAATGAGGCATGGCTGCAATTACTCATATTGGTTTAGCGGTACCAGATTTAGAATATGCGATCCATTGGTATGAAAAGGTGTTAGGATTTCAAGTGATTGCTGGACCATATTCATTTGATGCAAGCAAGGAAAATCCTGATAATATGACAAATGATTTATTAGGAAGTGATATTCGAAAAATGAGGAATGCTCACTTAATGGGATGTAATCAAGTGGGCATTGAATTATTTGAGTTTGTAGAGCCGCAAACAGAAGAGGCACAACATAAAATATATTCTTCAGGTTTCTTTCATATTTGTTTAATAGCGGATAACGTGGAAGAAAAGGCTCAACAGATACTACATAATGGCGGAAAAATAAGAAGCAAGGTATGGAATACTTGGGAAGGGAAACCATATTATTTAGTATATTGTGAAGATCCATTCGGCAACATCATTGAATTATATTCCAAAAGTACAGAATTAATGTATGGAAATAAAGACAAGTAAATCGCTTTTATTTACAACCATAAGTAGAAGAGAAAATTATGGATGTCTAAAGTCGAAATGATCTGTTGGAAGATGGAGTGTGTGTTCATTAATATTGACGTTATCCTTATTAATCCATGTAATTGTCGCTGTTTTTTCGTGATAATTCCAATAAATAGTTTTTGTTTTGTTACGTTTTTCATTAAAATGCAATTCTCCGCGAATGGAGTAAGAAGTAGTAGCCCCACCATTTACTACATAAGCTTTGATTGTATATTTGCCATCAGGCGAAGTCTCCTCTGTAAGAAATTCTCCTTTTGGCAGCCTTCCCATATCAAAAAATGCCCAATATACGCCATAACCAATCAAGCCGACAAAGATAATACCCAATGGCGCGAAACGTTTTAAATGTTTTTTCTTTTTATTCAAAGTTGCATACTCTCCCTTAACATATGTCTTTTTTCTACTAGTTTTATTATTAAATATTGCCTTTAGTTGTTTCTATTTCTATAAACCTCTTTTTTAGAAGAACTCATATTTATCAAATATATATCCTAATATTTGATAAATATGAGTTGAAATGGATGCAGAAGAACTTGTTTTTTACTATACTATAACTTACAAAGAATAGCTATGTACTATATTAGTATTTTCAAAATAACGAGTGTGTTTATATGCACGCACGAATATTCCTATAGGTAAGCGAAAAAGGCGAAGAAAAGCTTCTGCATGCAAAAACGATATAGATTTATACAAAGATGCAAAAAACAATTTAATGTATACATTGCCAGAATAATTTATTCTTTATTAAACTAAGTCAACTTCAATACGAAAAACCTTCCGTTTATATTAATAGATGATAAAGGGAAAAAACTTGACCGAAAGCGCTTTAGATTTTATAATAGTAATAACAATTAGAAATAAATCATTGGAAATTACCAAAAACTATATAACACTACCTTTGTTTAAAGGGGAGTAACAGTACAATAAAGTCGTCAATACAGGCACAGTAGCCTCGGCTTTATTGGCAACATACGTTGTTTGTGAGACCTTTACCATTTATTTGGTGAGGTCTTTTTGTTATTGTTTTAACTAGACAGCACAGACACTCATACAATTCGCACCATGCCACATAAAAAGAAGCAGCTTTCTTAATTCTTAAGGTTTATAAGTAGGGAGCAGCCGGAATACACGAAGACTCCCGTGGAAAGCGAAGTGTGAAGTGTATTCAGATTGCGGACTATTTGAGAGAGCCAAAGCCTATTTTCAGGGTAGCCACCCAAAAAGAATTACCACAAAAATTAAGAAGGGAAGATGAATATGTCATTAAAAAGAAAAGTCCAACAGCTTATAAAAAAAGAGGGAGTAAAGTTATTAAAGGAAAAAGGACTACCACTCATAAAAAAAGAATTAGCAAAAAGAAAAGGCAAAAAATAATGGAGGTACAGTTCATGAAAAAGTGGTTACTTGCTATTCCAATGATTATTTTATTAGTATCTGCATGTTCGCCCATTGAAGATACAAAAAATACACTAACTTATATCAATGAGTCAACAGGATATGTAGACAAAGCAAACCAGTTCGCAAATGAAATTCCATCATTAGCTCAAGAAGCAGTAACAGATAAGCAAGCAGCTCAAGAGCTAGAAACCAAATTGAAAGATTTTCAAGAAAGTATTCAAAACTTTAATGAATTAGAAGCACCCGGTATGATGCAAGACTTACACGATCAAATTGTGGCACAAAATGATAAGCTGGAAAATGGTATTTCCCTTTATTTAGAGAATATCGAAAATGGAAAATTAAATAAAGAAGTCCTGGAGAATAATGAATTGCTGCAATCTATTCAAGAGATTCAAAGTATATACAAACAAATACAGGAATTAGGGGAATAACATCCTGTAAACAGTGACGATAGTATGTTTTCCCTTATATAACCGAAACTCAGAAAACATAAAATATACCCAAAAACATCCGTGAGAATAAAGCTTTCACGGATGTTTTTTTAATTTTGTTTGCTGCGATATTGATATTGTTTCCATTGAAACCGAATATAGCAGCCTATACAGAAACCTGAAATAGCGATAATGGACGCAAGACCAACCATTAAAGTAAATATATAGCCTAAAATAGACCAACCGATTATAAACGAAAAAAGTCCTCCTCCTAAGCAGATTACAGCAATTAATTGATTAAACTGCTGTTGATCGAAATCTTCCTGTACATAAGTTTGTGGATTTTTCTTTAGAAAAATTTTGGCAATGTTCATAATTGGATTCCAATGAAAAAGAAGACCTGCCAAACCAGCAATTAAAGGAATAGCTAAAACCCAATAATGAGCTGTAAAAATGCTTATCAGAACAGCAGAAAAAATTACCCATTGATTTGTGCGAACGAGAGGACGAGGAATCGTTTTCATTTTGTTTGTCATTTAAACCAACCTTTCTTATGTGGATTGTTATATATATTACGCTCAAATAGTAAGAATGTTAAGTGTTTTATTAGTACTAGCAAAAAATATATAAAATAAGCAATTAAAGCACCTCGAATGCCATTTTAAAAACAAGGAATTT
>JBDNRM010000255.1:0-6185 GCA_047718615.1 Bacillus sp. (in: firmicutes) | reverse complement strand
GGTACGTACGGTGGTGTGAGAGGTCGGCACGGAAATGTGCCTCCTACTCGATTTACTGAAAAGGAATGCATGTGGACAGTATTCTTAATGAACATCTTTCTACATAATATAAAAATGAATGGGTGAGGCACTGTCATGATCTTTTGAAACTTTCTTGCGGGTTGATCGTATTAGATGGAAAGAGGTGAAATGAAAGGATGCTCACAAAATAGCAATTTTTGTTAGTTAAGCCTATTTATTGCATCATCTTTTTTATAGTTAGAAAGTGGTTTTCCGAGGTTTCTTATTCGCTTTTCATGGTGTCCTTGTGCGGGGTATCACCTGTCTCGCAATTCCGTGGAGTCGAACTGACGTCTCACCAAAGAAATAATTTTAGATTTATAGGAATTTAGCTGGAAACATGGGGAGCGAATTCTTATAAATAGTATTTTAGATTAACAGTGCTTGGAATCATGATAAATAATACATTTAAATGAAAAATTGTTTTCTTGAACAGACTATTATAAATGGAGGAATAAAAATGGCTGATGAGAAAAAACGAATTTTGCAGTTGGTGGAAAGTGGGAAATTAACCGTTGAGGAAGCTCTTGCTTTAATGGAAAAATTGGATCAAGCAGACGCAGGGAAAGAAAATACAGCAGATGAAAAAGAGATTTTAAATGAGTTAGCAGAAGAAGTTAAATTTAAGGAAAAGAAAAAAGAAATTCCTTCTTTCAATTTTCAATCTGCAAAAGATAAATTATTTGAATTTGTCGATACTACAATTAAAAAAGTAAAAGATGTAGATCTAGATTTGAATTTTGGACATTATGAAGAGGTTTCTCATATTTTTCAATATACGGATATATCACCAGACAATATCGACATAGATATTCCGAATGGCGAAATTGAATTGATTCCATGGGATCAGGAAGAAATTAGAATAGAATGTAAAGCAAAAATTTATCGAGTGCAAACATTAGATGAAGCAAAACAAATATTTCTAAAAGAAGTGAGAATTGCTGCTGATAATGACAAATTAGATATAAAGGTTTTTCATAAATGGATGAAGCTTCACACAAATATCTATATTCCAAAGTCTGAATATAAAATGATTAAACTTCGCTTATTTAATGGTTCCATTAAAACATACGAAATAACAGCAGACCAACTGTATACAAAAACTGCAAATGGGAAAATTACACTGATAGCTGGTCAATTGAAAAAGGTAGAAGCAGATGCGGCAAATGGCAGTATTGAAGTAGACAAAAGTATTGTGGAAGAATTGGATGCTGAAACAATTAATGGGATAATTAAGGCAGAAGGGTATTTCCAAAAGGTGGATTTACAATCCTTTAACGGTAATCTAGTTTGTACGAATCATTCGGATGTATGTGAATACTTTGATTTAAAGGGAACAACTGGAAGTATAGAAGTTAATGTTAATGAGGGCTTAGCAGTCAATGGCAGTTTAAAAACGAATTTTGGAGGATTTAACGTTGAACTAGAGGGTATACAAATAATAGAAGAAAAAAATGAAGTTCTTCAAAAAACACTTCAGTTTCAATCGGTGCAATCTGAACCAAAGCGTACATTAATTGATGCGAATACGAAAACTGGATCAATAAAAATTCAAAAAATAGTCGAGAAAAGTTAAACTAGAAAGGAGTTTGTATTAGATGAAACAATTGATGCGTTCTAGAAGTAATAGGAAATTAGCAGGGGTTATAGGTGGACTTTCAGAGAAATTTAATATAAATGCAAATCTTGCAAGACTAATATTTGTGATTGCGGCGATTTCAACTGGATTTTTTCCGCTAGTGTTCATTTATTTGCTATTAATATTTGTTTTACCGAATGAGGTGTGAGTTAAATGAGATGGATCGTTGGTATTGTAATAAATGCAGTATTTTTTATTGCGCTTGCAGGATTATTTCAAGACTATTTTTATTTATCAGGGATCGGTGCAGCAATAGGAGCCAGTATAATCCTGTCTTTGTTAAATATCATTGTTAAGCCAATATTAATACTATTTACATTACCTGTAACAATACTTTCTTTAGGATTATTTTTATTTGTTATTAATGCTATTACCTTATCATTAACAGCACAGTTAATGGGAGACAGTTTTGAAATATCAAGTTTTGGTATGAGTTTGTTTTTTAGTATTTTATTATCAATATTTAATCTTATCGTTTCAAATACGCTCTTAAAGAATAAAGAGAAATAATCGTAGGAATAAGTGGTTTATAAAAATAACTAAGTGTGGCGGCTTAGTTATTTTTTCATATAGAGGTTGTTCAAAAAGTCCGGTAAAAATGACATGTCGAATTTCTTCGTTGGTTTGCTTTTCCGCTTCTCACGTATTCAACTAGAGGTTCTTCCACTAAAAACGCTCACGTCCTGTGAGCAACGTTGAAGTCACCACATCCCGTGGAAGGCCGATGCTCAGGAGCAAATCGCCTCGAACTTCTCGGTCCTTTTTTTTATCCTCTTTTTTGAACACGCACATATAGAAAAAAGGGAGAGGGAGCTTAGATGGTACTTAGAAGGTTTTTTTCTTCATAAAAAGTCATTGATAGCTCCCCTTATGTCGGTTTCAAAATGATTTATCTAGTTTTAGATAAGGAATCTAGCATAAATTTGGTGAATAATGCTAAAATAAAGTGAATGTTTAAATGAACTAGGAATTGAGAGTCTAAACAGCATTGAACCCTTTAAAGGAGGAGCTCTAATGGCAAAAGTACTTATAAAAGATGTGATTGAGGAATTTGATTTAGAATTAATAAGTGGTGAAGAAGGAATTAACAGACCGATTTCATTAAGTGATATATCTAGACCTGGTTTGGAAATGGCAGGCTATTTTAACTATTATCCAGCAGAGCGTGTACAATTATTAGGTAAAACAGAGCTATCATTTGTCAGCAGATTAGATGAAGTGGAAAGAAAGTCTAGATTGACAAAACTTTGTAGAGATATTACACCTGGGGTGATTATTACAAGAAATATGGAAGTTCCAGCAGAATTAATAGAAGCGTCTGAACAATATTCTGTTCCAGTCATGCGTTCTAAACAAAAAACATCTCTATTCTCCAGCCGATTAACTAATTTCTTAGAAAGAAAATTAGCACCGACAACAGCAGTCCATGGAGTTTTAGTTGATATTTATGGTGTAGGTGTATTGATTACAGGAAAAAGTGGAGTAGGGAAAAGTGAAACAGCGTTGGAATTAGTAAAGCGTGGACACCGTTTAGTAGCAGATGATTGTGTTGAAATTCGTCAAGAAGATGAAAATACGATTGTCGGCAATTCTCCTGAATTAATTGAGCATTTATTAGAAATACGTGGGCTAGGCATTATTAATGTCATGACATTATTTGGTGCAGGAGCTGTTCGCAGTTATAAAAAAATATCTATTGTTATGTCATTAGAGCTATGGGAACAAAATAAACAGTATGATCGATTAGGACTGGAAGAAGAAAAAATGAAAATAATCGATACAGATGTAACGAAACTAACTATACCTGTACGTCCTGGTCGAAATTTAGCAGTAATTATTGAAGTTGCAGCAATGAATTTTCGTTTAAAAGGAATGGGCGTAAATGCTGCACAGCAATTTACAAACAAACTTGCTAATGTTATTTCAGATCATGAATAAACGGGATAGATAGTATAAAGGTGGTTAAGGAGGAAAGAATGTGGGAGAAGTAAAGCCAATAGATCCTATTGCTTTTTCGCTTGGTGGGATTGATGTTCGTTGGTATGGAGTTATTATTGGAGTAGGATTAATTCTTGCCCTTTTATTAGCGATAAGAGAAGGAAACAGAAGAGGATTAGATAAAGATGATTTTCCAGATTTAATGTTATGGGCTATTCCAATTGCCATTATTTCGGCAAGAATTTATTATGTTATTTTTGAATGGGAGTATTATAGTAATCACCTAAGTGATATTCCGAAAATATGGCATGGCGGTATTGCAATTCATGGTGCTTTAATTGGCTCAGTTATTACAACATACATATTTACGAAGAAAAAAAATATATATTTCTGGAAAATGACGGATATTGCCGCACCTAGTATTATTTTAGGACAAGCAATCGGCAGATGGGGAAACTTTATTAATCAAGAAGCTCATGGCGGAGAAGTAAGTCGTTCTTTTCTAGAGAATTTACATTTGCCAGCATTTATTATTAATCAAATGAATATTAATGGTGTTTATTATCATCCAACTTTTTTATATGAATCATTATGGGACATACTTGGATTTGTTATTTTGCTTGTTTTGCGAAAAGTAAATTTACGGTCTGGCGAACTCTTTTTATCGTATGTTATTTGGTATTCTATCGGCCGGTTCTTTATTGAGGGATTGCGAACAGACAGCTTAATGGTTGGTGATTTTAGAATGGCACAGTTAATTTCCCTTGGTTTAATTGTTCTTGCCATCATCACAATGGTAATCAGACGTAAAACGGGCATGGCTAAACAACGTTATTTAGATTCTAATTATTAATAGAGGTTGTTTAAAAAGTCTGGTAAAAATGACACGTCGAATTTCTTCGTTGGCTTCACTTTTCCGCTTCTCACGTATCCATACCATACGCTACGATGCTCAAAGTAAAGCCGCCTCGAACTTCTTGGTCCTTTTTATCCTCCTTTTTGAACACGCACTAATAAGAAATACGGTTATGCTTATGCAAGAAAGGAAGAATAAGATGAGCAGAAAAATAAATACAGCTTTATTTGATTTAGATGGAACCTTAATAAATACAAATGAATTGATCATTGCCTCCTATCTTCATACACTAGAACAATATTTTCCTGGCAAATATAAAGAAGCGGATATTCTCCCTTTTATGGGACCGACTTTAGTGGAAGTCTTTAGCGGAATTGATAAAGAAAAAGCGGAAGAAATGATTAAAATCTATCGAACCTATAACCTTGCAAATCATGATAAGATTGTTACTATTTTTGACGGAGTATACGAAACGATTAAAGAATTAAAAGAACAAGGTTTTAAACTAGGGATTGTCACGACAAAGTTAGCTGATGTTGTAGATATGGGTTTGAAACTGACAAAGCTTGATGAGTTTTTTGATGTTATTGTAGCACTTGATCATGTGAAAAAAGCAAAACCAGACCCAGAACCAGTTTTATTAGCATTAGAAAAATTACAGGCGAAACCAGAAGAGGCAATTATGGTAGGAGATAACTATCATGATATACAAGCAGGTCAAAATGCTGGAACGTTAACAGCTGGTGTAGCGTGGTCATTAAAGGGAAAAGAATTTCTAAAAGGATATAATCCAGATTATATTTTTGATAATATGAAAGATTTACTGTCTATTCCTGAAGTGAAGAGTGAATGAGAAGAACGACTCGTTATCCGGTTAGTGGAGCGAATTCACTTTGGCATGTTTATAAAACAGTACCTTTTTTAAAGGTAGTCAAAAATTTCATCATTATTCAGTTAGCCAGATATATGCCATTTTTACGTTGTAAGAATTGGCTGTTTCGAACTTTTCTGCGTATGAAAATTGGGGAACAAACCTCGTTTGCATTAATGGTAATGCTCGATATTATGTTTCCAGAAAAGATAAAAGTCGGTAAAAATACAGTTATAGGATATAATACAACGATACTGGCTCATGAATATTTAATTGAAGAATATAGATTAGGTGAAATAGAAATCGGAGATGAAGTGATGATTGGTGCAAACACAACAATACTGCCAGGCGTAAAAATTGGAAATGGTGCAATTGTTTCAGCTGGTACACTTGTACATAAAGACGTGCCTGCAGGAAGTTTTGTTGGCGGCAATCCGATGAAAATAATTTATTCCACAGCAGAAATGAAGGAACGAAAAAAAAATAATCCCGTTTATATTGTCGAATAAAAAGAAGACAACCCAAGATAAGATAAATCATCTAAAAAGAGAGCTAAACCAACCAGAAATAACAGCTTTCTTTTTCAAATGATAGTGTCTTATTTTATTGGGTTGTCTTTTTTTAGAATAATATAGATTTCGTAATTTTTAGACAGACATTCAGTTTGTCTATTTCAAGCACAAAGCAGTTTCCATATTGAAAGTTTAAAGCAGAGAGCAGCCGAAATACACGAAGACTCCCGCGGCAATGCGAGAAAGACGAGACCGAGCGACCGAGCCTAGGTTGCCATATATAGTGGGTGGAATTCCCATCGAGAAAGA
>JBDNRM010000254.1:0-6205 GCA_047718615.1 Bacillus sp. (in: firmicutes) | reverse complement strand
ATGAGCCATGGTGCGAGTGTTTTTGAGTGTTGTTTTTTGTGAATTACATTTGAAGTATCTTAATGAAATAATAAAAAAATATAAAACAATATAATTAGAAGTAAAGCGAAAAAGGTTAGTTTTTTCACCCAAGCGACGGGTAATTTTTTTCTTGTTTTTTGTTTGTTGAAACCAATAAATTGTATTGAATTTTTGTAAATGACAAAAACTAATAAGCCAAAACCGATATACTGGATGATAAATAGTACCATCAATAGGGAGTTTTCTTGAAAAAAGCTTATGTTTGGGAAAGCATAGCCGGTGATGGATTTAATGATGATGTCATTAATAGAACCAAACAAGGCGAAAAGCAAAACACTCATAATAATAATCTTAATGAGTTCTAAATAATAAAAGGATATCTTTTTCATGTTCATTTTTTATTCGGTTCCTTTTCAAAAAATTTGAGTAGAGCTGATATCTATTATAGGAGATAAGAATGAAAAATTTCAACATTTGAAACATAATTAATTAGGAAAAGGGGTAAAGAGTTTGAATGAGCTTATTTTCTGCCTATTTGAAGAGATAATAAGACAAAAAACGTTCACAAACTTTCATATTTTGAATTTTTTTGAATGATTTTGAAAGAAAATGCTTGATTGTTGAAATCGTTTACAGTATTATTTTTATAGAGGCATAACACATGACTCTAAGGAGATGATGTGAAAAGTTGTTAACACCTGAAAGACATCATTTAATTTTACAATTGATTAAGGAAAAACACACAGTTAAACTACAAGAGCTCGTAGATAGAACATCCACTTCTGAGTCAACAATAAGACGTGATTTAACATTATTGGAACATGAGGGCTTTTTAAAAAGAGTCCATGGAGGTGCATCTAGGCTACAAGGGAAAAGAACAGAGCCTAGTATGATTGAAAAATCTCTCAAAAACCTTCAAGAAAAAAAACAAATTGCAAATTATGCGGCAAGTTTAATAGAAGATGGAGATAGTATATATTTAGATGCGGGTTCAACTGTGACAGAAATGATTCCATTTCTTGAGAAAAAAGATATTGTTGTTGTAACAAACGGATTAATGCATTTGCAGCCACTTTTAGAAAAGGGAATTTCAACTTATATCTTAGGTGGTTATGTGAAAGAAAAAACAAATGCAATTGTTGGAAGAGGTTCATTAGTTAGTTTGAATAATTATCGGTTTGATAAATGTTTTTTGGGTGTGAATGGTATTCATCCTAAATCTGGGTATACTACACCTGATCAGGAAGAAGCGATGGTGAAAGAATTAGCAATGGAACTTTCAAGGGAAGCATTTGTTATTGCAGATGACAGCAAGTTTTCAGAGGTTTATTTTTCAAAAATTGCCGATCTTAATGAAGCGGTAATTATTACTAATTATCTTGACGAAGAAATAAGCGAAAAGTATTTACGAAAAACTAGTATAAAGGTTGTGAAAGTATGATTTATACACTAACATTAAATCCTTCTGTTGACTATATTATTGAATTAGACACAGTTAATTTAGGGGAATTAAATCGTATAGGAACTACTAGTAAATTTCCTGGTGGAAAAGGAATTAACGTTTCTAGAGTATTAAACAAAATGGGTGTTACAAGCAAGTCTTTAGGATTTGTTGGTGGGTTTACAGGTAATTATATTGTAGATCAACTGCAAAAAGAAAATATTGAAACTAATTTTGTGGAAGTTGAAGAAGATACAAGAATCAATGTGAAAGTAAAAGCAGATTCTGAAACAGAGTTGAATGCAAACGGACCTTTTATTTCTGAAGATAAGTTCACTGAACTTAAGCAAAAAATCAGTGAGTTAACATCTGATGACTTATTAGTGCTTGCAGGAAGCATTCCATCTACTCTTCCGAAAACAACATATGAAGAGTTAGTGAAAATTTGTCATGAGCAACATGTTTCTTTTGTTGTTGATGCTGAAGGAGAATTGTTAAATAAAGTATTGCCGTATTCACCATTTCTTATTAAACCGAATCATCATGAATTAGGTGAGTTGTTTGATACGACCATTACAAGTATAGAAGAGGTTGTCCCTTATGGGAAAAAACTATTAGAACGCGGTGCGCAAAATGTAATTGTCTCATTGGCAGGAGATGGTGCGGTTTTAATTAACGAACACGAAACTATTATCAGCACGGTTCCTAAAGGAGAAGTGAAAAGTTCTGTAGGCGCAGGCGACAGTATGGTTGCGGGATTCCTTGCAAAATATCAAGAAACGCAGGATATACGAGAAGCTTTTCGTTATAGTGTAGCTTCAGGTAGTGCTACAGCATTTTCCATTGGTTTATGTTCAAAAGAGAAAGTAGAAAGTTTATTACCACAGGTAATTATTAAATAATTATATCAGATATTCAAATAATAGAACGGAGCACCTCAATTGGCATGGCAAATGCCAATTGAGATTGCTTGATAAAAACAGAAAAAGGAGCGTTATCTGATGAAAATAACAGAATTATTAACGCAAGAAACTATCCTTTTAAATATAGAAGGAACACAAAAGTTATCAACAATTGATCAATTGGTGGATGTTTTAAACAGTGCAGGGAAATTAACGGATAGAGAAGAGTACAAAGCTGCTATTCTAAAAAGAGAATCTCAGAGTACTACTGGTATCGGTGAAGGAATTGCTATTCCACATGCGAAAACAAAAGCTGTAAAAAATGCTGCAATAGCATTTGGGCGTTCAACAGCAGGGGTAGATTATGAATCTTTAGATGGTCAGCCAGCGAATCTTTTCTTTATGATTGCTGCTCCAGATGGTGCAAACAATACACATCTTGAAGCATTATCACGATTATCTACTATCTTGTTAAAAGAAGAAGTTCGAGCTAAATTACTCGCTGCAAAAACGAAACAAGAAATTGTTGGAATTATTGATAGTTATGATGTAGAAGAGGAAGAAGTAGAGCAAAATATTGCAGATAAAAAGAACTTTATCGTTGCTGTTACTGCTTGTCCAACAGGGATTGCTCACACATATATGGCAGCGGATTCATTAAAAGCGAAAGCTGCTGAACTGGGTGTTGACATTAAAGTAGAAACGAATGGATCTGGCGGTGCAAAAAATGTTTTGACTCCTGAAGAAATTGAGAATGCTACAGGAGTAATCGTTGCAGCTGATACAAAAGTGCAAATGGAACGTTTCAAAGGAAAACATGTTTTAGAAACACCAGTTGCAGATGGAATAAGAAAACCAAAAGAATTAATTGAAAAAGCACTTAATCAACAAGCACCAATTTATCAAGGTGGTTCTGGATCAAGTGAAGGGGAAAGTGGCAAAAAAGGAAAAGCAGGTATTTACAAACATTTAATGAACGGTGTATCCAATATGCTTCCGTTTGTAGTTGGTGGCGGTATATTAATTGCTATTTCCTTTATGTTTGGATACAATTCTTCTGATCCTAATGATCCTAGCTATAATGCTTTTGCAGCTGTTTTAAAGCTAATTGGCGGAGATAATGCATTCTTCTTGCTTGTTCCTGTATTAGCTGGATTTATTGCAATGAGTATTGCTGATCGCCCTGGTTTTGCACCAGGTATGGTTGCAGGTTTAATGGCTGCTACTGGTGGGGCTGGATTCTTAGGTGGTTTGATTGCAGGTTTCTTAGCTGGTTACGTAGTTATTGGATTAAAAAAAGCATTGGAAGTATTACCGACTTCTCTTGAAGGTATCAAAACGATTTTGTTGTATCCGTTACTTGGAATTTTAATTACTGGATTAATTATGAATTATGTAGTTATTGGTCCTGTTGGAGACTTAAATACTGCTATTACAAATTGGTTGTCTGGTTTAGGAACAGCAAACGCTGTGTTATTAGGTATTATTCTTGGTGGTATGATGGCAATAGACATGGGTGGTCCTATTAATAAATCAGCTTATGTATTTGGTACAGGTCTTATTGCAAATGGAGTATTTGAGCCAATGGCAGCTATTATGGCTGGAGGAATGGTTCCGCCACTTGCCATTGCTTTAGCGACAACTATATTTAAAAAGAAATTTACAAAACAAGAACGAGATGCAGGTACAACAAATTATATTATGGGATTATCCTTTATTACAGAAGGTGCGATTCCATTTGCAGCAGCAGATCCGCTTCGTGTCATTCCTTCAGTAGCAATCGGTGCTGCAATAACTGGCGGATTGTCTATGTTCTTTCACATTGCATTAAGAGCACCACATGGTGGTATCTTTGTTATCGGATTAGTAGATGGAAGTGCATTATTATATCTGCTATCTATCGTAATAGGTGCAATTGTAAGTGCAGTATTGCTTGGTATTTTGAAAAAACCTATTCAAGAATAGAATTAAATAAACAACAATCTCGACACCCCAAATGTTCACTTTTGGGGTGTTTTTGTTTTTTTAAGATAGATAAGAAAAACTGAGAAAACAAGAGAATAACTGACTTTAATGAGGGAGTATAAAATTTTTGAAATGTGAAGTCTGTCTAGCTCTCCATCCAGTATGTTCAAGTGCCAGTGAAGACATAAGGCTTGCAGGATGCTAGTCAATCGATGTTTTAACAGGATATTGCGTAGTAATTATCAGTAAGAACATTTGCATATTGGAAACATTAAACGGCTTCAATGAGCTTGTTTCAGTATGCTGAAACTTTGGGGAATCAGGTAGCGACTTTATTAGCGAAAATGAAGTTAATGTTCACTTAGAGGTGGGGCGGAATGGCTTAGTGAACGAAAAAAAGTTAATGGTTTGAAAAGTGATTTGCTAATGAAATGATTGGGTGGAGAAAACAATGATTAATTGTGTACCTTTGAAGGGATGTATATGCTTAGATAAAAAGAAGGCAAGGCATATGAATAAGCCTTGCAGAAATTAACATAATTAGAATGACTAAATCATTGTTTAGAATCAATTCAGTCGTTAAGCTTGTGTGGATTTTTGCTGTTTTAAACGAAATAACGCTGCAAGTGCGGCAAGAATCGCAATTCCGCCTAATAAATAAAATTGAAGCTGATCAGCATGTTTAATGAATAATGCCATGCATGGCGGTCCAGCAGCTACGCCAATAAAACGCATAGAGCTATAAAGGCTTGTTATGGTTCCTCTTTCTTCTTTTTCTATCCCTTCTGTAATTAAAGCATCTAAGGGTGGCAGGCTCGCGCCTATTCCGATTCCTGAAATGGTAAGAAATAACACAATAAACCATAATTTTTCAGTGAAGCTGAGTGCGATCGTTCCAGAAATAATCGCAATAATGCCGATAAAAGTAATCCACCTCATTAAATTTTGATCTTGTTTTATTTTTCTCCCAGTGATAAAGGAGGTAAGACACAATGCACCTAACGGAATGGCAAGGAAAAATCCTTTTTTTATATTTTTGATATGATATTTTTTTTCTAGTACATCTGATAAATAAAACATCTCAGCAAATAAAATAAACATAACAATAGCACCAATGAAAAAAATAGCATATAGCCATTTTTTGTCTTTTTTTATTACTTCTTTTGTATGTGTGATAAATTCTTTAAAAGGCAACGGCTCCTTTTGACTTGCAGGCACTTTAACGAAAAGAAGAATCAAGATGATGGATAGAAAACAAAAAATAGGAATAGACATAAAAGGAATGAACCAAATAAATCCGGCTAGGAAGGCGCCGACTATGGGGCTTAATACTTTGCCAAACGTATTTGATGTCTCGATTACACCTAATGTACTGCTAACCTCTTCTTCTTTTTTAAACATATCTCCAACTAAGGGCAAAACGATAGGAAAGGCTCCTGCTGCTCCAACACCTTGTAGTGCCCTTCCAATAAGAATAACCCAATAGCTATTGTCCATCATCCATGCAGCTATACCAGCAATTGCTCCACCAATTGCAGATATAATAAGACTAGGAATAATTACTTTTTTTCTGCCGATATGGTCCGATAGATAACCTGCCACAGGGATTAGCAAAATGGCAACAATAGAATAAACAGTGATAATCATACTAACTTGAAAAGAAGAAATCTCCAGCTTTTTTTCAATGGTAGGGAGCACCGGAATTAGCATGCTATTTCCTAATGTCATAACTAATGGGATAGAGGAAATAGAAAAAATGGACATTTTGGAAACCTTTGTTTGATCATTTTTTGCTTTCTGTTTTGTTTCTTTTGCATTATTAGAAAGATTAATAAAATTTTTTTCATCATTTATATGATCCATTCGGCAATATCTC
>JBDNRM010000253.1:0-6279 GCA_047718615.1 Bacillus sp. (in: firmicutes) | reverse complement strand
GTTGCCATGTCACTGCCACTGGCCAGTTAACCGCCATCGAAAGTGGCTGCGGACAATAAATAACATAATATTCACTAAGATATAAAAAATAAAATAACCATAAAATACCTTTAATTCTCTTACACGTTTCTTTGCCTGTTCATACTTAAGTTGTGACATGATTTTATCCTCCCTATCTCCTTTTCAATTTATCATTAATGGTCTTTATTTCCTGTAAAGTACTCCAATAAATAACTCCAAATATAACAAGATAAATAGCCAAATGAATGAGAAAAAATAAAATAAATGCTCCCGGCTTCTCAAATGGGTTATCAAACCATTTGCCTATTAATCCACAAAAAAATACAAGTACTAGGGAAATCAGATAATGAATTCCTAGCTTAGTCGCAATCGACCACCGTTCTATGTAAAATAGCAGTAATGATATACCACATCCAACTCCAAGAATAATAGCTAATATAAATTCTATTAATAGCTTGTTTCCATTAATTGTGTGGGTTGGATTTTGTAATAAAATAATTGTAATAATTGTATATGAAGTGCTTAAACCAATAGCAGCACCTAAAAGTGCTATCTTGATAGTATTTTTCATCATGTATCCCTCCCAATACCTAATCGCTTCTTCAAGCCTTTTAAATACATTCGACTAGCATGTGCAGTTGTATCATTATCCATCAAAATTTTCATGATACCCATTTTTTCCATCTTCATAGAAGAAATTTTCGAAACGTTTACAAGTGTAGATTTATTCAGGCGAACAAAATCTTTCTCTAATAATTCTTCAAGCTCGTATAACTTGCGTTTTGATTCATATTCATTTTCATCTGTTTGGAAATATACCTTAGCTCCTTGTGAATAAACAAAGTAAATATCTTCAATCTTCAACATATAAATATCCTGCTGTATATAGCCGTCTATAACATCGGTACTTGTAGCCTTTAAAAATTTCATTAATTGTTCTATTTGCTCGCTATAAGCATTTGCATGAATATGTACTTCAGGTTCGATGTATTTTTCATCGATAATTAGCTTGATTTGCATATGTATCCTCCACTTCTGAAACAAATATAACATAGGAATTTACAAAAAATTAAATAGTCCTATAAGTAGCTAAAAATTAACTATAAGTTGTCAAAAATAGACTATAAAATTTTATATTATTAAAAACTATTTATTTAATAACTGAAATAACTCCATCTCCATTATTCTATTTCGATATTTGCATAACAATAAACTATCACACTTATTGCATATGCTTATAGAGGTTGTTCAAAAAGTCCGGTAAAAATAACACATCGAATTTCTTCGTTGGTTTGCTTCTCCGCTTCTCACGTATTAACACCATACGCTGTGATGCTCCAAGCTAAACCGCCTCGAACTTCTCGGTCCTTTTTATCCTCCTTTTTGAACACGCACTTATACAGATTTTTCATAAAATAAATTCTTCTATAACCCGTTAATAATTTGAATGGTTGATCGGTATTTTTTTTAGGAGAAATACGATATCAACACTGGCGTACTATATAACTATCTGCAAACAAGAAAGAATTTTTCAACACTTATCTTTCAACACTTTATCTACCTTAATAATACAAATTTACCTCTATTACTTATAAATATTGATATTCACCATGTGCGAAACCATTATAATATTCGACTGTTCCCTTCGTAATATCTTCCCAATTCAGGAGAAGAAATTGATCATTATCTTTCTTTTTATCCTTTACAATACAGTTTTCTATTTTGTTTTATAATCGAAGTTTAAAGCACAGAGCAGGTGGAATACACGAAGACTCCCGCAGGAATGCGAGAAAGACGAGACCCTGCAGGAGTGAGCCCACAGGAAAGCGAAGTGTATTCCACCTGCGGAACCCTTGAGAGAGCAATCCTTTTTTCAGGTAGACATCTATGCAACAAATTTTGCACCAAGAAGAATGAAAATGGGCGAGTGTAATTGAGTTTTTTTATGTTGAAGCAGGGAGCAGCCGGAATACACGAAGACTCCTATGGGATTTGCGGGACAGGCGAGACCCCACAGGAGCTTGCTCCGAGGAGGCTCGCCGCCCGCCCCATGGAAAGCGAAGTGTATACCGGCTGCGGATCCATTGAGAGAGCTAAATCCTCTTTTCAAGGTATCCTAGCATTTTTTCAAACCATATAAACCGTTCATTTCACTTATTCCCTTCCCCACCTTAATCTAGTATAATCAACTACTTGCTGCGATTCTTCATTTACAAAGCATCCCTTCTATTTTAAAATGTAAACGTAAAAAATATATGTAGTCTAGTATTCATTGGAGGTCTTCATGTTTCATGTAATCAGAAATAACCTTTTCTCTATCATCATGGTGTTTGTTCTTAGTTTCTTTCTTCTATTTCTATCTTTTCGTTCTAGCTTTACCTTTTCCATGGAACTGCCCTCTTCCTTTTTAACGCTAAATACAATTTTTTTAAGTGTTTTAATAGAAGCACTTCCTTTTGTATTAATAGGAGTACTTATCGCTGGCTTTATCCAAATTTTCGTAACAGAAGAACATATACAAAAATGGATTCCAAAAAATAAATTTTCAGCTGTAGTAGTGAGCTGTTTAGTCGGTGCTCTTTTTCCTGCATGTGAGTGTGGAATCGTTTCAATTGTACGGAAATTAATTGGAAAAGGCGTTCCCATCTATGCAGCAATGGGCTTTATGTTAACTGGCCCACTTATCAATCCAATTGTCGCAGCATCCACCTATATGGCATTCGGAAATAGTTTTAAAATCGCTGGATTAAGAATTGGTTTAGGCTTACTTGTCGCTCTATTAATCGCATTTCTTGTCAGCTGCATTTATAAAGGCGACCAATTAAAAGTTTCTATTACTAATTCTCTTTCTTCCGGCCGATCCGTTCCATCAACGTTTCCTAAACGATTATGGAATATGCTTCTTCATTCCATTGATGAATTTTTTGATATGGTAAAATTTTTAATTATAGGAGCTTTTTTGGCTGCACTCGTTCAAACTTATTTACCAGCAAAGACGCTGTTAGCTGCTGGAAGCGGGACTATCTCATCCTTGCTTGTCATGATGGGCTTAACATATGTTTTATCACTCTGCTCAGAAGCAGATGCTTTTATCGGTGCATCTTTTAGCAATATTTTTCCTATTCATTCCATATTAGGATTTTTACTACTTGGTCCAATGATGGATTTAAAGAATACGCTAATGATGCTTGGAGTATTCCGTTCCAAATTTGTTTTCGGAATGCTTGCTCTCATTGTATCCACTGTCTTTATCGTTATGTTGATAGCACAAATTTTTATATAAGAAGTTGTTCAAAAAGTCCGGTAAAAATGACACATCGAATTTCTTCGTTGTCTTACTTTTCCGCTTCTCACGTATGAAGTAGAGGATCTTCCACTAAAAACGCTCACGTCCTGTGAGCAACGTGGAAGTCACCACATCCTGTGGAAGGCCGATGCTCAAAGTTACGACGCCTCGAACTTCTCGGTCCTTTTTATCCTCCTTTTTGAACACGCACTATAAGGAGCGTGAGTATACGGTGAATTTTATCTTTCAGCAGGCATTACGGGCACTTTTGCTACTTGTATTTTCAGGCTTGCTTTTTAAATTAAATTATACGGGAGATATTACGAAATTTATTAACCCTAAATATGTAGGGTTAAGCGTGGTAGCATCGATTCTGTTTTTTCTCCTTGCTGCCATTCAGATCACCAGACTATTATTTTCCAAAGAATCGAATCACGATTGCCACCAGGAGAACCAAATCTGCAATCATGATCATGGAAACTCTTCTTTTCATACAAAAAAATTAGTTTCCTATATGGTGATTGCTTTTCCATTAATTACTGGCTTCTTCCTCCCTGCCAAGTTTCTTGATGCTTCGATTGCAGAAAAAAAGGGCGGAACAGCTATACTTTCAAACCAACAGAAAAAAAATACGGAAGATTCATTATCACAAGCAAAAGCAAATACGAACAGTTCAACAACAAATGCAGTAGATAATAACCCGATTGATCCTGGTCTAGCCAATCAAAAGACCATCTCTTCTGATGAGTTTGAGAAAATCAATCACCAACTCGACCAAAGCGATTATATTAACATGCAAGAAAAAGTATTTTCCACTTACTATGAAAAAATCAATATGGAAATAGATGCATTTGCAGGGAGAACCATTAAACTAAAAGGGTTTGTTTATAAAGAGGAGGGTCTTGCTAAAAATCAACTCGTTCTATCAAGGTTTGTGATAACACATTGTATTGCAGATGCAGGTATTATTGGGTTTCTATCAGAGTTTCCAGAAGCCGAAAAGATAACAGAAGATACTTGGTTGGAAGCAACCGGGATACTAGAAAAAACAGCTTATAATGGAGCAAACCTTCCCATGTTAAAAATCACTTCTTGGAAAAGGGTAAATGAACCAGAACAGCCCTATGTCTATCCCCTAGATGTAAAATAATCAAAGAAAAACAGAGAACTGTTTGAAAAATCCATAAAAACACTAATAAAGTGAATGCTAGAAAAAGCATTCACTTTATTAGTGTCTAGTGTCATCCAACTTTTGTCTTTCTCTTCTGTTTCAATCGCTTATCTACTCTTTTAGTTGCCTTTTTACTCTAGAAAAGTTGCTAAGGTAACGCCCTTTATTCTTTCAATATATATAATTACCCATTCATACCTATAAAGCATTTTTCTGATCTAGTGGGACAACTTACCCTTATCTTCTTTTTTTCCAGTGCGTTACTAATTAAGAAATATGGATAAAAGACCATTTATTCTTCTGTTTGTTTCTCTGCTTTTTTCTTAAATAATCCGTGCAATCTATCCACTTCAATCTACTGCATCTTTCTTTTATGATAACATCTATCTCCGCTTGTATCTCATCTGCCATTTTTTTTATGGTATCCACATCAAGTGAAAAATGATTTGCAGCTGCTTGAAATGGAGGATTTTCATCCATTAGTTGAATAAATTGTTCTTCGCTTCCTGCCATTTCTTCCAGTCGATCTTCATTCCTTTCAATAAACTGATAGATTTCTCTCTTTTGATCTGGCAATTTATTAATGGCGCTTCGAAGTAAAAACTCCATTAAGATAGGATTAATTGACTCCATGCTCCTTACCTCCATTTTTCTATAAAGTAACCTTCCATCAGCGGGGGGCTACTGTCCGTTAAGAGTGGGATAAAAGCTTATTGCCCCCTCTTTCTATCGCATTATGCGCTTATTCCTTAGTCTACTATATTTTCATCTTTTTTTAAATCGTAACTATTACGATTATAATAACAAAAA
This sequence comes from Bacillus sp. (in: firmicutes), assembly GCA_047718615.1. GTDB lineage: Bacteria > Bacillota > Bacilli > Bacillales > Cytobacillaceae > Niallia. The sequence goes on along the minus strand of JBDNRM010000253.1, from coordinate 991 downwards.
AACCTATCTAATCAGCTGGGTGAAGCAAAATATAGGAAGCAGACTGAATAAGAAATTAAAAAAACAACCATTTCTTAACAGCCTGATCATACCCTGCTAGCTGCGAATAACTACCTTCGTATTTGTTTGTATATGTTCATAGATCCATTTTGCATCGGCAATGGTTAAACGAATACAGCCATGCGATGCCTTTTCCCCTAATTTTTTTGCTTCTTCTTCTATCACCTGTTTGTTTCCATTCATTGGCACACTATGGAAGAGAAATTCTCCATGGTTCTTCCAAGAAACCCAATATTCTGCTCCTTCTCCATAACCAGAAGAAAAAAACCACTCTCCCCGTTCTGGTTCAATATAATAGATTCCTTTTGGTGTAGAGTTATCATCATTTGTATCTATCCCTGTTGAGGCAGTCATTGTATATAATGTAGCGTCTCCGTCCTTTATATACACCTTCTGATCATTGACAGAAACATCTATCCAAATAGATTTGCTTTTATCTAGAGTCGGATACGATCCATTCGAAGGGGCATTCCAATCGATGATCTCATTATCTTGTTTTTGTTGTTCCTCCTGGGCGATTAATTCCTTTTCATCATCCATAATCTGTGCTGATTCATGGCTATCCAATTCTTGTTTTTCTGTTTTATTATTCTTTTCTTTTGCCGAAGCATTTGTAACAAAATCAATAGGTGAGCAACCTACCAAACTTGCTATTAGTGCTACGGTGCATAACAAAAAAGAATACTTTCTTGCTTTTTTCATTGCAGCCCCCTACAACAGTGCTTATTTTGTTTACCATTTACTTAAATGCTTTTTCATAGAATAGTATAAATTGTACAAATCTATAATTGAACTTTCCTTTCTTCAAGTTTACGCCTGTCGACAATATATCACAAATAATACGTTATTATTAGAACGATAATAATACGAGCCTTAAAAAAGGAGCATTCCTGTTAGAAGGATTTTCGGGGACTTGAACAAAAAAGAGCCC
>JBDNRM010000252.1:0-6281 GCA_047718615.1 Bacillus sp. (in: firmicutes) | reverse complement strand
GGAACGCGGAATAATCGGGAGAAGCGCGGAATTAATGGGAGGAACGCGGAATTATATATCAAAACTCCCCCCTTGTCTTAAAAATTTCTTCTGATAATACATAAAGTGCTCAAGTTGCATGTTACATTGCTGGTACTTCGTATTAACAACAGGGAAAATTAGATGAATAATACAAGATGTGATGAACATAGTGTTATATTGCGGAAGAAAACAATAACATCCAGTAAATTTCCGCATTATTATCTGTACTTAAGATTTTTTGGAGGGGCTGGTTAGCTTGAACCGCAACAGAAAGATGCCTTTCATTACAATATCTGGTGTTATTTTACTGTTATTTCTAGTTATTCATCTAATACGACATATTAAGATATATATTGTGTATAGTTCGGGTGTTGGTCCTTTCTTATTACTTGGCATCATTTTTGTCGTTTTTGTTGTTCTTTTTGTTAAGCGGTAGATGGGATGGTATGAAAATATTGTTTACTATGTTGTTTGAATAAATGAAGAATCTATCGGAAGAAACCACCCATGGAAGAAAACTTTACTAAATATAATGAAATTAAACGAACAAGAAAAAATTATCTTCTGCTATCCTAATAGAAGGTAGAATGAATTCCTGTTCGTCTTTCATTCTATAACTCTAATGTCATAAATACACTATTAGGGTCTTCACTATAGTGCGAAAAGGGGTTGCAATATTGAAAGCCTAGGTTTGAATATAACCTTCTAGCTGGTTCAAAAGCATCCATGGAGCCTGTTTCTAAACTTAACCGTCTATAACCACGGCGTTTTGCTTCTCCGATTATATGTTGAAGCAGTTGCTGTGCAACACCCTTTCTTAGATGGGAGGAAGAAGTTTTCATGGATTTAATTTCCCCATGTTGAGCATTAAGCTCCTTCAATGCCCCACAACCAACTAAATCATTTTCTTCCCATGCACTCCAAAAGGTGATTTCTGGTTTCCTCAATCCTTCCACATCAAGTGCGTGTCTACTTTCCGGTGGAGAATGTACGGCCATACTCTGCAAATGATCCATCAACAACTCAATAACCTCGGGACCGGTTAAATCATCTTTTTTAATATCCATTATCATCATCCTTTTAAAAATATTAGTCTGAAAATTATGGTAATATAAAAAGAAAGTTTTGTCTATATTTTGTTGTTTTAAGAAAGCCTCTTGTGTTTTTCTGTAAAAATAATAAGTGATATGTAAGAATGTGGAGGAGAAAGGATTGCAAAAAAGGATCTGGGCAATTACCGTAACGTTGATTTTTTTAGTGATTTTGGCAGCAATATATAATTTTTATGAAAATCGTCCGAAAAAAGTATCTTTATATAAACAGGAAGATTTTAATACGGTCAATAATGTTGACAGTTGGCATCAGTTTAGAGAAAAATTAACTATTACAAACAATGCTAAACTGGAAAACTTTAAATTAACCTTAGATAAAAATCAGACTATTTACTCCGTCGTATTTGATGTAATAGATAAAGAGAAGGATTATTTTATCGTTTATCATTATAGAACCTGTTACTCATGCGAGGAAGAGGAAGATAATAAAGTAAGTATCAGCAAACAGAAAATAAAAGAAAAAGTACAATATGATGAATTGATGGATGCTGAGCAATTGTTTTCAAAGCTAGATTATTTAAATCAAAAAAATTTCTTTAGCAATCCTAAATTTGAATATCAATTAATTGTTTCACTAGGAACTAGTGCGAATTTAGGATTAGAGGGAAAGTATTTCCTATTAAAGGATAAAGAGTTGCAAAAAATCGAGCCACCAAATTCGAATGGATATTTATCTGGTTTCTATTTATTAGTTATAGGTAAGCAATTTCCTAAGGAATTTGGCACAGATATGGAGACAACGAAAATCGTTCTATTTGATGAAGTGAAACGGGGGAATTGAATAGGTTATTTAACCTCCTATTATCCTGTAGAGTTAGAAAGTGTGAAGGTGGATTTACAAGATAACGGCAAGTAAAATCGAATTTAAATGAGGGAAGGACGGTACCATCGCTCTTCCCTCTATACATATAATGAAAAAAATTATCTGAGTTTATTTCAACATAGCCTTCCTTGGTACAAACCCTTTATCCCGATGATATAAAATAAGCGCAATAGCTAAAATGGCTGATGCAATCCACACAGAAGTGATTCCAATATAAGTAGTGGAAAATGTTCCTAATAGAGCACCAAATAAAAACGCGCCAATAATGCCAAAAAACTCTTTGCTTTGTTTTTTCGCTTCTTCATCATGTTCGACAAGTGCACAATAAGCAGCTCTTGTTGCTGTTCGCAGGTTGCCGGTCGTCATCGTTGAATTGTAGCCCCATTTATCTAATTTATTAAAGGTAGAAATTTGTAAAGAAGAAACAAAGGATATACATACTGTAACGATAATATTAGGAACACTAGAGGGCAAAAAACCGACTATAATCAGTACAATGCATTCAAGTATAAGAATGGATCGACGATAACTATGCAGCGCATGTCTTATAGGAGGGATTTTCACTATTTCAGAAACAAGGACCCCTAACATAAAGGCAATAAGTGGAGGAATATAGAGCATTGCTTCTTTCCATGCTCCATTTGATGCTTCCACAGCAAATAAGACGATATTTCCAGTTTGAGCATTGGCAAACACTCCGTCTCTTGTGATGAACGTATAAGAATCTAAAAATCCTCCGACAATTGCTAATAATACTCCCAATCGAACAGAGTTGGAAGACAAGGAGGGAATCGAAATATGTTTTTCTGTCATAGTCTAATCACCTTGTACTTTGGAGTTATTCTTTTTTATTTTTACAAGTTTCTTTCTTCAAACAATTCTATAATACCACTACTTTACAGAAAAAGCATAGCCCTATTTTTATTGTTTTTCCTGTATTTAAAAGCCAATTTATGTACAAGAGTTATAGAAATTTTCGGAAATAAAAAGAGAATTTTCTGTCCAAAAATGGAAACTTATACTCGTCTAGGAAATTATAAACGAGATGGATATTTCCCTAGTTTCAGCGAGAGCAACCAATAGATCAAACTGGTTGCTGTAGAGGATATGCGAGACTCCTAAATGGAAAGCGAGCAGTAAGCCTCGGAAAAACTAACGCTTTTTATTCAATTTCCTAATATATTGAAGTTTAGATTGATAACACTGAAACCCCCCTATTGAATAGCGATAAAGTAAAAAAAATACCTAACAAGAAAATCAACATCCCTTTCTACGCTGCAAAGCAAGTTGTCTAAAAGAAATGAAAAGGAATTTATGCAGCGAACTTTGAGTTATAAGTAATGGTATAATATACAAAAAAAGGAGGGAATTATGGGGCGGTTTAAACATAATTTATCTATTGAATTGCCATCAACAGATAATAACGATTACCTGAAAGAAAAGATGCTTAAAATGATGGAGAAATTTCATATAGAAGTGGAACAATTGCCAAAATTATTAGGTATATCTTCTGAAAAGATAAAAAAAATCCTAGAAGATGAACCATATGAATGGAAAAAAGGTGAAATAGAGTTGATTGAGTATCGTTCTCTATTTTTAACGGATGGATTTTCAATTATGAATGCTAAAGAAAGAATCAAGCTATTGATACATTCTTTCTTAATAGAGGAGTATCAATTTTCATATAGGAGTTTAGCCAAATATGCTGAAGTTCCTGACGAAATTTTTCATACCTTTTATACAACCGATGAAGAAATAGAGAGTCACTATTTAATCAATATTTGTGTGAACTTGCACATGCTAATAAACATACTGAAAGTAAGTGGTGAAAATAAATGTTAAAATAGGTGGAATTCGTCCGTATTCAGGCGAATTCCGTCCTATATTAGCTTTATTTGTTGATGAAATATGCAGTGTTTTTAAAATAACATTCGTCTGTTGATTAAAGCTCTTTTATTTGTTTCGTAAGCTCTTTAAATTTCTTATCAAGTTCTGTGTAGGCTTTATCATTTGGAGTCATAAAGCTAAGCTTTCCTAAAACTTCTTGTCTTTCCGTTTCGAGCTTTAACCGCAGCTCTTCAAGATTATTTCTTTTTTGAGGTGTTTCAGCAAATTGCTTTTGGATGCGATGGTTCGCAATAACAAGTTTACTGTTTGTCGTTTTTTCAAGCAGGTATCGATCATGTGAAACAACAAGCAGTGTTCCATTGTAATGTGCTAATGTATCTTCAAGTTGTTCACGTGAAGGTAAATCAAGATGATTCGTCGGCTCATCTAAAATAAGCACATCTTTTTCTTCTAATATATATGCCATTAACTTGCACTTTACCCGTTCACCCATGCTCATATTCTGGATTGGTTCTGTCCATTGTGAAGCACAAAATCCTAAATGTTTCATTAAATTTTGCACTTTCCCTCTTGTCTCGAATGTTTCTTTATAAAAGAGCTGTTCAGGTGTTTGTTCGAGTGGTAAATCAAATACTTCTTGCGTTAAATAGCCGATTTTGGCAGAAGGTGAAATCCATATATTCCCGTCTGATGGTTCCCTTCCAAGAATTATGTTTAACAAGGTTGTCTTTCCACTGCCATTTGGACCAATAATGGAAACTTTCTCCCCGTGCTGAATGGTGAAATGAACCTGTTTAAATAGGATTCTTCCGTCAAAAGACTTTGATACATTCTTTACTTCTAAAAATCGTTTTCCAATCTTGGTGTTTGCTTCGATCGAAAAGTTTACCGTATATTCTGACTCAACTGGTTCAGTTTTTGCTTTTTCCAACTCTTTTTCAAGCCGTTTTTGTTTTGATTTTACTTGTGCATCCATCCCTTTTGCTTTTACGCGATAGTACTCTTTAAAACCCTCTTTTTTCGTTGATTGTCCATGCGCTTTTTTTGACCAAGATGTAATCTCATTGATTTGACCTTCAATGCGTTGAACCATTTTCTGCTGTTTCTCATATTCACGCTGCTGGGTAAGTCTTTTCTGTTTTCGCGCCTCCATATAACTAGAATAATTCCCTTTATGTTCGATAAGCTTGCTGCCTTCAAGCGACCATATCTTGGTTGCAATAGCATCTAAAAAATAGCGATCATGGGAAACGAAAATAATAGTACCTTTATAATTTTTCATTTGTATAGTGAGTAATTCTAAACTTTTTTCGTCAAGATGGTTTGTTGGTTCATCTAATAGCAAAAGGTCTGCTTCTTTTGAAAAACCTTTTGCAAGTCGTGCTTTCAGTTTTTCACCACCACTTAATTGTAGAAAGTCATGATTCGGTACATGCCATTTCTCGAGTAATTTTGCTTCAACAGGAGTGCTGACTTCAGATGCATGCGACTCGGCTTCTTGTTCCACCAGGACAATAGTCAGGTCTTGCTGCATCCACTGTATTTTTCCTTGTGTTGGTATTAAATCATTGTTTAGTAATTGCAGCAATGTAGATTTACCAGCACCATTTTTGCCTATAATACCGATGATGTCACCATGTTGAACATGTGCATTTATCTCTTTAAAAATAGTACGTTCCATTATTTCATAGCTAATAGTAGATAATTTTAATAATTCTTTCATATAATCAATCCCTTCTTTATTAAGGGAGAATACGAAGCATAAGACGTCGTAATATTGGCGCATTAGTTTCCGCCAATATAAAAATCCTCCCAATTCATTTGGAAGGATTAGTCATACCTGTACATTGTCAAATAAGCTTTCTTTTAAGGCTGTCGAAACGTTCACTTGCTTACTGAGAAATATTTCAAGTAAGCTAAAGTAAAACGATTTCACTCAGGCTATTAAGACACTGTTCAAAAAGTCCAGTTAGAAGGACATGGCGAATTTCTTCGTCCTTTTTATTCTCCTTTTGAACGCGCACTATAAGTGTATATTTAATCATTTATCTACACTCTGAAGCTATTTACAATAATTATAGATAATGGGCAGACTAATCCTATTTTTTTGTTTTGAAATATGTGATTTCAAATATAAAATAAGATTAGTTAATCATTGTCCACCCATCATCCTTTCGACTTTTATTAAGAATAGTATAACATAAGGTGATTGGAAACCAAAAGGAAATATACTATCATTAAATACTAAATTAAATTCGTTTATTTAAAAAAATTATTCCTTGAAGAATGGAGCTTCTATACTGTATGGGAAGGTAATGCAACTTTACTAAAGAAAATATCTTCATTGTTATGCTAACGGGAGTTTAACACAACGAGGAAAAAAATAAAGAGCCGAAAATATGCAAGTTTTTATTCATTACTTGAATTTTATGTTTTATGCCATAAAACATACTGCCATAATTAGCATTATTGATATC
>JBDNRM010000251.1:0-6314 GCA_047718615.1 Bacillus sp. (in: firmicutes) | reverse complement strand
TGCAATGAAATTCGAAGACAAGAACTTATTCTAAAACAGGTTGCTTGTAACGGAGAGTGCGAAGACTCCTGCGGGAAATGTGGGAAGGCTAAAGACCCAGCAAGGCAACACCGAGGAGGCTCAAGCCTAGCCCCACGGAAAGCGAAGTGTATGCAGGCTGCGGGTGATTCCCACCAACCTTCTTTTTTTCATAAATAAAAAACCCAAACAATGATACGAAATATTTTTTACATTTTCGTATCATTATTCGGGTTTATCTTCGGCTGGGATACTTATGTCCCAGCTTCTTGTATAGAATACGAAAGAACTATTTGGAATTATCCATTTTACGCAGCATCTGATTGTTTTACGCTAGAAATATACTCATTTGATTTTTGTTCATCAAACTCGCCTTCCCATTTACTCATTACAATCGTCGCAAGTGCATTCCCGACTACATTAACAACTGTGCGCAACATATCCATAATACGATCTACTCCTAAAATTACAGCAATTCCTGCTACCGGAATATTCATCGAACTTAATGTTGAGACGATAACAACAAAAGATGCACCAGGTATCCCTGCGATTCCTTTTGAAGTTAACATCAACACAACTACTAATGTAAACTGTTGAGCGATAGAAAGGTCTATCCCTGCCATTTGAGCAATGAATAAACACGCAATACTTTGATAAATCGTTGAACCATCAAGGTTAAATGTATACCCTGTCGGAATAACAAATGATGTAATAGATTTTGGACAACCGAATTTTTCCATTTTATCCATTAATCTTGGCAGAACTGCTTCTGAACTAGCTGTACTGTAAGCTAAAATTAATTCATCTTTTAATATTTTAAGAAGGGTGAAAATATTAACTTTCGCAAATTTTGCAACAATTCCTAAAACAACAACCACAAAAACCACCATAGTTGCATAAACTAATAGGACAAGCTTTGCTAGTGGGTACAATGTTTCTAATCCGAATTTTGATACGGTGATTCCAATCATTGCAAATACTCCAAATGGAGCAAATTTCATAACCAAGTTCGTTACCCAGAACATACTCTCTAGAATACCTTCGGATACAGCTAACACTGGTTTTCCTTTTTCTCCAATTGCAGCTACCCCTAATCCAAATAAAACACAGAAGAAAATAATTGGTAATAAATCACCATTTGCCATACTGCCAATCACATTTGTTGGTACCATATGGACAAGTATTGATCCTATCCCTTGACTATCTTTTGTTGCTTCAGAGGATTTTTCATATTGAGAAATATCTGTCTGTGTTAGTCCTTCTTGGTTTACACCAACTCCTGGTTGGAAGATATTCGCTACGAGCAATCCGAATAGAATGGCAATCGTCGTGATCACTTCAAAATAAAGAATTGTTTTCCCACCAAGTTTACCTAGCTTCTTTATATCTCCGACTCCAGCAATGGAAACAACGAGAGCTGCAACTACAATTGGCACAACAATCATTTTTATTAGATGTAGGAAAATATCCCCTATCGGTGTTAAAATACTAATTAGTACATCATTTCCATGAAATATTGCTCCAACGGCTATTCCTAAAACAAGTGCTATTAAAATTTGAATTGCTAATCCATATTTTTTCATTCATTTTCCTCCTTTTATAAAATACCTGTGCTTCAGTAAATACACTTAGGTGTACTATATATCAACCCCTACTAAAAACGACAAAAGACGACAAGAACTTATTTTTTCATCGAATTCTCTTATATGAGCACGAATGACTCATGCAAAAAAAGCATACTTAATTCAGTATGCCTAAAAAATTAAACCACCTTATTTAGTTGTTAATATGGCGCAAAATTTATTGCAATCCTACTAATGAAGAGAGTGAAATTCTGTCGTACTTCCTGTTTGACCAGCAATTACCTCTAATCGAATTTCCATTCTTTCTTTAATTTCAGGTACATGCGATATTATTCCTACTAATCTTCCAGAACTTTGAATTTCCATCAATGTTTCGATTGCTTGATCTAAAGACTCTGGATCCAATGTTCCAAATCCCTCATCTATAAACATCGTTTCAAGCGATACTCCTCCAGCATATTGTTGAACAACATCGGCTAGACCAAGTGCTAATGATAATGCAGCTTTAAAACTTTCGCCTCCAGATAATGTTTTAACATGTCTTTCTTGTCCAGTATATTGATCAAATACTAATAGCTCTAGTCCACTTTGAACATTTCCTTTAGAGCGATCCGACTTTCTTAATAATTGATAGCGTCCACTAGTCATTTTTATTAAGCGTTTATTTGCTTCTTCTAAAATTTCATCTAAAAAAGCGGCGAGAACATATCTTTCAAATGTAATCCGATATGTATTTTGACCTCTAGATATATCATACAAATGACCTAATAATTTATATTCTTCTTCTAACTGTTTTATTTCCATATTGATTGCTAAGACTTTGTTGTATGCTTCTTCATTATCCCGCTTTTTTACGATTAAATTGGTTTGTTTCTGCTGGATATGCTCAATTTCCAACTCTATTTCTGCTAAGTTTGCTTTAAGCAAGGAAATATCAGGTTCCTGAATGTCTTGTAAACTATCTACCAAATCTTGATAACGATCCTGAACTGAACGGTATTCTTCTCGGTATTTCTGAATGTTTAACTGTCTTTCTTTCATTTCATCTTCTGTTTGCTTGGCTTGCATATAAGAAGAATAGTTCGAAAAGCCTTGTTCTTTCATATTTTCAAGAAAAATCGTCCGTTCCTCTTTCATCGTTTCATTTAATTCTGTTATTCTTTTTTCGATGTCTTCTTTTTTTATAGTAACTGTATGTAAAGAATCTTTTGATTCTTGTAAATTAGTCTGTGCTCTGTTATAAGCTTCTTCTAATTTTTGCAACTGGAAACTAGCAGTTTCACATGCCTGTTTATACAACGCTTCATCCCTTAATTCTTCAGGGATTAGAGTCTTTATACTGTTTAACGTGGTTGTTTGCTCGGCTAATTGTATCGACATAGATTGAATATCCGCTGAAATAGATTCCCCTTTTACTTGTAAATCTTGTAGCTGCTGTTCTATTATAACAATTTCCTCATTCGTTTTTGTTCGTTGTTTTTCTGCTTCTACTAAATAAACTTGATGCTTTTTTAATTCTTCCACTTCCATTAATTTTATTCTATTCATTTCTTCCGCATTTTCTGCTGTATAATCAGGAACAAATTTTTTTATTTCCACAAGCAATGCATTTTGATTATCTTGTAAAAAACTTTGTTTTGTTTGCAATTGCATCAAAATCGATTCTTCTTCTATCTTTTCCTTTTCTATTTTCACTAAATCTTCCCTGGCACTTTTTACATCTTCTTCATTCATACTATGCACCGCTTTATTATTAGCCAGATGTGGATGCTCCGTGCTGCCGCAAACGGGACACGCCTCCCCTTGCCGGAGCGTTTCAGCGAGTATATATGATTGTGATGATAACCAATCACTTTCCATTTTTTCTATCAGTTTTACTGCATCTTTATAACGTTCTATTATGTTTGTCTTTCTTTTAAGTCTGTCCGCTATTTGAGTATTCAATTGCACTATTTTTTTATTTTCTTCTTTGTATTTCGTTGTTTTTTCTACCATATATTGTAAAGTGATTAATTTTTCTTTGTTTTCTAAATAGGTTATCTTGGCTGTCTCTAGTTGTTGTTTTTCTGCTTTTCGTTTTTGCAATATTTCTTCCGTTTCACCTTTTTTAGAAAATAACCCCTTTTTTTGCGCTTCAGCACAAGTTAATGATCGTTGTGTTTCTGCAGCAATTCTTTCTTTTTTAGAAAAAAGCTTTACATCTTTTTCTATACTTTTTAAAAATGAGAGATGTTCTGATATTTTTTTTCTTTCTGCTTCTTTATTTTCTTCTTTTTTAAAACATTCTTCTGCTTCTTTCCATCTTGCTGATTCCTTCTTCTTCCATTCGTTTAAAGCCGTTTTTTCTTTCTCGCCATTATCTATCTGTTTTTTTAAATGATGGCATATTTCCTCCTGTTGTGTCAGCAATACGGCTTTTTGTGCAAGTTGAACAGCCTGTTCTTGTTGTTTATAATATTCCTGCTTAGCAGATAATGCTTGTTTTTTAGCACCTAATGAATCGCGAAGCTGCATTTGTTTTAAAATCGCTTCTGATTCGAATAGCTGCTGTCTTACTTTATCTCTATTTTTGCTTTTTTCATCCATTGTTCGTTTTAGATTTCCGAGTTCTTTTTCCATTTCCGCTATTTCTTTTTCTAATAATGGCAAGATGACAACATCATTATCACTTTTTTCTTCCATATAAGATTGTAATTCTTCTATATATACACTTTTTATATTCTGCAACGCCGTATGACGCATATATAATTGTTGTTCTACTGACTTTTTCAGTCCTGAAGCATGTACTTTTAATTTCTCTTCAATCCGCTTGTACATCTCTGTATGAAAAAGCCTCTGTAGGATGCTCTCTTTTTCCTTACTGTCTGAAGTTAATAATTTCCGAAACTCTCCCTGTGGAATCATTAATATTTGTCTAAATTGATTACTGTCAATCTGCATGATCTCTTTAATTTTTTCATCTACATCTCGAATGGAAGAAGCAATCACTTTCTTTTCCCCATTTTCATCAAAAGCAAATAACTCCGCTTTTGCGCCGATCGTTGTAAAACCATCTCCTCTTTCTTTCTTTTTTTCTTGTTGAGGAGAACGAATAATTAAGTATCGTTGGTTTCTTAATTTGAACTCAAGCTGCACTTCCGTAAGAAGCGAATTGGAAGCGAATTGACTTCTTAATTCAGGGCCATTGCGATCTTCCCCACTCGCTTTTCCATAAATAGCATAACTTATCCCGTCAAAAATAGTTGTTTTGCCTGAACCTGTTTTTCCTGATATAACAAACATCGTCCGATTTCCTAATATAGTAAAATCAATCATTTCTTTTCCTGCATAAGGACCAAAACCTTGCATCGTTAATTTTAACGGTCTCATTTAACTGACTCCTCCTTTATGCAGTCATCTATTATTTTTCCCATTAATTCACGTTTTTCTAGTGAAAAGGAAGAAGTAGTCATTTCTTCATAAAAAGAAGTAAATAAATCTAACTCTGTTTTTCGTTTTTCTTTATTAACCTTAAATGATGTTTTTTTCTTTAAATCAATATTTTCAATTTTCCTTTCTAGATGAAGTACGTTTGGATAAACTTGTCGTAATTTATTTATAGGGTCTAAAATAGCCCCTTCATCCAAAAGTGTTATTTTTAGATAGTCATCTAGTTTTTGATTTTTATAGAAAGCAGGCTGCAATAACTCCTCCATATATCCTTCCAACTCTCTCATGTCTCTTTTTGGAGTAAATGAATGAAACCGTTCAGTCCATTTTCCGTCTTGCAGTATCTCAATTATAGAAACAGATTTTTTTTGCTTTGCTTCGGAAAAGGAATATTTCATTAAAGAACCAGCATATTTGACAGAATCATGTACCAAAGCATCGGGACTATGCAAATGGCCTAATGCAGTGTAAGTAAAGGAAGAAAATAATTCTGCACCAACACATCCACTTCCTCCAACCGAAAGAACTCGCTCTGAATCCGTTGTTTTTCCACCAAGTACAAAACTATGACCTACTAATATATTAGGTTCTTGAGGATTTAACTGCTCTTCTATTTTTTTAACAATGGCTTCCATCGCATGATGATGATTGACAATAGCATCATCATTAAAAAATTGTCTTACAATAACTGGTTCGCAATACGGCACCAAATAAAAATTCACACCATTTACATGTACTGGTGTAAAACTATTTTCGATTTTTCCATTTAAATAGAATTTATTTCTCTGATACCAGGAACTCCCAAAAGATAATCTTTCCGCACTGTCGTGGTTTCCAGAAATAGCAATAATTGGTGTATCAAGTTCTACATTAATCGTATATAATATTTCATCTAATAAATTTACTGCTTCCGTCGGGGGAATAGAGCGATCATAAAGATCTCCAGCAATAACAACAGCATCTGGTTGTTCTTCTTTTATTAAATCAATAAATTGATTTAAAATATATCTTTGCTCCTCTGTCATATAAAGACCGTGTACAAGCTTCCCTAAATGCCAATCAGCAGTATGAATAAACTTCACAATTGTCACCCTATCTATTTTAATAATAATTAATTATATGTATGGTATTATTATAGCAAACTAATGATCCATATGAAGAAGGAAATATTGGGTAAACCACAAAGATCACTATTAATACATTTTTTGATAGTTTATCATTTACTAGTCAAAATCGAGTAGGAGGCACATTTCCGTGCCGACCTCTCACACCACCGTACGTACC
>JBDNRM010000250.1:0-6356 GCA_047718615.1 Bacillus sp. (in: firmicutes) | reverse complement strand
TCATACAAATTCACTTAAATTTGTAAATAAATGAATAATTTCATGCTGCCATTCCTCATAAAAAAGAACTTCCTTCAAAGTAAAATCTTTTAAAGAAGTTCTTTTTATTCATACAATGATATTCTTCGGTCGCCAAAAATCTGTATACCCATTATCTATAGAATACGTATATAATTCATTAAGCTTTTTCTTGCTATATACTTGCATATCCGTTCTTAAAATGATTTTCTTTTCCACTAGAAGCTGTTCATTCCGATCAATTAATCTTGTTAAAAATTTCTGTTCTGCTAGCTTATCATTCTTAGATAAATTGCAAGCTGAACAGGATATAACTAAATTCCATAATTGATCGGCCTGCACAAAACTCCATGGAATAAAATGATCTACATGTGCAGCATTCTTCCTTTTTATTTCCTTCCCACAATAAAAACAGCAACCTTTCCACCCTGAAAACACAAGAGTCCTTTTCAGGGGTCAGATCCCATAGCCACAGGCCGATCAAAAACGTTTGTCTTTCAAATCGAATAACGAAGAAAGCAAGCGTTTGTCAACAGCCTGAAGATACTGAATTTTTATTTATCAATTCATTAACTACTACTGATTATTTATTGTATTTGGACCTAGGATCTGATTGGTCCTAATCTTGGATAGGCGGCAACTTAATTTCCCCCTTTTGTAAATGTCCAAATGTCAGAAACCGCTCTTCCTGTGAAATCATCCTCAGCAACCGCATACCAATAATATTGATTATTTCCAGCTAAATCTTTCCAATCTATTTCAGCAGTCCCGCCACTTTGAACATTTTTATCCTTCCCAATTTCTTTATCTGTATAGATATTTACAGCAAAATAGTCGGTAGCAACACGCTTTTCATTTGGCTGAAGATCCATCTGTATGTTTCTCTCGTCTTTTTCAGGAAAATCGCTTGGATCATAGAAATTATAATCGTCTAAATAAGGTGAATACGTATTTACCATTATTTTATTATTTTTTTGATTAAAATGAAGCAGCTTTATATATCCTTGACCACCTTCAGGACCGCTTTGGTAGTCTCCAAGCATTTGATAGACTTGGCGATCAGGATTTCCATCCCTATTATCGTCAATTGGATCAATCAGTGTTTCCGAGTCATGATAGTGCCCGCTTAGTACAGTGATGACATTTTTATTTGGCAATACAACCTGATTATAAATTTTATCCCCTAGCGGACTACGAGTTCCGGATACTTGCAAATACTCATGGAAGTTTAATATCGCTTTACGATCTGGGAATTGCTTTAAGATATCACTCATCCATTTTATATCTTCATCCTGAACGCCCCAGCCCATATATAACATAATATAATCGTTTCCATTTGCTGAAATTAAGTCATAGTGTCCTCGATTATTCTTATAAGAACCACCATAGTAAGACATATCCTTGAACCTGTCTTCACCAAACCATTTGCTAAATTGTGTATAGTCACTTGTTTTATGGTCAACATCATGGTTTCCTGCTAGTACACCGTAAGGAATATGATTATCCTCCAGCACTTTCATAAATTTATCTGCATCTTTCCATTGATACTCCTGGTTGGATTTATCGACGATATCCCCTGTATGGAATACATATTTTATTTTCATTTCATCTTTCATTTCAGCAATCCAGTTCGTCTCTCTTTCATAAATCCATGGATAGCTGTCAGCATAGTATTGCGTGTCAGACATCCAAACAAAAGTATAATCATACTGATCAGGTGAAATGGGAATTTCATCTTGGATTAATACATTTATTTTATTGTTTTTCACGAACTCACGAACTGCGGCGTTTCCTTTCAACTCAAAGCTTCCTTGCCCAGCAATTTTGAAATCAATTGTCATCCATTTATTGGTCAAATGATTCCATGCATACATAGATACTTTTCTGCCTTTTAAAGATTTCCCTTTCCAAACTAATTCAACAACATCAGTTTTATCAACAGAAGAATCGACCGTTACATCAAATCGATGATAAGGGAATTTTGTTTTTGAATCTGTTATTAAATATTGTTGATCTTCTTTAGAGACAAGCGATATATCTTCCGTTGTAAAAAATTGTTCTCCTTTCGGAACCATTGTATTTGGCGGTTCAACATCCGCTGCATTTTTATAGGCTTTCACATATTGTGTTTTAGACGCATCATATTGTAATCCTTTATAAAATGACACATGTAATGCATCATTTGTTGGATCCGTTACTTTTACCTGTAACTTTGGATTCCCATTTACTTTTGCAGTAGATGAAATAAGCTCAGGCTTACTCGGATTTTCATTTACAACAGAAAAACGAACGGTTTTCTGTGCTTTGTTTCCTACTTTATCAAAAGCTGTAATTGTCAACTTATGTTCTCCAGGTGAGAGCTTGGATGACGACGTTTTAAATGGAACTTCTATTTCCTTTGCATCCAACATGACTTGCATTGTTTTAATACCAGCAACAGCATCAGTTGCCTCTATATTTATAGTGAATTTCCCTTTGTACTCTTTTTCTTCCTTTATATTTGTTTTTAATACGGGTGCTGTGTTATCAACTAATACAGAAATACTTGTTTTTTCATTTTTATCTTGAACATGAACAATATGTTTTCCATCAGAAACAGATTCAGTATCCCATTTATATGATTTAGAGGTTGTATATTTTTCAGGAATCGTAAAGGTGAAATCTTCAAATGGTCGACTTTCTCCCAAATCATACGTTTTTTTAACATCTTTGTGTGTTGGATCCTTTATTATAGTTCCATTCGGCAGCATTAAGCGAACATTCCGTATTTTAAAATTATCACGATTTTCTTCTAATACATCTAATTGGAATGGTGATACTTTATTTCCCGCACGTATCGAAATGTTATTTTTTCCTAATTGAAGACGATCAGCATCAATAGGGACCGTAATAGTGTCCCAATCGTTCACGCCGTCATCAAAAATTCGGATTATATCTTTCCCAATGGTCACACCATTTTGAAAAAATGTATTCACTCCACTCGCTTCAAAAGCGAAATAAGCTGAGTTTTCCACAGATTTATATATATTTCCAGTTACTTCAGATCCATCAATCAATAATTTCACATCATTTGGTGAATCTGTCTTTGATGTTCCTTTTAAAATTTTTTCATCTCTTAAAATATCACCATTTTTCACATTTAAACGAAGGCTTGCATTGTTGAGATCCGTTGTAATCTGCACTTTAAACTTGTTACTTGTTACTTTATTTGTTCCATCTGAAACGACAAAATAATATTCCACAAATTTCTTTCCAATTATTTCAGGTGTGTGAATTGTATAGTCATACATCAAATCATCAAAATTTTCCGCTAAAATAGCTTGTTTATACTTTTTATCCGTATTTGATTTGTAAAATAACCGTACCGATTTGATGCCAATATTATCTGATGCATCAGCGATAATGTGAAGATCTTTTTTTTGATTGATTGATTTAATCCTAGTCACATCTTTAATCGTTGGCTTTACATTATCATCTTCTATGTGAACGACTTCTGCGGGTACTTGAATTCGTTTAACTTTTCCTGGAGTAGCCTTTTCCACCCCTGCACTTATTTTCTTTAATCTAGTGGATCCGTCGGCGGGATAGGTGTAAATGATCCCTTTATTTGCGTGAGTATCATCTACATTGAATTCATCATTATAATAAGAAACTGCAATTTCTTGGTTGGAATTGGTAGCAACAGCCAGGCCTTTTGCTGCACCATTTGCCATTCCGTCTCTGTAAATTTTGACAATATCCTTGTTTTCCACTAAATTC
Source organism: Bacillus sp. (in: firmicutes) (assembly GCA_047718615.1). Taxonomy (GTDB): domain Bacteria; phylum Bacillota; class Bacilli; order Bacillales; family Cytobacillaceae; genus Niallia. The sequence goes on along the minus strand of JBDNRM010000250.1, from coordinate 2,579 downwards.
GTCTTGTAATTCGCATTAAAATCCGCAACTTTTTTTTCACTATTTTGTCCATTCATCATCCAAAATACGAGCGTTTTCCGAGACGGAATCACTACATTTTCTGGACTTGAAGGCCAAGAGATATCTGTATTAGGATCTATTCCATTTCTGTAGTGAATCTTATAATCTCTAAAGTTAAGATCTTTATCCGTATTGTTATAGATTTCTACAAATTCATATCCATCACCTGAGCCGACATTAGTAGAATCAGGTGCTATTTCTGTTATCAGAAAGGATGGAATTTTGCGATAATCCACTTTAGGTTTTTTAATACTTAACGTATATTTCTTCGTTTTAGTATGATTTGTACCATCTGCTGCCTCAATATAGTAAACGATCTTTGATTCTGCACTCATGCTTGGAATTTCAGCAGAATATTTCGTTGAACCTTTTGCAGATTCGTCCATAGCTAGAGAAGTGAATGTTTTATCTCCTTCTTTTTTATAATAAAGTGTCACAAATGGGTCTGCCACGTTATCTTTAATGACCGCTTTTATTTTTACCGTTGTGAAAACATTGGCATTCGTTACTGGTGTAAACGTAATAACAGGTGCTTTTGTGTCTGGCGGAATCGGATCAAGTTCAACGGGGTTTGCTGGAATCTGAACAGAATCAATCGTTCCTGGTGTTGGTGCTGCCAATACTTGATGTTTCTCCATTTTTGTTCCAGATGTTGGATATTTGTATTGAATATCCGCACCTGTATTATCACTTTCAGCAGCAAGATAGCTAGCAGAAACAATTTCTGCTCCTGATCTATTCTTTATGATAATGGCGCGATTTCCCCCATTTATAAACCCTGGGAATACATCCTTAAATGCAATTACTTGATCACTTGTCAACGAAATTCCATAGTTTTTATTAAAATCATCTAATGTTCGATTCCCATTATTAAACCAAAAGACTTTTGCTTTATGCGGATCAATGGTTACGGCAGGCAGCTGAAATCTTTTTTCTACTCCAGTGTCCATGTATTGGTATGTAAAGGAATAGTTTGATAAAGTTTGAGGTTGATTCGTATTGTTATAGACCTCAAAAAACTCATAATAATCTATACCTCCGCCTCTTGAATTAGGCGATAATTCCGTGATAAGTAGCTGAGGGCGGCGATTAAAATCTTCTTTTTCATTATTTTTTTCCGTTTCCAAAAGATTGATGGATTGTTCTTTCTCTCTATCTGCCTCTTCTTCTACTCCAGAATCTGCTTGATTTGCAGCAGGTTCCTTGTTGCTCTGTGTCGTATGTAAGGAAGCTTTTGTTGATAAAGCAGACGAACCCGCATCATTACTATCCCTCTCTGCAAAAATTCGTTTCGGTGGAACAGCTAAACTTACATTTGTCAGAATGATAGAGAAAATAAAAATAAATAAAATAAGCTTTGTTAATTTTCTTACTTTCTGCTTACTCATTGCTTCCTCCTTATTATCCTTAGTGGATACCCACCAATAATTTTAGAGGTTAATTGTTAATAAAAACTCTTATAATTGTAAAATACTATTAATCTATGTTAAGGTTTGTTGCTATTATCTGATTAAATAAAGCTTCTGCTCCTACATCTCAATAAAGCATCAACGCAGTGTCGCTTTAATATATTGAGGAACAGGCAATTTATTTAAAAATAATACCTAATAATCTTTGTTGAACTTTTGCCGCTAGGAGTATGATGAATAATATCATATCGATGCAAATGAATAGATCGCATTGCAAACACTAGGCATCCTATTTTGTAATGCTAATTCTTTATGGATATCACCAGATTTAATATCTAAATGCTTTTTTCCTTCTTCCTTTGCACGTTGTAGTATGGACATGATTATATTGTCTAATTTCTTCTGTTTGACCTTTACGTACTACTAGATGGTTTGTTTTGGGGAACTTTTTCTTTGCACAAGGAATCATCCTTCCAGCCTAAAAGCTCAAATCTCCTGTTACCAATAGTTTCTTCCCATCCCCTCCCAAAAAAAAGCGACCTTCTAAACGAAGAGTCGCTTTCCTAATTTAAAAATATTTTCGATGCAACATAGCGCTATTAAAAGTAACATCATTAAAACGAACTATTAGCATGAAAAGAATCTTTTGGCTTTCTTACAAAACTCATAATCCCTGCAATAAATACTAGGTCACAGTGACGCCTCGAACCATCTCGAACTTTGTCAGGCTAGAAGTATAACAGGTTTGACTTGTTGTGCTTCTTTTTTTAGTATCTTGGCTTGTTTTATTGAAGGATAGACGTTGATATTTTTGTTCTTATGCCCTAAAAAGGAACACTTCAGTTTAAATCTCAATGGTAAACTACTTCATTATTTTTTCTATATTTATTTTATTTATGATCTAACAAGAGTATGGAATCAAAACCTTTTGGGAACTAGAATAAACAAAGTTCAATAAAAAAAAATAAGCACTACAGTTCAGCTATTGTATCTACTTACAATCTATCGATTTTCGACAAATTTAGAGAATATTCGGGTCGTCACTGTGACTAAGAGCGACGAGCAATGTTTAGAATACTAGAATCTTCTATTATAGAAGTATATGTATTC
>JBDNRM010000249.1:0-6419 GCA_047718615.1 Bacillus sp. (in: firmicutes) | reverse complement strand
CGCACGCCCCACGGAAAGCGAGCATCCTGAAACGAGAATCTTGCCCCTATTTATACGGAATCATGTTTGCAAAAAAAACACGAATTAATCATCCTTTTCTAATTACTCTAAACCAAGTTATGCTAATACATAAAGAGGAATTTATAACTGCGAAGTTTGAGTTAAGTATAAAAACTAGGTTGTTCCATTGCGTTACAAACACTCGTTTTCCGCGGGAAGAAGAGTGTTTGTAGCTCCATTCCACTTCGTTTTTTAAAGGCTATTTTCTAAAACCTAATTCTTTCACCAAGAAAAAAATGAAATAGATTGGAAAATGGAGCAGGCTGCGGGTGATTACCACAAACCTTACATAAATAAAAAACCCAAACAATGATACATCTTCGTATCATGGTTCGGGTTTATCTTCGGCTGGAATACTTATGTCCCAGCTTCTTTTTGATCTTTAGTTTTGTTGAATGGTCTTTTTTTATATTCTTACTTTTTATATCATTCTACTAGTTTATTTGCTTTCTACACTATGGCCTCCAAATTCGTTTCTTAATGAAGCGACTACTTTTCCAGCGAATGTATCTTGTTCGAGTGAACGATAGCGCATCATTAAAGATAAAGCTGTTACGGGCATGGATGCTTGTAGCTCTAATGCTGTTTCTAATGTCCATTTTCCTTCACCAGATGAGTGCATAATCCCTTTTATTCCTGCGAGCTTAGGATCTTTTGAAAATGCATTTTCTGTTAGCTCCATTAACCATGAGCGAATAACAGAACCGTTATTCCACACTTTTGCTACACTTTCATTATCATATTCAAACTCACTTTTTTCTAATAGTTCAAACCCTTCTGCAATCGCTTGCATCATGCCGTATTCAATACCATTATGAACCATTTTTAAGAAGTGACCACTTCCACTTCTCCCAGCATATACGTAACCGCTTTCTACGCAAATATCTAAAAATAGTTTTTCCATTTGACGAAAGATTTCTTTCTCTCCACCAATCATCATGCAAGCTCCATTTCGTGCCCCAGAAGTACCTCCGCTTGTGCCTACATCTAATAAGTAAATCCCTTTCTCTGCCAGCTCATTGGATCGACGGATTGAATCTTTATAATGGGAATTCCCTCCCTCAATAATGATATCACCTTCTCCTAACAGCCCTGCTAATTCTTTTAAAATATTTTCAGTAACATCGCCTGAAGGTACCATTACCCAAATAACTTTCGGTTTAGGCAGATTATTTACAAGTTCTTTTATGGAAGAGGCTCCATTCGCACCGTCTGTAATTATTTTTTCTACAGCGCTTACATTTACATCAAAAGCTGTTACACTATACTTATGATCGATTAAATTCATGCCTAAATTATATCCCATTTTTCCAAGACCTATTAAACCAATATGCATGACTCAAATCACTCCCTATTGAAAAATTATTTCATATTATACTCTTATTATACGAAATTTTTTTCATTATGAAAACCTTTTTAAAAAATATTTTTTCAATTCTTCTTTATGCTATACTAACTTTACATTAAACTCGAAAGGAACGAAAACAATGGCACAAAATTGTATTGGGAAAATACGATCCTATTATGCTAGGCTAAGTGAAAAAGAGAAAAAAATTGCAGATTACATCTTGCAAAATCCGGAACAAATTATTCATAGTACTATTAATGAATTGGCGGAAGATTTAAAGGTTGCAGATGCTACTGTTTTTCGTTTCTGTAAACGAATTGGATTCAAGGGATATCAAGCGATGAAAATTGCTTTAGCTTCAGAAATTATTGAACCAATTCAACAAATCCATGAAGAAATAAATGAGCAAGACACGGTAAAAACAGTGACAGAAAAGGTATTTCAATCAAATATACGTACATTAGAAAATACGCTGCAAATTTTAAACGAGCATTCTATTCAAAAGGCAGTTGATCTTCTTATCAATGCAAAACGAGTAGAATTTTACGGAACTGGCGGTTCTGCTATCATTGCAATGGATGCATTTCATAAGTTCGTACGTACAGGTATAAAAGCGTTCTCATTTATTGACTCTCATTTTCAGCTAATGTCTGCTTCCCAATTATCAGAAGATGATATAGCCGTCATTATCTCTCATTCAGGAACAAACAAAGACACTATAAATATATTAAAAACAGCAAAAACTAATGGAGCAAAAACAATTAGTATAACAGGCTATCCTAAATCACCTATTGCTCAAAATGCAGATGTGGCCCTCTTTACAAGCTCAGAGGAAACGGAATACCGTTCGGAAGCACTTTCTTCAAGAATCGCTCAATTAAGCTTAATAGATGCATTATATGTAAATATGATGATCTTAAACAAAGAAGTTGCCAATAAATCGCTAGAAAAAATAAGAAATGCCATTTCCGATACACGAATGTAACCGTTAGATCTTTCAAAATTATTCCCTTTTTGAATCTTCTCTAAAAAAGCAGCAGCACAGAACAATAAATACACTAGACCACTGCTGGAAAATGAGACAAGCGATTCCAAAAGATCACTGAAAAGAAAACTAGCTCCTTACTCGTAAATTCGTAGATTAATTTAAAACAAATCAGAGCTACATTACGACAGGAGCTAATTATTCTAAAGGATACCCCAAAATGTATAAATTTAAACGTATCAAAAGAAAAAATTACAATTTGTATTGCCGAAGAAGACAGGAAAATGCCTAAAGACTTCTGCCCGCACCCACGGAAAGCAAAGTGTATTCCGGCTGCGGAACCACTGAAAGATCCAAAGCCTCTTTTCAAGGTAGAAACCTATGCAAACAAAATTTGCACCATGGCGCATGAAAAGAAGCTGCTTTCTATTTTGTTTTATAGTATAAGTTTAAAGCAGAGAGCAGGTGGAATACACGAAGACTCCCGTGGGAATGCGAGAAAGACGAGACCCCGCAGCGCAGCGAGGAGGCTCGTCCCTCGCCCACAGGAAAGCGAAGTGTATTCCACCTGCGGAACCCATTAAGAGAGCCGAAACCTTTTTTCATATTCTCTAGCCTAACAATCTCCCCTAAATCTCTTCCCTCCATCTTACTAGCACACAACAAAAGCAAAATTACATTAAATAGGGATGCCAGCAATTGGCATCCCACTAACTTATACAAACAAACTGATTAATAAAGCGCCTCCAAAAGCGACAAACGATAATACCGTCTCAAGAACAGTCCACGTTTTAAACGTTTCCTCTACCGTCAATCCCAAATATTCTTTTACCATCCAGAAACCTGCATCATTTACATGCGAGAACATTAACGAACCAGCACCTGTTGCAATTACCAATAATTCCAGATTCACTCCAGACATATTCGCAATAATTGGCGAAACAATTCCTGCCGCAGTTGTTAAAGCTACTGTTGCCGAACCTGTAGCAATTCGAATTAATCCAGCTATTAAGAAAGCAAGCACTAATGGAGATAAAGATAAACTTTCAGACATATTACCAATCGTTGTTCCTACCCCACTGTCAATTAATACTTGTTTAAACGCTCCTCCAGCTCCAATGATTAATACAATGGATCCAACAGGTAAAATACAATCTTCTGTAAACTTTTTAATTTTATCTTTATCCATGCCTTGACGAAAACCAAGGAAATAATAAGCGGAAAAACAAGCAAGCAATAAGGAAATAAGCGGACTTCCAATAAAAGTTAATGCACTTTTAAATTGCTCAGGCAAAAAATTTAAATATGGTGCTGAAGTTCCAATGATCATTAAAATAACCGGTAATAAAATCGATAAGAACGAAATTCCTACACTAGGCAAATCAGATTCATCTTTTTGTTCAATACGAATTAATTCAGGTTCCCCTTTTGGAATAACACGTTTATTTACCCATTTAGCAAATAATGGCCCACCGATAATACCTGCTGGAAGCGCAATTATTAATGAATATAATAAGACTTTCCCTAAATTAGCACCATAAATGCCGATCGCCGCAATTGCGCCAGGATGTGGAGGCACAAGTCCATGAACAATCGATAACCCTGCAATACCAGGAAGAGCAATTAATAAGATATTTTTCTTTGTTGCTTTTTGAATTGAAATTACTAACGGTAATAAAATTAAAATTCCTACTTCAAAAAATACGGGTATGCCGATAATAAATCCTGACAAAAACATTGCCCAAGGCAGTTTTTTCTCTCCGAAAACCCTTACAAAAAAGTTCGCGATTTGTAAACCTGCACCTGATTCAGAAAGCATTTTCCCAAGGATTGTACCGAGTGCAAGAATCCCAACTAAATGACCTAAAACCCCGCCTACTCCCGTTTCATAAGCGCTTACAATTTTATCCCAAGATAAGCCAGATAAAATGGCTAAAAACATACTTGCTACTGTTAAACTTATAAATGCGTGCCACTTAAACAAGGAAACTCCTAATATAACAATAACAATTGAAAGCAACGTAATAATTAATAAATACGCATCCATGAAACTCCCACCTTTTATATTATGTTTTCCACAATCTTTTTTGTAAGCGTTTTATTTCTATAAACTTATTATACGGAAAAAATTTTCTTAAATCAATATAGTTTTAAGAAAAATATTTATTTCTTATTTTCTATTTTTTAACATAAACAAAAAAGCCAATCATAGAAAGTTTACCTCTCCATCATTAGCTTATGAAATACTAATATTATTATAACCTTTCTCTTACCAAATAGACTTTAATGGGTAGATATTCATTGACTTGACGGAAAGCTCCCCTTCATCTACATAAATCTCTATCCCATCGTTTTGCTCATCAGTATAAATCAAATTGGTAAATACTTTTTCCCCATCATTAATAAATACTTCTATGGAAGATTCATCTACAAAAATTCGACATTTCATTATTTTATTATCTGTTGGCAAACTAGCTTCATATTTTCTCCCAAACTGGAATTCTCCTTGGTTGCGGTCTTCTATTACATCAAGACCAGCCTTTGAACGATCTAGAAATACTTTCTGTTCCTTTTGATTGTAACCTACTACTGTTTCATTTTCTTTTCCTTTTCGAAGACGAATGCCAAATTCATTTAATTGATCCCACTCTAACTCTGCTTCTATTTCATACGTTCTTCCGGTAAAATCAATTTTTTTCGCTTCATTTTTTATTGTAAAGGCTTTAATATTTTTCTGGTTGCTGCGAAGTTTTTCTACTTCTTTGGCAGGCTGTTGTACTAAATGGATTTTTCCATCCTGATCTTTATGTAAACTTAATTCTCTTGGAATAGACATTGCCCCCATCCAAGGCTCTGTAGGAGATTGATAAGGATAACGCCAATTTGACATCCAGCCAAGCCAAATAGTTCTTCCATCTTTATCCGGTATATCGGAGAATGTTTGCGTAGCATAATAATCCTGTCCATAGTCGGTAAATAGTTCTGTTTGTGGATCATTTTGATTAATAAATTCCTTGCCATTAAACTCACCTATAAAATACTGTGCTGTCGAGCCGTTTGTAATGTCATTATCCCCAACACTTACATGAAGCACCCACTTTTCTTCCCCATTTATTTTTAATTTAAATAAATCTGGACACTCCCATACAGCAACTTGTGAGCCTTGATTATCTCCAAACTTACTTAAATAAGTCCAATCAATCAAATTGTCTGAATGGTAAAAGGTTACACTTTTATCAGTAGAAACAACCATTACCCATTTCTTGCTTTCCTCATGCCAGAAAACTTTCGGATCACGAAAGTCTTTTAGATTCGGGTTTTTTATAACCGGATTTCCTTCATATCTTTCCCATGTTCTCCCCTTATCTTTGCTGTAGGCAATACTTTGCGCCTGCCCGCCAGATGTATTCGTATAGATAGCTACAAGTCCAGCTTTTCCATCAAAAAATTTAGTGGAATCATTCCAATCAACCACAACACTTCCAGAAAGTGCTTGACCTAATATATCATGTTCCAACGCTACCTCCTGTTGCTTCCAGTGGAAAAGGTCTGTACTTATTGCATGTCCCCATGTTCCATTTTGTTGATGAAATAAATGATACTCTCCTTCAAAAAACACAAGCCCATTAGGATCGGCCAAATTCCCCACCTTTGATGAATAATGATATTGTGGTCGATATTGTTCAGAATAAAAGCCATCCTGTTTATCCACTACTTGCATACCACCTGACTCACATCCACTTAAAATAAAAAAAATTATCCCTATAATAACCATCCATAGCTTTTTGATTTTCATACCCCTCCTTGTTTATTGCCACTTCCTATTTGAAACAAATAAAACCATCAGTGAAATTATTCCTTCCTCATTCACTGATGGTTGGTTATTGACAAAATATCACTCGTTCCTCCCGATAATTCCGCGTTTCTCTCAATAATTCCGCGCTTCTCCCGATAATTCCGCGTTTCTCTCAATAATTCCGCGCTTCTCCCGATAATTCCGCGGTCCTCCCGATAATTCCGCGCTTC
>JBDNRM010000248.1:0-6498 GCA_047718615.1 Bacillus sp. (in: firmicutes) | reverse complement strand
CACGCCCCACGGAAAGCGAGCATCCTGAAACGAGAATCTTGCCCCTATTTATAAGAATAATGTTTGCAAAAAACACCCCAAAAAAGTTTTGGCAATACATGAAGAGGAATTTATAACCACGAAGTTTGAGTAGTTTAGAAGTGGTTATTTCAAGGTATAAGTAACTGAGCAAGCAGAATGGAGGAGTAACAGGGAAAAATAGTAATTACTATTTGGATAGGGAGAAAATAATTAAAAAGAATGATTTCATTTGACTATTTGTAAATAATAGGATATGATGTATCTTGTATGTATTTGAGGTTTGAACGGAAACATGTAGAAAATCGTGTAAGTTAGTCATTTAATAAAACTCGGAACAATTACTAAATTTTAGATTTACACTTCAACTATCTTCAAAAACACATTCTATATTCTTCACTAATCGCGGATTAAATCCTTCCATTTAAATTTATTTCAGAAATGTATTTTTGCCGTTCTCGTTAACTATCCTAAATTCACACTGGCACGGACTAGGAGCCGTAAGGATGAAAGAGAGGTAGGGCTTTCGTTGTTTTAGGTATATACACTAGTATAAAGTAAAATATAAGTGTAAATCCTTAAGTATATGCAAGAAAAAAGAGTGTCTCTTATTAGAAAAAAAAATCATTTTCTATTTATTTTGATAGATAGCTAATGATTCCTTCTAATCTAAGGGACACTCTTTTATTATTCTAAAAAAACTCGGAACGATAGTCGATTCACAAGGAATAAGAATAAAAGTAAAAACATTATTCAAATTGCTTAAAACCTATGTTATGATACTTTTGTAAAATGTAAATGGCACAGTAACTGACGACAATAATGGAATAAACCATATGGGAGCTGTGTATATGTATCGCCGGTCGTCTGGGCAAAAGATGTAGAATGCATCTTTTAACACTTTTCCGGAGGGATTTACATGACTGAAAAACTTATACTAGATGGCAATGTAGTAGCAACTGCAGTAAAAGAAGAATTAAAGACAAGAATTGAAGCATTAAAAGGAAAGAAAATAACACCTTGTTTAGCAACGATTTTAGTAGGGGATGATCCTTCTTCTGAAACGTATGTAAGAATGAAAGGGAATGCATGCGCAAGACTTGGCATTGATTCTAGAAAGATAAATCTTGATAAAGAAACAACAACAGAAGAGCTATTAGAAGTAATCAATCAATTAAATGAAGATAAAAATGTACACGGTATTTTGCTTCAGCATCCTGTGCCGCATCAAATTGATGAAAGAAAGGCATTTGAAGCAATCGCTATTGATAAAGATGTGGATGGGGTTACAAGTTTTGGATACGGGCAAACTGCATTAGGGTTTGGGAAATATCCATCTTGCACACCGGCTGCAATACTAAAAATAATGGAATATTACCATATTAATGCAAGTGGCAAGCATGCTGTAGTAGTTGGAAGAAGTCCGATTCTTGGAAAGCCAGTATCAGCTTTATTGCTTAATGAAGATGCAACTGTCACCACTTGTCATTCGCGAACAAAAGATCTTGCTGGCCATATAAAACAAGCAGATATTGTTATTGCAGCAGTAGGCAAGCCTAATTTTATACAAGGTGATTGGATTAAACCAGGTGCTGTAATTTTAGATGCAGGCTATAACAAAGGTAATATTGGCGATGTTGATTATGACGCATGTTATGAATTGGCTTCTGCCATTACACCAGTACCTGGCGGAGTTGGCCCTGTTACCATTAGTATGCTTTTAAAGCACACGGTGGATTCAGCAGAAGCTTCTTTGAAATAAATTGGTTCTAATGTGTTGCTTTTTTCTGAATAAAAGAACATCTTTAGGTCAATAAAACTTCATTGACAAATGCTTAAAAATTTTATATGATGTATTTAACGCTATTAAGTTCGGTATATGTTTTATGGATAAGTGGTCGTAGCTGCAATAATATGTAGACGATTTAGATCCCTGCATATAAAGGCTACGACCTTTTATGTGGCGAAGATTTATCGATTCCTAAAAGTTTATATTAGGTGCTTAAAGGTGTAACACATTTTTGGAGGTTTTACAATGAATACAGGTAAAGTTAAATGGTTTAATGCAGAAAAAGGTTTTGGTTTCATCGAGTCTACAGAAGGACAAGATGTATTCGTACATTTCTCTGCAATCCAAACTGACGGTTTCAAAACTTTAGAAGAAGGTCAAGATGTAACTTTTGAAATCGTTGAAGGTAACCGTGGACCTCAAGCTTCTAATGTAACTAAAGCTTAATCTATTTTTGTAAAGTTTAAAGGTGATGCCTTTCCATAATGCATCACCTTTTTTATTGAGAAAGATTCTTTTATCTCATTGTTATGTGAACCAATGGATAAAAGGGAGCTTAATCTTTAATACAAATAATTCTTCTCAATTATATTCATCCTTTTTTTTCATCAGTTTTCTATCCGCATATCTCCCACTTTAACGAGGTATACCGAATGTTTTGAATGATTTACCTTAATTGTTCTGGAAATGAAAAAAAGTGAAATAAAATGGAGAGTATATATTTAAACACTATTAAATGACAATACGCTCTGCTAAAGATATTTTTCAAAACAGATTCATTTTCCATTATAAAGGGAAAAATAAAAAGGCTTTGATCCTGGTTGTTTTATGGAAAAACACAGGGTTGAAATTTTTTTAACAACAAAACATTCTGTATGCTTCAACGTTTATTCCAATTAAATTGTATCGATTTGCAGAGCAAATACACTAAGGAGGAAAAAGTATTGACAACTTTTTCAGATTTTAATCTAAGCAGTAATTTAGAAAAGGCATTATCTAACATGGGTTTTGAAGAACCAACACCAATTCAATCGGAGGCAATTCCAATTGCTCTTTCTGGCAAAGATATGATTGGACAAGCGCAAACAGGAACAGGAAAAACAACTGCTTTTGGTGTGCCTTTGTTAGAAAAAATTGAAGTTGGTAAAGCAATTCAAGGCTTGGTAATTGCACCAACAAGAGAATTGGCAGTTCAAGTTGCGGAAGAGTTAAACCGCATTGGTGCTGTAAAGGGAATTCGTACGCTACCAATATACGGAGGACAAGATATCAATCGTCAAATCCGTGGGTTAAAGAAAAAACCTGAAATTATCGCTGCTACACCTGGTCGTTTAATTGATCATATTGAGCGCAAAACAATTCGTTTACAAGATATAAAAATGATTGTTTTAGATGAAGCAGATGAAATGTTAAATATGGGCTTTATTGAAGATATCGAAAGAATCTTAAGTGAAACGCCAGACAGCCGTCAAACATTATTGTTCTCTGCAACAATGCCGAGAAGAATTCAATCTTTGGCAGAACGTTTTATGGTTGAGCCTGCAGTAGTAAAAGTGAAAGCAAAAGAAATGACTGTTACAAATATTGAACAGCATTATATGGAAGTGCAAGAACGTCAAAAGTTTGATGTATTATGCGGCCTTTTGGATATCCAATCACCAGAACTAGCAATCGTTTTTGGACGTACAAAAAAACGTGTCGATGAAGTGGTAGAAGGATTAATTAAACGTGGTTATTCTGCTGAAGGAATTCATGGAGATATTCCTCAAGGTAAACGTGACCAAGTAATTCGTCGCTTTAAAGAACAAAGCATCGATATCATGGTTGCAACAGATGTAGCTGCCCGTGGATTGGATATCAGCGGTGTTTCTCACGTTTATAACTTTGATATTCCACAAGATCCAGAAAGCTATGTGCATCGCATCGGCCGTACTGGACGTGCTGGTAAAAAAGGATTAGCGATTACATTTGCTTCTCCAAGAGAATTAGATCATTTACGCATTATTGAAAATGTAACGAAAAAGAAAATGACGAAAAAACCAATTCCATCTTTAACAGATGTTTTAGCTGGAAATCAAGAAGCTACTATCAACAAAATTACGAAAACAATTGAAGAAAATCAATTTGCTGAATATAAACGTGTAGCAGAATCCCTTTTAGAAGATCAGGATTCAGTAACATTATTAGCTGCAGCTTTAAAATTGTTAACAAAAGAGCCTGACGCAACTCCAGTTAAATTAACAGCAGTAGAACCGCTTCGCAGCAAAAAGTCGAAAAAAGATCGTTCAGGTTCTGGTTCAGGCAACGGTGGTGGCCGTCGTCGTCGTAATGATCGCGGTGGTGAACGTGGCAGCTATGATCGCAATCGTAAAAGCTCAGGTGGAGAAAGAAGAGGCAGAAGCCGTAATAAAGCATAATATAACCTCTTTTGGTTATCATTTTATCTAATGCTGGAAACTAGATTTTTATCCGTAAATTTTGATTAAAACAAAATAAAGTGGGTAAACTGAATAAATGTAGGTTATTACATAGAGTATCCTGCATTTATTCAAATCTAGGAGGCAATAAAATGGCAACTGGTAAAGTAAAATGGTTTAATTCTGAAAAAGGCTTTGGATTCATTGAAGTAGAAGGTGGAGAAGATGTATTTGTACACTATTCTGCTATTGAAACAGAAGGATTTAAAACATTAGATGAAGGCCAAGAGGTTAGTTTCGATATTGAGCAAGGTGGACGTGGACCACAAGCTGTAAAAGTAACGAAACTTTAAACTATTATAGAAAGCCCGCTCTTATGATTGAGCGGGCTTTTTTTGCTGTCCTGAGAAAATGAGAAATCGGAAAGTGTATAGATTGTTATCTTTGCTTTACAGGACAAGTTTGTTTACAATAGAAAGGAATGAAAGAGGTGTGTTGACATGAAAGAATATACAGTGGAATTTCATCAAGAAGATGGAATCGCAAATATGGTAGTGACAAAATTAAATGAAGATGATTTTAATAAATTGACTAGTGGTGGTACAAGACAGTTATTTGAATTAGACACCAATATTGGTTTCTTTATTTATTTTGATGCCGTTAATGAAAGTGGACAAGAGTCTTATCTTGTTCTCCAATATGAAGAAGATCAGGAAACGCCATCAGCTTGCTATTCCTTCGAGTTAAAAGATTTTTATCAGTTTATTGCCTTGCATTTAAATGACTTGCAGGTGGATGAAGAAGAGCTGGAAGAGGATACTTTTGGACCAATTCATTATTTAGCACATTTAATGCATCATATTGTGGAAGACGGCAAATCGATCGAAGTCTAGTTTCACGTAAAGCATAATGAGTTGCTGAAAAACTTATTACGAATATGGTCTTTTCCTACCCTTAATAGGCTATATTATAGAACCTCTGCCGACGGATTGGAAAACCAAGAAGATAGGCTGGGGAACTGTCCGGTAACGTTTTAATGAGGCGCATCAAGTAAATAGGGTACAAACAATCTTAAAATGAACCATTCGAAGCGATAAAATAAGGGATGCTTCTTAAAGTTTCGAAAAGCTCATAGAGGTCAAAAAAGCTCTATGGGCCTTACGAAACATATAAGTAAGAACCGGAAATTAGAATGAAAAACTCCAGCCTATTTAGACACTTTCTTACTTTTTGAAGTATAGCTTGATGACATTTTGTAAAAAATTTTCACAAACGAAAGTTATACTTTATGCTATATCTATATAGTTTTCTTTGCAGAAAGCATAAACTTCTGCTACTTCTTCTTCCTCTAATGCAAAATCCAGATATTTATTTTCACTGCTATTATAGAAATCATAATTTAAAATTTTTGTATTGTCTCCCTCGACAAAAAATAATACTTTAAGCTGCAAGCCTTGAATAGTGGAAAGGTCATCATCTTCATCCATTTCCAGATTCAAAAAAAACTCATAACGTTCACCTGAAAGGATGCCGGTTGGATCATTTATTTTCTCTACAGTAAATTCATTAATGTTCATGTTTGTCCTCCTTGATTCATTTGTTCAAATATGCGTAATAATAGTAGGGATGGGGAATTAATGAGCTGAGGAGTGGTGTGCAATAGTCTAGTCTATTATATGCAGTTCTCCGAAAACCATCATTAAAAAATCGTCACTTTAGCATCCTTGAAAATAATATCATATTCCATTCTTTATAGCTAATTCTTTTCATTATATGTTTCCGTACAAATAGCTAAATGAAGCCTTGGTTATTAGAGATTGACAAAATTATGAAAAGTGTTATAATTAGAAGATAGGTCATTTAAAGTTTTATATTTTTTTACCAACTTGTTTAAGGAATCCGTAGTTATCCTTTGTTAACAAGTATTTTTTATTTAAAAAAGCTTCATGGAGGTGCTTCATTTGGCAATGGGTTTTGGTAGAAAAAATAACGAAGAAGTTGTTAAAGAAGAAGTTATGATTTGGGATTGTGTATCAGATACGTGTAAATGTTGGATTCGTGACAATTTTAAAAGCACTGAAAAACCAAAGTGCCCAATTTGCGGAAGTGACATGGTAGAAACGACAAGAGAACTTCAAGTAGTAAACAACAATAGCATATATTCTAAGTAAATTATTTATAAAAAAAGGATAAAACCTGCAATAGGTTTTATCCTTTTCTTATTATGGAAAAGAAAACCCTAGGCTAGGCCTAGGGTTCTAAAAAGCTTATAGC
>JBDNRM010000247.1:0-6600 GCA_047718615.1 Bacillus sp. (in: firmicutes) | reverse complement strand
CAACGAAGAAATTCGATGTGTCATTTTTACCGGACTTTTTGAACAACCTCTTATACAAAAGAGCAGGCAGCTTGAGGCGTATTCACATAAGAATACGCCTTTTTATTATTCATCCACAGCCTGAGTAGGATAATGCTTTAAAAAGTAAACAAGGGACTGCAGTTCCACAGCTAAATCAATATGATGGATTCTTACATTAGAAGGTACACTTAATCTAGCAGGAGTAAAATTAAGAATTCCTTTTATAGAACTATTTACCAAACGATCTGTAATTGTCTGAGCAACAGTTGCCGGAACCGTTAGGATAGCTACTTGAATGTCATTTTCTCTAATTACCTTTTCCAAATCATCCATATGATAAATAGTGACATCACTGATTTTTTCATTTACTTTATCTTCTACAATATCAAATGCGACTTCAATTTTTGTATTATTATTTTTCAAAAAATTATATTTTAAAAAGGCTACACCTAAATTACCAACACCTATTAATGCTACTTTTGTCAACTCATCTTGGTCCAATGTTTTGCGGAAAAAAGAAAGTAAATAATTCACATTATACCCGTATCCTTTTTTTCCTAATGCGCCAAAATAAGAAAAGTCTCTTCTAATTGTTGCAGAATCAACCTTAACTGCTTCACTTAATTCAGCAGAAGAAACACGCTGCTTCCCTGAAGAATGTAAGTTTTTTAAAAATCGATAATATAATGGTAACCGCTTGGCAGTTGCTTGCGGAATCTTCATTACCTCATTACTCATGCTTATCCCCTACCTGTTTTATTTAACTTCTTTTTATCCATTTTTTATTTAGATGACTATTCATCTATTCTTTTAAAATCACCATTTTTGCCACCGGCTTTTTCTATTAAGTAAGTTTTGCCAATTTCCATTCCTTTATCAATACTTTTACACATATCATATACAGTTAACGCAGTAACAGAAGCAGCTGTTAAGGCTTCCATTTCTACACCTGTGCTTCCCACTGTTTTTACTTTCACCATAATCGCCAAAGTATAATATTGGAACTCTTCTTCTTGCCATGTATATGAAATATCTAGACCTGTTAAAGGAATGGGGTGACACATCGGGATAAGATCAGATGTTTTCTTAGCTGCCATAATACCTGCAACCTGGGCAACCGCTAAAACATCTCCTTTTTTTATTGTTTGCTTCGTTATTTTTTCATATATTTCTTGATTTACTTTAATACTAGATTTCGCTATTGCAGTGCGAACGGTTTCATGTTTATTGCTTATATCTACCATATTCGCTCTACCATCTTTGTTAAAGTGTGAAAATTCACCCATTTAAAACACCTCTATGCAAAATGATACACTATTTTTCCTATAATGTGTATTTATTATCCTTTATTTCTATCCTATCCTATCTCAAGAGAATTAAAGGGTATCCACATGTAAAGAAAATGAAGAAAAAATGGATAAATTATTCAAGTTCCACATAGAGAAATTTCACCTTTATTGCAGTATTGCTTCCCTTTAGGTTACACTTAATATACATATCATCTGAGGTGAAGCAAATGATCTTATTACAAGTAAATCAGTTATCCAAATACTTTGGAGCTGATCTTATCTTATCGAATATAAAATTAGAAGTACAAACTAGGGATAGAATAGCACTTGTCGGCAGAAATGGTGCAGGAAAATCAACCCTTTTAAAAATGATAGCTGGTCATTTATCCTATGATTCTGGAGAAATAATTAAACCTAAAAACGTACAAATCGGCTACCTCGCCCAAAATACTGGTCTTGAATCCACTTTATCCATATGGGAAGAAATGCTTACTGTATTTAAAGCAGTACAAGCACAAGAGGCCGAACTTAGAAAATTAGAATCCTTAATGTCAGACCCTGATATCATTGCACAAACAAATACCTTTGAAAAAATTCTGAAAGAGTATGATAAATTACAATTTGACTTTAAAGAAAGCGGCGGTTATCAATATGAAGCAGATATCCGTTCTGTTCTACATGGCTTAAATTTCAGCTCTTTTGATTATAACACAAAGATTTCCAGTTTAAGCGGTGGGCAAAAAACAAGACTCGCCCTTGCGAAATTATTATTAACCACACCAGATATTTTAATTTTGGACGAACCTACCAATCACTTAGATATTGAAACATTATCTTGGTTAGAACAATATTTACAAGGATATAAAGGAGCTGTTCTGATCGTATCTCATGACCGCTACTTCCTTGATAAAGTAGTAACACAAGTGAATGAATTATCCAGACATCATATTCAGAAATTCATCGGGAATTATAGCTCTTATCTTGAACAAAAAGCAGAAAATTATGAACGAGAAATGAAGCTTTATGAAAAACAGCAAGATGAAATTGCAAAATTGGAATCCTTTATCCAAAAGAATTTAGCACGTGCCTCAACTACAAAACGAGCACAAAGCAGACGAAAAAAACTAGACCGGATGGATCGAATGGATCGTCCTGACGGAGAAGAAAAGTCTGCCACGTTTGGTTTTGATATAGCAAAACAGAGTGGCAATGATGTTATAAAGGTAAAGGATTTATCCATTGGATATGATAAAGAAGAAATAGTTGCAGAAAATATTGATTTCCAAATCAATCGCGGGGACAGTATTGCATTGGTAGGACCAAATGGTGTGGGGAAATCTACCTTATTAAAAACAATAATCTCTAAAATTCCAAACTTTTCTGGATCCATTTCTCTTGGCTCTAATGTGATGATAGGTTATTACGATCAAGAACAGGCAGAGCTTTCTTCTAATAAAAGAGTATTAAATGAACTATGGGATGAATTTCCCCTTAAATCTGAAAAGGAAATAAGAACCGTACTTGGAAACTTCTTATTCTCTGGTGACGATGTTCTTAAAATCGTACATTCTTTAAGCGGTGGAGAAAAAGCTCGCCTCGCTTTAGCAAAATTAATGATGGAACGCACAAATCTTTTAATATTAGATGAACCGACTAACCATCTTGACTTAGACAGCAAGGAAGTATTAGAAAACGCCTTGATTGATTTTCCTGGAACCATTCTATTTGTATCACATGATAGATATTTCATTAATAGAATTGCTACAAAGGTAATAGAGCTGCAACGTGAAGGCTCTACTGAATTTTTAGGTGACTATGATTATTATGTGGAGAAAAAACTAGAACAAGAGGAACTACAAGAACTGGCGAATGCTGCAGTTAGCAAAGAAGTAATCATAGAAACAGATAAAAATTCCTATCAATTAGATAAAGAAGCAAAAAAATTGGAACGACAGCGTTTAAGAAGAATTGAAGAAATTGAAAAGTTGATTGAAGATCTAGAACAAAAGGCTGCTGATAATGAACAATTACTTTGTGAACCAGCTGTTTTTCAAGATCACGAAAAGGTGTTTGAACTTACAAAGGATACCGAAGCATATAAAAATCAAATAGAACAGCTTATGGAAGAATGGACGGAATTATCAGATAAGTAAAAAGAACTGGATAGATTTCTATCCAGTTCTTTTTTTCCACATTTTTATACACAGGACAATAGCTATTATACTAGCTTTCCACATGTTTATTCACATTATCCACAATTAAATGCGAATTAATCCACATTATCCACAGTTTTCTAAATTTTTTCACTATTATCCACAATAAAAACCCCTGTTGCTTACAGGGATTTAGTCCTACCTCTCATTAATTGTGGATAGTTATATCCAGACCTGGATTACCGTTCAAATTCAACCCTGCCCTTTGGCCTTTTTGATAAAAAACAGTTCCGGCAGCAGCAATCATTGCTGCGTTATCTGTGCATAAGGATAACGGCGGAATACTAAGCTTAACTTCAGGCAATAACTGAAAAGCTTGATCTAGTGCTGTACGAAGTCCTTTATTGGCTGCTACTCCTCCTGCTAAAAGCACCTGCTTAACAGCAAATTCCTTTGTTGCCTGTACCGTTTTCGAAACAAGGACCTCTACGACACTTGCTTGGAAGCTTGCTGCAAGATCCTCTGGCTTAATGGTTTCTCCTCGTTGTTCCGCATTATGCACAGTGTTGATAACTGCTGATTTTAATCCACTAAAGCTAAAATCATACGTACCATCAATCCAGGCACGAGGCAATTTAATAGTTGGCTCTCCGCTTTGAGCTAACCTATCAATATGAGGGCCTCCAGGGTATGGTAAGTTCAATGTACGTGCCACTTTATCATAAGCTTCTCCCGCAGCATCGTCCCTTGTCTCTCCTATCACTTCAAAATGCCCCTGTTCTTTCATATAAACTAACTCAGTATGTCCACCAGAAACAACTAACGCGAGTAACGGAAATTCCAAGTTATCAACAAGCTGATTGGCATAAATATGTCCGGCAATATGGTGCACCCCCACAATGGGGATATCATGTGCAAAACTTATCGCTTTCGCAGCATTTACTCCTATTAATAACGCTCCAACAAGCCCTGGCCCCTCTGTTACTGCTATTGCCTGTAAATCTTCATATGCTATATTTGCCTGATTGATTGCTTCTTCTATTACTAAAGTTATTTGCTCTACATGATGTCTAGATGCAATTTCAGGGACAACCCCCCCAAATCGTTTATGACTTTCAATTTGAGACGCAACCACATTTGAAAGAATTTCTGTTCCATTTTTCACTATTGATACAGCTGTTTCGTCACAGCTCGTTTCGATTCCTAGTACCAAGATATCATTTGTCATTATATTTTCACCCACATTACTAATGCATCTTCTTTATTATCGGTATAGTAGCTTTTTCTGATTGCTCCATCTTGAAAACCTAATTTTCTATACAAATTTTGAGCCACTTTATTGGAAACTCTTACTTCTAATGTCATCGTAACGGCTCCCTTATTTTTTGCTTGCTGGATAATACTTTTTAACAGTTTTTCTCCTAGTTTTTTTCCTCTGAATTCTTGCAAAACAGCAATATTTGTTATATGAGCTTCATCTACTACAATCCATACTCCACAATAGCCCACTAAATGCTTTTCATGCTCTATTACCATATAGGAAGCAAAACGATTTTGTGTTAATTCATTATAGAACGCCTCTTTGCTCCACGGAGTAGTAAAAGACATCATTTCAATTTTATATACCTCTTCAATATCTTCGACTCTCATTTGTCGAAAATCAAAATTTTCCATTACCCAAGTCTTCCTTTTTACCTTTTTTATTTGCTTCCAACCAATTCGCCTCTGCTTCTGCCAAACGAATATATTCAGGAATGAAGGTATGTACTTCTTTCTCTTCCTTTTGATTTCCCAGCATTGCTAAAACAGATGGTCTTGGATTAAAATCTGTCGGCTCAGCTAATACTGCTTGATCTCCTAAACCAGATAAAATGACTTCTTGATGTAAAGGCAAGTCATTTCCAACAAATAAAATTTTCTCTTTTTCCTCTTTTAGCAGTTCCACCCAATCCTTAGCTAAAATTAACTGATCTTCTCGTTTTTGTGTACAGTTTTTCTCAGAAAAATAATATAAACCCGTATATATTTGACCTCTTCTTGCATCAAATAATGGCACTACATTCCCTTCAAAATATTTACCCACAGAAACGGCTAATACTTCCAAGCTTGAAACACCAACTAATGGAATATTCAGTGTCCAAGCTAATGTTTTTGCAATAGTAACGCCAATTCGAACACCCGTATAAGATCCTGGCCCTCTTGCCACGACAATTTTTGTCAGCTCTTTTGGTTCTATCTCACATTCTTTCATAAGCTGCTCAATCGCAGGCATTGCTCTGATAGAATGATTTTTCTTTAAATTTGTTATATATTCCCCAATTACTTTTCCATTGTCTAGGATCGAGATCCCTAATACAAAATTAGAGGTATCAATTGCAAGTACTTTCATTAAAATAACTCCTTACATAATTGCATATACCTAGAACCCTTAGGAGAAAAAACAATTTTTCTTCCAGTCTCGTTTTCATAGTATAAGCATATTTTTAAGTATTCTTCTGGGAGCTGATCTTGAATTAAATGGGCCCACTCTATTACACAAACACCATTTCCATTAAAATACTCATCAAACCCCAAATCTTCAAATGAATCTTGCACTCGATATACATCCATATGAAAAAGCGGAAGGCTGCCCATATATTCTTTAATAATCGTAAATGTTGGACTGTTTACTGTTTTACTTATTTGCAGTCCCTTTGCTATTCCCTTTGTAAAGGTTGTCTTTCCAGCACCTAAATCACCTTCTAATGTAATTACATCACCTTTTTGCAATAAAGCTGCTAGTCGCTCTGCTATTTCCATTGTACCTTCATGATTTTGTGCAACCCATTCATATCTTTTGTCCATATTTCCATCACCTAGTTATTCGATATTTAGTCCTATCCCTTATTATACTCAATTCACCTATTAGTCTAAAGCACGAATTGTCTTTTATTATTGCTACTGCGTATTTTTGAGGATAAGTTCACTTCATTTTATCAATTTAATTACAATATTTATAAGATTTAATGATGCTTTCTTTTTTCTAAAAACAATAAAAAGTCCTTAGGTGTTATCCTAAGGACTTTTTATTGTATGGTTATTTATTGCGGGGGCAGGATTTGAACCTACGACCTTCGGGTTATGAGCCCGACGAGCTA
>JBDNRM010000246.1:0-6614 GCA_047718615.1 Bacillus sp. (in: firmicutes) | reverse complement strand
AAGTATAAAAACTATGTTGTTCCATTACGCTACAAACACTCGCTTTCCGCTGGGAGGAAGCCGAGACCCTGCGAAGCGGCTAAAGTCGAGCCCCACGGAAAGCGAAGCGTATGCAGGCTGCGGCTGATTACCAAAAACCTTCTTTTTTACATAAATAAAAAACCCAAACCATGATACGAGATATTTTTCATCTTCGTATCATGGTTCGGATTTATCTTCGGCTGGAATACTTATGTCCCAGCTTCTTTTTTTATTTAATCCTAAAGTAAACCCTTTAAAATTTAACTGAGCTTTTTAAATTAAAGGGGAATACTTTCGTTTTCTTTCATTAATTGATATGCTGCTTGATTGATTGTTTTCAAAAAAGTATTTAGGCGGTTTTTTTCCGTAAAAAGAATTAGTTCATGCATCGCTCTTGTGCATGCCGTATAGAAGAGTTCTTTCTCCAATTCGTTATTATATACCGAACTATTATAAATAATGACTCCATCAAATTCTATTCCTTTTGCTAAATAGGCTGGAATAACAGAAATCCCTTTTTCATAAACGATGGTGCCTTTTTCGATTAATCGGACTGCTATTTTCCCTTTCAGCCATTCATACACTTTTTCGCTTTCTTTTTTTGTTTTACAAATGACAGCTATCGTTTCATGGCCTTTATTTTTTAATTGCTGCAATGCAGTCAACACTTCACTTAAAAGCATCTCCTGATTTGCTACTTCTTTTAGGCATGGCTTTGCTCCATGACGATTAAATGGTTCGATCATTTCGCCATTTTTAGCTATTTCTTTTGTAAACTCCACAATTTCTTGAGTGGATCGATAACTCTTTGTTAATACAATTCGTTCTACTTCTTTTGTGGCATCTGTTTCCATTAACTCATTATTACTATGAGCATAGATGGCTTGGTTAATATCTCCTAATAAAGTTAATTTGCTGTGTGGATACAGCTCCTTTATATATTCCATTTGAAAGGGAGAATAATCCTGTGCCTCATCAATAAACACATGCTTCATGCTTATAACGGATTTTTTTCCTTCTATCTTATCTTTTAAATAAGCAAAGGGTGTAGCATCTTCATTCCATAACTGCTTCTTTTTTAGCGTTTGCTTTATATGAAGTTGCATAAGCTGCCAATCTTTTTCCGTTAGTGAACCTGGACATTCTTCTTGAAATACTGCTTGATATATACCTGCATAATTAATAAACCGCAAATTTTTGATGGCCATGTATATTCGTTTGAACCTCTTATTTACGATTTGTTTCCGCAATAATTGTTCTTCCTTGTCATAATAAGAAAACTCATCTACCTTTTTCTGTGTCTCCTTATATGCTTCTAAATATTCTTCTTTATCTAGGAGCTGTATCTCTTCTTCAACCCACCTTTGCTTTCTTTCTTGTTTTGCATGAAGTTTCATTTCTTTTTGAGCCCATTCCTTTAATAATTGCAGTCTATTTGCCACAGTAAAAGAAGCATCCAATTCATAAAATTTCCGTGTCATCTCTTCTTTCGAAAGTAGCACTTTATCTTGAAAAGTAATATTTTTAAACATCATTCCCTCTGTAGACAGTTTTTCCAACTTCTTATCTACTATATCTTTAAATTCCATGCTGCTCTTGAATTGAATACTTTTTAACCTCATTGCATGTGATTCCTGATTATCCTCTGTTAAAAGAACTTCTAGCTGAGAGAATGGATCTTCCACCTCCCAATCAGCTCCGATTCTATTCACTAAATATTCCTGAAAGGTTGACTGCTGCATATTTTCTTCTCCAAGTTCAGGAAGTACAGTAGAAACATAACTATTAAATAATGGATTTGGTGAAAACAGCATAATATTATCAGAATTTAAGGTTTTTCTATGACGATACAATAAATAAGCAACTCTTTGCAGCGCAGCAGATGTCTTCCCGCTTCCTGCTACCCCTTGAACAATTAATACCTTGCTTGAATCATTACGGATGATTTTATTCTGTTCTGTCTGTATGGTTGCAACAATACTTTTCATTAATGTGTTAGCATTATTGCCTAACACCTCTAATAATAGAGCATCCCCTATCGTGACACCTGTATCAAATAAACTGGTTATTTTGCCATCTCGAATGATAAACTGTCTCTTTAGCAATAACTCCCCATCTATTCTTCCTTCTGGGGTATCATAACTTGCCTTTCCTTTGGAATAATCATAATAAATACTAGATATTGGCGCTCTCCAATCGTAAATATAAAAATTTTGTTCTTCTTTATCCATAAAAGATGCGATGCCAATATAGATTTCTTCAATTCCTTCTTGACCGGCTTCTTTAAAATCAATTCTGCCAAAATAAGGGGAAGACTTTAACTTTGTTAATGTCTTCAACTGTTTATGTAACTGTCCATAGCTTCTTTCCCTTTCTCCTAATAGCTCAGCTTGCTGCTTAATGCTAGTATGAGTTTCTAAAACATCATCAGGTTCATCTAAATTGACTGTAACATCCTGCCAAAAAGTTTTGCGAATTTGACCTACATCTCCACCGATTTTCATGCTAGCTTTTTCAAATTGATCGATCTTTCCCTCTATTTCTTTAATGACATTTTCTGCCCTTTTTTGCTCTATAATCATGTCTTTGTCTTTTGATTCTGTCATATAAGCACTCCTCTAATCTTTCTATTTGACAAGCAAGTTATTTCGTGGTATTATTATAATAGATAAAAGTATATATAAATATATACATCGATACTGCATCTTTTTATTTTAACATGCATTCGCCAATAATTCTACTCTTATATTATAAATCCCATGCCCTACAAAAGAGCATGGGATTTTCTTATGCTTTTGCCGTTTTTCGAATAATAAAAAGTTGTTTTCTTTTTAAGTATACGTAAAAGAAAAAGAAACATGCACCACTTGACGCTCGAATGATCGATGAAACAAACATTGCAGTTACTATATCCGTTACTTCCAACAGATAGACACCAAACTGCGGTGCCACGAAAGCAACTAAGGCTAATAAGATATTATAATTAGCAATACTTTGACTGCGGTTTTTCTCTTCTATCGTCTCCAAAAGCTGGTTAAATAGCAATAAAACCGTCCCTGACACAAATAAACCAGCAAATATATTCACTAACACGAGATAAACTAAATTTGTAGATAAAACAGTTAAAAACGGCGCACTTCCCATACCAATCGATACATAGATTAGCATTTTAGCAGTTGAATGTTTATCCGCCATCTTCCCCCACCATTTAAAACTGATTACTTGACCAACTGAATTTGCAACTGCAAATAAGCTAATCCATAAACCAGTTGCATCCGCATATTTAATTTGATAAATACTAAAAAGGGACCAGCACATTTGCCAACCAAAATTAAAAAATAGACTGCATAATAAAAAATAAAAAAATGGTTTATGTTTAAAAACAGCAAAACCAAACAGTGCTTTTTTTTCTGATTTTTGCAGCATTACCTTTTTCTTTTCCTTATGTTTCTTTAAATAGTATATCTCTATCAATCCACAGATAAATGCTGCCAAATAAAGCAGTTGGTATGGAATTGCATTATCTTTATCAAATAACTGTAGGAAAAAACCAATAGTAAATGTTGAAATCATGCCAACTAGAGTCATGATTCGGTTCCGACTACTAAAAAAAGTATTTCGGCGCTGTTCAGGAATGATTTCTGCAATAAACGACTGCCACCCCAATGTTGCAAATGAAAAGGGAAAATTCATACAACCAACTAATAAGATGAAAACAAAGCATTGATATTGCTTTGGCAAATAAACAACAAAAGCCATACCAATTAAAAATACTCTGGAGAAGAAAAAAGAATAAACAGTAAACATTTTTTTCTCCTGCAGCCTATTCAGAATAATAGAACCAATAATCATCGCAAACATTCCAATAAATGGAGGCAATGAACTAATTAATCCTACTTGGTAATTGCTTGCTCCTAACACACTAATGGCAAAAAGAGGAAAATAGTTATTAGAAATATTCAAAACTAAAGTAGTGTAAATACCATTTTGCATACTCCATTTTTCATTCCCGCTATTTTTGGGGCTACACTCTTTCATTTAAAAATCATCCTTCTTTATCAACATATACCACGCATTTTTCCGTTGATTTTGGTTATTAATCTATAAAGTATTTCGTGAATTGAATTATTCCATTGCTTATCATACTCCCGAATCCTTCTACCTGCAAGACCTTTTCAGCAAATATTTTTTATTATTTTCCCTTTTGAAAACTTTCTGATTTCGAGGTAATTCCTCTATTGTAACCACCCTATTTTAAAGGCTATTTTCATCTATATATTGCTTCGTTTGAGCTCACCGCTTACTTTTTGCTAAATACAAAAAACCTCTTATCTAGTCAATTAGATAAGAGGTTTTTCTCCTGCTTTTTTATTTAGTTGATGTAGTATCCGTCTCTTTTACATAGTTGTAGTCTTCACGGTTAATAGGTGTAAAACCTTCTGGAGTATAAAAGCGTAATAAATCTTTACTAACAATGCTGTCAGAAGTCTTTAATTCTGCCGCAGCACTTTCTGCTTGTTTTTCACTGTCTTTTCCAGTTAACAATTCACCAGTTTTGGTATCGTACGTATTATCCCCAATTTTAGTAACGGTTGGTGATACAAAATCACCATTTCTAAAAGGAATTGTTTCACGATGCTGTTTGGATAATAAATCGGAACCAACCTGTAAATAGTCTTTCGTATTAACCCCTAATAAGTGTAAAACAGTTGGCATAACATCTACATCGCCGCCATAGTTACTTACTTGTTTTCCTTGTACTCCAGGTACATGGATAAATAGTGGCACACGTTGCAATTGAGCATTCTCTAACGGCGTTATTTCATCTACGCCCATCACTTTCGCCATCGCGGTATTATGATTTTCTGAAATACCATAATGATCTCCATACATGACGATCATTGTGTTGTCATAAAGACCTGATTCTTTCAGCATATCGAAGAACTCTTTAATCGATTCATCCAAATAATGTGCTGATTGAAAATAATCATTTACAACGCTATCTCCAAAATCTCCTGGAGGAAAATCCGTATCTCCTTCATCCATTTCAAAAGGATGATGATTAGACAAAGTAATAAATTTTGTATAAAAAGGTTCTTTTAACCCTTTTAATAACGGCATGCTCTCTTTAAAGAAAGGAATATCTTTCATTCCATAGTTTTTCGTATTTTCTTCGGACATATCATAATACTCTGCATCAAAAAATTGATCATATCCAATCGATTTATACATTTCATTTCTGTTCCAAAATGTTTTATAGTTTCCATGGAATGCTGCTGAAGTATATCCTTTTGTTTTTAAAATAGCTGGAGCTGACTGCAAAGTATTTTGTGCTTTATTAACAAAAACAGAACCTTGAGACATTCCGTATAACGAATTATCCATCATAAATTCAGCATCAGATGTTTTACCTTGACCAGTTTGATGGTAAAAGTTTTTGAAATAAAACGTATTCGAATCTTTTGTTAAAGAATTTAAGAATGGTGTTACTTCCTGTCCATCTAATTTGTAGTCAATAATAAAGGATTGTAATGATTCTAATGAAATATAGACAACATTCATTCCTTCTGCTTTTTTAAAATAAACAGAGTTAGGTGCAGCAAAATTTGCATTAATATAATTTTGAACCTCCGTTATATCACTGCTGTCCGCTAAAGCTCTTTGGCTTTCAGAACGTGCATTTTGCACAATATCATAGATGGTGAAATTATAAGCACCTAAATATTTCACTAAATAATTACGGTCAAATGATCGACTTAAAAGCTCAGGACGATCCACTTCCGCTAAACCAAGATTAATAATAAAGGTTAAAATAGCTAATGCAAAAATTGATTTTGCTTTTCTTCTATTTTTTTGCACAACAGGTTTATATACCTTCGTAGCAAGCAATACTATCAGTATGATTACATCCAAAAAATAAAGAATATCGTATCCGTTAATTAAGGAGAAAATACTATCGCTCAATTGCCCGCCATTCACTTTCACCTGCATCATAACGGGAACCGTAATGAAATCAGTAAAGAAACGGTAGTAAACAATATTGGCATAAAGCAATGCTGACATTACCCCTGTTATGACCGTAATCATAATAGGCTGTGCCTTTCCCTTAATAAAAAGTGCAAGTCCTATAAAAAATAATGCAGAGCTGATTGGGTTTATCAATAAAAGGAATTGTTGAAAAGCTCCTGTAACCCCTAAACTAAACTCAATTTTATAGGCAGCGTATGTTTTAATCCAAAATAAAATAATGGCGATTAAAAAGAAAGAAGAATGTTTAGCAATAAACTTATTAAATAATTCTACTGTACCTTTCAATCATGTTCACCTCAATTCAAAATATAATAAAAAAGATCCTAACTGTTTCTTTTTTATTGTAATTAACGACATGCTCTCAAATCTTTTCGTTTTTAACTTTTTTATAAGAAGTACTTCGTCTCTTACCAATTTACCTTTAATTTTCAATTATCAAGAAAAATTTACATGATATTTACAAAACAACGTAGTCCATTATAACATATGCTTTATAAAATCAAAATAATTAATTTTACCCGTTTTTCCAATTTATTCTAAAAATATTCTTCCCATCTTTCCTG
>JBDNRM010000245.1:0-6707 GCA_047718615.1 Bacillus sp. (in: firmicutes) | reverse complement strand
TTATTTCTAACATAATTTTAAGGTAAAATAAAGAGAGACAAACATTTGAAGATAAGGGGACATATTGTGGAAATAGTAAACAAACTACTGATGAATAAAAGCTTAAAGCGGGTTGCGATTTTTGGATTGATTATTTTGGGGATATATTTATTAAGAAGCATGATTAACTTAATGTTGTTTACTTTTATCCTCTCCTTTTTAATGGACCGCTTAGAAAAAATCATTTCGAAACAAATCTCCATCAAAAGGAACGTTATAGTAAGTATACTCTATTTAGCGATTATTAGTTTATTATCATATGGCTTCGTGAAATATTTACCAATGCTAATAGAAGAAATCACTTCTTTAATTAGGCAGCTAGTTGACTTTTATACTAGGCCACATGATAATGCTGTTCTCAACTATATTGTAACCGTCATTAAAGAAAGAGAAATTAACAGCTATTTGGAGCAAGGACTTGGTTTTGTTGTCAAATACTTTACGGATATCAGCGCACTCGGTGTACAGTTTTTATTAGCGATTATTTTAAGCTTCTTCTTTTTATTAGAAAAGCCTCGTCTAATTAAATATAAAGAGAATTTCAAAACAAGTAAAATAGCAGCTTTTTATAATGAAATAGAATTTTTCGGAAAAAAATTCGTACTAACCTTTGGAAAAGTTTTAGAAGCTCAATTTATCATTGCATTAGTGAATTGTCTATTAACAACAATTGGTTTATGGATACTTGATTTTCCGCAACTGCTTGGTTTATCTATTTTAGTATTCGTTTTAGGGCTTATTCCAGTAGCAGGTGTCATTATTTCACTTGTTCCCCTGCTAACGATCGGCTACACCATCGGCGGTTATATGTATGTTATCATCATTATTATTTTTGTATGTATCATTCATGCCTTGGAGGCCTATATACTCAACCCGAAATTAATGTCTTCTAAAACCGATCTACCTGTTTTCTTTACATTTATTGTGTTAATTTTTTCCGAGCATTTCTTTGGAGTATGGGGTCTAGTTATTGGAATCCCGGTATTCGTTTTTCTTCTTGATATACTTCAAGTGAAAAGCATCGAACCAATTGAAGAGGAAAAACTTACGAAGAAAAGCACAAACACCTTTGAAAAACACTAAAAAAATACCCCTTTTCCTCTAAAAACACTTTTGTCTTTAGCAGAAAAGGGGGTTTTTTACAAGAGCTAGGTGCTGCTGTAGCCGGATGTGGATACAACCACTAAGTTATCTACATTCCATTTCGCTTATACTTTCCTAGACAAATAAAAAGGTGTACTTTTGATTTTTCAAAAGTACACCTTTTCTTTATAAGGAACAACATAGTTCCAATTAGATTTTCATTATTCCGCCAGTGCTTGCAGATGTTACAAGTTTAGAATAACGAGCTAAATAGCCTGTTTTTACTTTCGGTTCAAAACCTTTCCACTCTGCTTTTCTTTGTTCCCATTCGTCTTCAGGAACGATAGCATCCATTGTGCGGTTTTCAATATCAATAATAATTTTATCTCCGTCTTTTACAAACGCCAGCGGGCCACCTTCTGCTGCTTCTGGTGAAGCATGTCCAATCGATAGACCTCTTGAAGCACCTGAAAAACGACCGTCTGTTACTAAAGCAACCTTCGCTCCAAGACCCATTCCAACAATTTGAGAAGTTGGTGCTAACATTTCCGGCATTCCAGGTCCACCCTTTGGTCCTTCATAACGGATAATTACAACATGCCCTGCTTCTACTCTTCCTTTTGAGATGCCCTCTAATGCCTCTTCTTGTGATTCAAAAACAATAGCAGGACCCTCATGGCGTGTAATGCCTTTTTGCACTCCACCTGTTTTAATAATAGCACCATCTGGAGCCAAGTTTCCGAATAGTACCGCTAATCCACCTTTTTCCGAATGAGGATCTGTAATTGGTCGGATAACATTGGAGTCTTTCACTTCACAACCTGCAATATTTTCACCTAGTGTTTTAGCTGTTACCGTCAATGTATCAAGGTGTAATGCCCCCTCTTTTTTCGATAACTCATTCAAGGCTGCAGATACTCCCCCTGCTTCATGCAAATCTTCAATATGCACATCAGATGCAGGTGCTAGTTTAGAGATATGAGGTACTCTTTTTGCAACTTCGTTAATTCTTTCAAGTGGATAATCTACTCCAGCCTCATTTGCTAATGCAAGCGTGTGAAGCACTGTATTTGTTGATCCACCCAATGCCATATCCAATGCAAAAGCATTGTCAATCGCTTTTTCTGTTACAATATCCCTCGGTTTAATATCTTTTTCTATCAAGGTCATCAACTGTTTTGCAGATTTTTTCACGAATTCTTTTCGTTCTGGAGCAACAGCTAATATTGTTCCGTTTCCTGGTAACGCAAGCCCTAATGCTTCCGCCAAGCAGTTCATGGAATTGGCCGTAAACATACCTGAGCAGGATCCGCAGGTCGGACAGCCAAATTGTTCTAATTCTAGCAATCCTTTATCATCTATTTTTCCAGATTGATATGCTCCTACTCCTTCAAATACAGATGATAACGAGATTTTTTTGCCATCGCTAGTAACACCCGCTTTCATCGGTCCACCACTGACGAATATACTCGGAATATTCAGACGCATAGATGCCATCATCATTCCTGGTGTAATCTTATCGCAGTTCGGGATACAAACCATCCCATCAAACCAATGTGCTGCAACAACCGTTTCAATAGAATCAGCAATAATTTCTCGACTTGGCAGAGAATAACGCATACCAATATGTCCCATAGCAATTCCATCATCAACACCAATTGTATTCATTTCAAATGGAACTCCACCAGCTTCACGAATTGCGTCTTTTACTATTTTTCCAAACTCTTGTAGATGTATGTGTCCTGGCACGATATCTATATATGAATTAACAACCGCAATAAACGGTTTGCCAAAATCCTCTTCTTTTACTCCAGCTGCACGCAATAAACTTCGATGGGGCGCACGATCAAACCCCTTTTTTATCATATTACTTCTTAATCCAGTCACTTTTACCCCTCCATTGTCCAATAAAAACGAAAAATCAGTATATTTAAACTTTTGTATATTGTAACACTATTAATCTAAAAAGTGTAATACTCTTTTTCGTTTTTTTCTCTAGGAGAATAATTTTTCCGGATTATTTTCCAAAATTAACCATTGTTATATTTCCTGACACACAACGTCACAAACACTTGTTTTATAAGATTATTTTTCTATCATATATATATTCTATTAGATAAGAAATCACTTTATCATCTTACTTATATATTATTCCAAAATAACTTCTAACTTTCTTAAGCTAGGGAAGTTGAAAATTTTTGAAATGTGAAGGCTGTCTAACTCCGAGTTACTGGATATACAAGGTGCCCGCGCTTTTAGTCATTTTACTATACGGTTCCTTTTCAAACCTGAATTTACTAGAGATAGTAAATTATTTACTTAACTGTTCCGAAATAAATTATCTTCTGATAACTCATGCACAGATACTTCTCCAGAAAGTGCCAATGAGAGTTCAAACTCTTTTTTGAAGTTTTCAATAACAGAGATAACCCCTAATTCACCAGAAACACATAATCCATACATGAATGGTCTTCCTATCGCAACCGCATCTGCGCCTAGAGCAAGTGCCTTAAACATATCTGCTCCATTTCGTATGCCACCATCAACCATGATTGGAATTTGTTTATTTACCGCTTTTGCAATGAGCTGCAATGCATCTAAACTAGAAATTGCTCCATCAAGCTGGCGGCCGCCATGATTGGATACGATTATACCATCAAATCCTAATTCAACTGCTTTTTTTGCATCTTTCGGATGAAGAATTCCTTTTAAAATAATGGGCAACGAAGTATGTTCTCTTAAAAAAAGGACATCCTCCCAATTTAAATCAGGATGAAGAATATTACTAAGAATAGCAGCCAAAATATTTTCTTGGCTCCAATCTGGTACACTTTTTTTGAATACTGGATCTTGCCTGTAGTTCGCCTCACCTAAAGATTCCATTAACGGTACAAAACCATTTTTATAGTCGCTTTTTCTCCAACCTAATAAACCTGTATCTACTGTTACCACAATCGCCTTAAAACCAGCCTTTTCTGCTCTTCTTACCATACTTGCAGATACTTCTTTATTTCTCGACCAGTATAATTGAAACCAATTATCCCCATTAGGAGCAGATTCTGCTATTTCTTCTAAGGAATAGGTAGAAACAGTACTTGCTATATAAGGAACTCCTGCACGTGCTGCAGCTCTTGCAGCCGCTTTTTCTCCTTCTTCATCTGCTAGTCCTTGAAACCCTACCGGTGCCAACACCAACGGAAACGATAACTTTTGTTCAAAAAGAGTTGTTTCTGCAGAACTTAACGATACATCCCTTAAAACCCTCGGTAATATAGACCATTTCTGAAACGCTTTTCTATTCCCCTTTAAAGTCTCTTCATCTCCAGATCCGCTTCTTATATAATCAAAAGGGCCTTTTTCTATTATTTCTTTCGCTTTTTCTTCCCATTCTTCTATAAAGATTGGCAAATTTTTTGTTTCCTTATTAATAGAAGTAAATGATTGTGCACTCACTACATTGCCCCCTCTAAATTATTTAACATACTTATATAATACAAGATTTACTTATTTTTTTACAAAGACATATAAAGTCTCGTTTATTTAGTCTTTTAACTTTTTGCTACAACTAGACTAAATATTATAGTAGAATTTAATCTAATTGACCCAAGCGAAAAACTAAATTTTTTTTTGCATTCCCCATAATAATTGTTAAACAAAATAAATCTATACTTTAAAAAATAATGCAATAGTAGCGACTTTACCATGCAAGTATGCTTCTACTTTTAAAACGACCTCCATATATATATAATAAAGATACTACTAGAAAGGATTTTAGATCTAAAGTGAACATGATTAACAAAGTTTTGCTACCATTCATTATCATCATTGCTTTTTTTGTACTTTGGATAAAAAGTGATATTCAGTTTTCTCTCAGCTTTCCCTTTATTCTATTATTAACTGTTCCCCTTTGGATTTATTATCGAGTATCTAGATGTAAACAATATCAAAATAACTTAAGAACAGGGAGAGAAGTATTAGTTAATATCTTTTTTCTGTATCTATTGCTTGTTTTATATGTTACATTAAATCCATTTCATTTTTCGCCGCCTGGAAATAAAGGACATATCAACACGGCTCCCTTTGTACAAATACTTTATCAGTACAAATATAAGCCGCCTATCTTCTGGATGCTTTATGCCATTGGAAATATTCTTATGTTTGTCCCTTTTGGCTTTCTTTTTCCGGCAATCTATAAAAGAAGGTTTAAAATGATTGTTACCATCCTAGTGGCAGCTCTATCTTCCTTAACCATTGAATTAACACAGTATTTATTTACAATCGATCGCGCTGCAGATATTGATGATTTAATTATGAATGTTTTTGGCGCTCTTGTTGGCTACATTCTCTTCAGAATAACCAAAAAAATAACCTATAAAACCAAAATGAGCATTTTCTATATCAAATAAGAAAAATGCATTCGTTGTCCTTGTATCTATTAAGCGAACAATATTGTCATTTAAATAAATATCTACCAATATTAAAACAGACCGGCTTTCAGCCGGTCTATTTTTTCATAAATTGTATAATCAATCATGATTGAGTTCTTCTATAAGGTTATTACTTTTCCCCAATAATTCTAACTTCTGTTTCTAATTCCACATTAAATTTCTCTTTTACCGTTTTTTGCACATGTTTAATTAAAGATAAATAGTCATTTGCTGTTGCATTTTCCACATTTACGATAAAACCAGCATGCTTTGTTGATACTTGGGCTCCACCAACTTTTACACCCTGTAATCCACTATCTTGAATTAGTTTTCCAGCAAAATAATTAGAAGGTCTTTTAAATACACTCCCACAAGAAGGATATTCCAAAGGTTGCTTTGATTCACGCAAAAAAGTTAATTCATTCATCTTTTCTTTAATCGCCACTTCATTACCTTCTGTTAAACAAAAGGTTGCTTCTAAGATAATTGAACCATTTTTTTGAACACTGCTTGTTCTATACCCCAATTCTAACTCTTCTTTTGCTAATACAACCACTTCACCAGATTGCGTTAATATCTTAGCACTCTCTAAAACATCTGCAACTTCTCCGCCGTAAGCACCTGCATTCATATATAATGCACCACCAATTGAACCAGGAATCCCGCAAGCAAACTCTAAACCTGTTAGCTTATGCTCTAGCGCAAATTTTGACGTCTCAATAATGGCAGCACCACACTGAGCAATTATTTTATTACCTTCTAATGTAATATCCGTTAACCCCGTTAAATTAAACACAGCACCTCTTATCCCACCATCTTGAATCAATACATTTGAACCATTTCCTAAGATAGTAATGGGCAGGTTTTGTTTTAATGCATATTGATAAGCATCCTGTATTTGTTGATACGTTTTTGGGAGTAAAAGAAAATCTGCTTTCCCGCCAATTTTTGTATACGTATATTTATTTAAAGGTTCATCTATTTTAACATTCTCTTCTGACAAAACTTGAATAAAGTTCTTAATTATTTTGTTTTTTTCCATCATCTCAACCTTTACCTTTTCTCTTCATATTTCCTTCTATTGTATACCATTATAATAAAGTGGTACGACAAATGTAATCAAATTTATGTGAACTTTTTATATCTGTAACACAATAT
>JBDNRM010000244.1:0-6793 GCA_047718615.1 Bacillus sp. (in: firmicutes) | reverse complement strand
CTTGATTGGAGTGTAAGGTGCGAGACTCCTGTGGGATTAGCGGGTTAGATGAGACTTGCGTCGAGGAGGCTCATCGCACGCCCCACGGAAAGCGAAGTGTATGCAGGCTGCGGGTGATTACCACCAACCTTCTTTTTTTACATAAATAAAAAGCCCAAACCATGATACGAAATATTTTTTACATCTTCGTATTATGGTTTGGGCTTATTTTCGGCTGAAATACTTATGTCCCAGCTTCTTTCTTTTACATATAAAGTGCTAGGTGTCCTCATTCCCATTAAGGAATAAGAACTCCAGTTCCACTCTATCAAATCAAGGATGAAAGAGGTGGAAGATAAAGGAATCAGTGACAGTTAGATCACTTTATCAGTTAAGCAGCTGTTTTGTTTTTTTTATGTGGTTTTGGCTGTTTGTTTAATTGATTATAAAACAGTAAACCGCTCAATAATAAGACGACGCCAAATGTAAATGTTTTGAGGTCTGCTGTTCCAGCTATTATAACCCATATGGAATAAATAGATGCAAGCAGTCCTATAAAACCGTCCACAATTCTTTGTTTTTTTGATTTATACGTTTCACCAGTGACAACTAACTTTATCTGAAAAAAGGATGAAATTAAATATGGTATTAAATAAGATAATGTCGCAATATATATAACAAATCCAAAAGCAGCAGAGATGCTGTTAGATATGGTAGAAAAGATAAAAAGCTGGCCAAATATATTGGTTACTGTTAATGAAAATGTTGGAATTCCCTTTTTATTTTCTTTTAAAAACGCAGGAATAAAAATTCCTTGTTTAGCAGCTTGGAAAGGTACTTCAGAGCTTAACATGATCCAGCCAATGGTCGAACCAAATAAACTAATTAAGCCAACTGCAGCCAGTACTTTTCCTCCTATCGGTCCTACCACCGCAATCATAGCATCGATTAATGGTTTTTGAGAAGCAATCAGTACATCCTGTCTTAAAATCCCCATTACTAATGTGCTAATTCCAATATAGATAGCTAAGGCAATTAATAATCCTAAGATAGTCGCTCTTTTTACGTCGATTTTCCTTTTCGCTCTAGAAGCAAAAACGACAGCAGATTCTACACCGATAAATGCCCATAATGTTGTAACTGCAGCACTATTGATTTGTCCGAAAAGATGAACCGAAGTACCTGAAGCATCTATTTTCGGTTCAATAAATGGCAGGATATTACTAACTTGGAATGCAAATAAAGCGACGATAATAAAAAGTAAAAATCCAATAATCTTTGCAACTGTTGCAATCAAATTCAGCTTCCCAGCATTTTCTATTCCTCGTAATATGATGCAATGTGTTCCCCATAATAAAATGGTGCAAACGGAAAAGGTTAAAGCATTTCCCACTTTTAAGGTAAAGGATCCAATAGTGAATAAAACAGCTTCACTTATTAGTATTGGGAAAAACGTAGAAAGATAGCCTGCAAAGGTCGTAATAATCGCAATATTTCCTGCTAGATTACCAATCCAGTATCCCCAGGTAGACATGAAGCCCGCAAGCAGTGATTTTTTAGAACCAGCTTTAAATAGTTCTTTTGCATATATTTGTGGTCCTCCGTTTAAATTGGGTTTTCTAATGCCAAGATTACCAAAAACAAGTGCAGTTACTAAAACACCCATTCCTGTTAATAACCATGCAGCAATTACTCCGCCAGGACTTGCTACTTCTGATAATGTACGAGGCAACATAAATATACCTGATGCGACCATATTACCTACAACAAGCGAGGTAAGGATTCCTAGTCCAAGTTTTCCTTTAGTATTCATGATGTATTTGTCTCCTTTTCGTTTCCTCTTGCTCAAAATAGGAGAATTTACTTTGAATAGTATATCCTGGATTAACGATCATTTGTTTTCTTCACCCATTTAATAATGAAAAAACGAAATCCCCGTTAAAGCCTGATAGTAAGAACAAATAACTCAATTTGTCTATTTATTTCACTATATCTATTAATCTGTGTATGTGTATTCCATTAAATGGAGATAAGTCTTCTTCTAGACTCCATATAGGCATAAAAAAAACACACCACATAAATGGTGTGTCGTACATAAAACACCATCAGATAGAAAGGATAGTTCATCATAGTAATCCTATGACAGTCCTGTACCTATTCGTGTACAGTCCCAGCTAAATATTATCAGAGAATAATAATGCTTCGGCGGTTGTTCCTTTCAAAAGATATCTGCAAGCTCTCCAACTCTCCATCTTCATACTGATAAAAACCGCAACCTCTACCTCATCTTGAGCTGATAAGGATTTTTTATTATTAAAATTATACGTATTACAATACGAAAAATATCGAAAAAAGTCAACAGGAAAAGTTATTACGGTAAAACATTTGCATTTTTCTAAAAATAATTTATTTTTAGAATAAGACTTGTCCGCATAGAAGGATGAAGAAAACAATCTTGTTTTGCGTAGAAAAAGTGACTGCAAAACCGCAGCCACTTTAGGAAAAGATAAGTAGTATAATATGTTGAAGCCACTTGAGTGACTAGTTTCAGTTTTTGTAAGTCTTTAAATGTTAAAACCACTTTTTTCGTAGAAAGCATTTTTTGTTTTATAATGTGGTGATAATTGGTTTATCTTTTGTGATAATCACCGTATGCTCGTATTGAGCAACAAAGCTTTTCTCTTTTGTTGAAAAAGTCCAGCCATCTTCTTTTTCGTATACTTCTTCTGCTTTTGTTGAGATGAAAGGCTCGAATGCAATAACCATGCCTTCTTTTAATAAATCATTATCCCAAGAGTCAAAATAATTTAAAATATGATCTGGTTTTTCGTGTAAAGATGTTCCAATTCCATGACCTGTCAGGTTTTTAATGACTGTAAATCCATTTTTTTTCGCTGTATTATATACAAATTTTCCAATGCGATTTTTTTTGCCTCCAGGTTTAAAACATTTTAAGCCTTCTTCAAAAGCTTCTTTCGCTACTTCACATAATTTCACTAGGTTCTGATCACCGTTTCCAACGACAAATGATTTGCCTGTATCGGCAAAGTATCCATTTTTGCTTGCTGAAACATCTATGTTAACTAGATCTCCTTCTTGGATAATGCGTTCGCCAGGAATTCCATGTGCTACTTCATCGTTTACAGAGATACATGTAAACCCTGGAAAATCATACATAGACTTTGGTGCTGAAATTGCTCCATGTTCTTCAAACAGTTTTCCAGCAAGTTCGTCTAATTCTTTTGTCGTTATACCTGGTGTTGTTTTGGTACATAATTCTTCTCGAATAATACTAACGATTTTTCCGATTTCTTTTAAGCTGTTTACATCTTGTTCGTTTTTTACAATCATTTTTTTCTCTCCGTTCATTTCTTGTACGATTTTTATTCTTATATATATAATTCCATTGAATATGGCGTTTACCATTATACGCTTTCTTGTCTTTTAATGAAAGTAGAATCCATTAAAAAGCGTGGCTAATCCTTTGTGCAAGTCTCATGTGTTTAACATCTTTTAATAGGCTACCCTGAAAAGAGGCTTTGGCTCTCTCGAGTAGCCCGCAGCCGGAATACACTTCGCTTTCCTGCGGGCGAGCGTCGAGCCTCCTCGCTGCGCTGCGGGGTCTCGTCTTTCTCGCATTCCCGCGGGAGTCTTCGTGTATTCCGGCTGCTCTCTGGAAGTTTTCATTTTCTCGCCATTTTGCGAAAATAGAAATATTGTTTTCTGTAGAGTCCAATACATCTGCCTTCTTATATACAGATTTCAGAGTTCTATCCCTTCAATCATTTGGCTTACGGCCGATTACCTTGCTGTCTAAGCTTAAAAGCAAGGGTTACCCCTTACCCTCCAAGACTCTCTACGAGTGAATGGCTAATTCTCACTCAGTGGGAATTCCACCAACTATATATTGCAACCTAGGCTCGGTCTCTCCTGTCCCGCAATTCCCATAGGAGTCTGCGTGTATTCCGGCTGCTCTCTGCTTATGAATTTAAGAAAACTGTTTTTCTTTTTGTGTTATGGTGGGAATCTATATTAGATGGGTGGTTATTCTGTAAAAGATAATTGTATGTGATTTCTTTTTTTGATATACATTAAAAAAAGCTAATTCTTGCATGTGGAATTCCACTTTTGCAAGATATTAGCTTTTTAGCATGGAGATTATTTGAATTGTCCGTTGTTTTTTGAAGCTTTTTCTTTTTTTGCTTTTTCATGATGGATTTTATTGGTGGCTGCACTTCCGATTTCATGTGCAAATTCTTCATTTAGCACAGCAGAATCAAACCCTTTTTTGTTTTTCTGTTGAGGATCATTCTTTTTTGTCATTTTAAAAACCTCCTTTTATCATCTTTAGTATGATTCGGAGGTATACCTTTTATTCTTATGCTTATTTATTTTCAGGATATTGTTCCTTTAAAAAACGTACAGATTCTGTAATTAAGTTTTTTAATACCTTTATATCAATATCCTTGAGCTTATTTATATAAACACAAGCTTTTCCCGTTGTATGCTTTCCGAAGTCCTTTAGCAATTCCTCCCGTTTCGTTAAATCGCTTGCAAAATATAAACTGATTTTTGCTTTTCGAGGCGAAAATCCTACCAAAGGTGCATCACCTTCATGACCAGAAGCGTATTTATAATGATAAGACCCAAATCCAATAATGCTAGGTCCCCACATTTTTGCTTGTAATCCTGTAGTTTCTGTAAAGATGTCTAATAGTTGATAAGCGTCTTCTTTTTTCTTATCATTGTCGACGTTTTCAATAAATTCTATTACATTATTTTCTGTCTCTTTTGTTTTTAGTTTATACACGAATATTCCCTCCTCTTTTTATCATGAATTGGCAGTTATTTCTTCTATAAATAATAATATAACCTTGAGTCAATGAAAAGGACATACTAAAAAACGACCTTATTAAAAAGGTCGTAGGCTAAAAAAACTGTAAAAATCCAAGTAGATTCTCACCATGGAGCGTGAAAAGAAGCTTTCAATTTTGGTTATTGTATATTGAAAGCAGGGAGCAGCCGGAATACACGAAGACTCCTATGGGATTTGCGAGACAGGAGAGACCCCACAGGAGTTGCTCCGAGGAGGCTCGCCGCCCACCCCATGGAAAGCGAAGTGTATTCCGGCTGCGGACTTATTAAGAGAGCATCTCTTTTCAGGGTAGCCTTTTTATTCTATCGGATCTGCCAGTCCCCAGACAGATACACTTTTTTCATTAACTGGGAATTCGGCAAAACCATCTTCTGCTATTTCAATTTCTTCCTTTCTTGTATTCGTAAAATCAATCCATTTTTCGCCTGCTCGGTCAGTTCCGACAAACATTCGTTTTTTAGCCTCGTGATGATTAGAAATAACCACCGCACAGCCGGATCTTTCTATTTCTATATCCCCGTGGCGCACCCAGCCGATTACATGTTTATCATCAAAATAATCGTCTTGTTTTCCATATGCTTTTTGTTTTCTGGCATATAATAAGGGGTCAATCGCTTGTTTTTTTCCATCTATGCTGTTTTCCCCGCTAATGCCGAAATAATCTCCATAAAAAACAACAGGATATCCATCTTTACGCAATAGAACAAGACTGTAAGCAATTTGTTTAAACCAGTCTTCCACCCATGACTCTAACGATTCTTCCGGTTGTGTATCATGATTATCTACAAACGTGACGCTATTTTGAGGATGCGTTTGCACTAACGTATCGTGAAATATAGTAGATAAATCAAAATCGCTTCCTTGAATAGAAGCGGTATGTAGCTTATAATGCAGTGGCACATCAAATAGGTCTATTTGATAATCCATTTCCTTTAAAAAATCTGCACATTCTTCTATATCTGATTTCCAAAATTCACCAACAAAATAAAAGTTATCTCCATTTGCATCTATCATATTTTCTGCAAATCGTTTAATAAATTTATGGTTAATATGTTTAATAGCATCTAATCGAAAACCATTACATTGGAGGGTTTCACACATCCACTTCCCCCACTTGATCATTTCATCTTGAACTTCCTTATTATTATAATCAATATTTGCAAACATAAGAAAATCATAATTGCCAAATTCATCATCGACATGATTATTCCAGTCCTTATTGTCACCAAGAATTCTAAATACCCCTGTTTTATCTTCTTTAGCATCGTAGTCTGTTCCATTAAAATATTCAAAATTCCAGGTGAATGATGAATGCTTTCCATTTCTTCCGGGAAAATTAAATTTCGTCCATCCCTCAATATCATGGGGCTTTGAAATAGCTTCTTCCCGATTTTCAGGATTTACCTCTACTACTTTAAATGTTTCTTTCTCATCTGCACCTGCTTTATGGTTCATTACAATATCTACATATACAGCGATGCCGACATTATGGCATGCATGTATTGCTTCAACCAACTCTTCTTTTGTACCATATTTCGTTCTTACGCAGCCTTTTTGATCAAATTCACCGAGATCATATAAATCATAAATCCCATAACCATTATCATCTTGAGACACACCTTTTGTAACAGGAGGTATCCATACAGAATCAATGCCTGCTTCTTTTAATTTTCCAGCGTTTTCTTTTAAATTTCTCCAATGGTTTCCATCAGCTGGAAGATGCCATTCAAAATATTGCATCATTGTTTTATTTTTCATGTCCATTCACCTTTCGTTATAAAGAAAATGAGTTATGTCTAATTAGTACCCCCTTTTCGCAAAATTAATGTCAATGTAAAAAAAAATAGTATGAAATTATACCAAGATCCCACACACCGCGCCTGCCGCGGAAGGCGTTTCCCGGGTGGGGGGTGAAAAAAAAAAAGGGGGGGGGGGGGG
>JBDNRM010000243.1:0-6819 GCA_047718615.1 Bacillus sp. (in: firmicutes) | reverse complement strand
GCTTATTATTGGAAAAGATAAACAAATCTATTAATGAAGGAGTTAAAATGATGAGAAAACCGAGAAAACGTTCATTTCAAGAATTAGTTGCTGAAAATAAACTACAGTTATTAAGAGATAGGGAAGCAATTGAAAAATTAGAAGTCCGCTTAGAAGAACGGTTAGGGAAACGACATTTAAAAGAAGTTCGATAGACAACAGTTATTACCAATTATTAACCTCTCTCATCTTGTGCACAATAAAGATGAAGGAGATGATAAAATGGGTAATCCGAAAAAAGACAGTAAACATTTTGTGCCAAATCATATTGGAACACAGTCAAAAAGTTTTGGTGGGAATAAAGGGAAGCAAATGCAAGATAAGTCTGGTCAACATCCACAAGTAATTCAAACAAAAGGGGAATAATAAAAACAGCTCTCATTACAAGTGATGAGAGCTGTTTTTTTGTGAACAAAACACCGATACCCTCTTATTAATTAACGAAAGAATAGGAATATGATAGTATAAGGTGATGAGATTTGCACAAGAATATTTTATAGAGTGATGTGAAAAGAATGAACATAGAAAATCGAAAAGATACTGGGATATATTCAAAAATTAGAACAATAGAACAAAATTATTTTGAAAAAGGAATAAAGATAGAAGAAGAAGAAGTGCTGCAGCATATACAAACGTTAGATGAAAAGGATGATGGCAAAGCAATATCCACTTTATTAACGATAGCCGCGTTGTCACGAGTTCAGGAGAATGATCAAGATACGATTGCGATAGCCTGGTTAAACAAGGCGCAGCAGTTAGATCCAACAAATCAAAAGGCGGTAAACTTTTTATCTCAAAACGAATGGCAAAATTATCGCAATCTTTTGCAAGAATTAGTTTTCCCCTCTATTAGAGAAACGGATAATCGAACAGCAAAACAAAAAGCTGCTGATCAATATATTCATATATGCAGAAAATTTCTAAGTGATATGGAAGATGAGCAAGAGAAGTTAGAATCCCATTTAACTGCAGCAAAAAGCTTTAATAATAATTTTTCTATGACAAAATATAAAGAAATTATTAATCTTTTACAACAAATCATCATAAAAGCCTCGCAATTACTAAAATCAGCAGAAGATTATGAAGAATCTATTAGCGGTGTATTTCATACATCTATTTATTATGAAGGTGTAAAACAAAGAATGGAAGAGCTAAATGAATTAAAGCAAGAATGGGATCAGTTATTTTTAGTTGACGAAAATAAGACAAGTTCGCTTTCTTCTTTAGATAAATTACAGCAAATGATCGGATTAGATAACGTAAAAAAAAGAGTCCAAGATTATTATCGGTTTTTAAAATATCAAAAGTCACGTAAAAGTTTAGGTTTTACCATTCAAGATGAATTAAGCTTAAATATGATTTTTACTGGTAATCCAGGTACTGGAAAAACAACATTGGCGCGCTTATTAGCTGGTATTTATCATGAGTTAGGCGTTCTTCCAAGTGAGGAAGTGGTAGAGGTCGACCGTTCTCAATTAATTGGCGGCTTTATGGGACAAACAGAAGAAAATGTACGGTCTGTTGTACAGAAGGCTTTAGGAGGAGTGCTTTTTATTGATGAAGCATATAGCTTAAAAAGGGAAGGGCAATCTGGTAATGATTATGGACAAGCTGCAATTGATACATTAGTTTCTTTAATGACAAGTGCTGAATTTGGCGGGAAATTTGCTGTGATTTTAGCAGGTTACCCTGAAGAAATGAGACAATTTTTAGATAGCAACCACGGACTAAGAAGTCGTTTCCCATCTTCTAATTTTATCCATATTCCTAATTACGCAAAAAAAGAACTTTTACAAATTGGTGCAAAAATAGCAAGAGATAATGATTATGTTATAACGGACAGCGGAAAAAATGAATTATTAAAAAGGCTGGAGAAAGAAGAAGTAGATGAAACGTTTGGAAATGCTAGAGCTGTAAAAAATATCGTACTTGATGCTATATTTAAAAAAGGCTCGCAATCATCAAATGACAAGCATATTTTAAGTTATACTCTCTTAGAAGCGATTGATTTTGCAATGGATGATGAAAATGCTTCTGAAAATCCTGCTGAAGAATTTGAGGCACTAATTGGTTTAGAAGAAGTGAAAGCAGAAATAAAAAAAATTATTGCTTTTGTGAAAATGCAGCAATTAAGAAGTGCAAAGGGACAAATGATGCTTCCTATTCAAGTCCATGCTGTTTTTACAGGAGATCCTGGTACTGGGAAAACTACAGTAGCTAAGCTTTATGCGCAATTTCTAAAGGATTGCGGCATGCTAAAAAGAGGGCATTTAATCGTAGCAAGTAGAGCGGACCTTGTAGCAGGATATGTTGGCCAGTCTGCTATCAAGACAAAAAGGAAAATAAAAGAAGCCCTTGGTGGTGTTTTATTTATTGATGAAGCATATGCCTTATTAAATGGTTCTAATCATGATTTTGGGAAAGAAGTAATAGATACATTAGTAATGGAAATGACAAAACATAATGAAAATGTAGTGGTGATTTTAGCTGGTTATCCAAATGAAACAGAAAAATTACTACTAAGCAATCCTGGTTTAAAATCAAGATTTAAGAAATTTATCCATTTTGAAGATTATAACGCTCAGCAGCTAATAGAGATAATGAAAGTATATGCTTCTAACTACGATTATATTTTAGCAGATGAAGCAATTGTCTATTTAAATCAGGAGTTAAATGTAATTGCAACAACAGGA
Organism: Bacillus sp. (in: firmicutes); assembly: GCA_047718615.1. Classification (GTDB taxonomy): domain Bacteria; phylum Bacillota; class Bacilli; order Bacillales; family Cytobacillaceae; genus Niallia. Next base: position 4,087 of record JBDNRM010000243.1, on the reverse strand, counting down.
AATGGACGTTTTGCGACTAATCTAATAGACGAAACAGTTCAATTGCAGGCTCTGCGTATTTTAGAAGATAAGGAACAAGCGAAAGAGGCGTATAATGTTCTTTCAAAATTAGATATATATAATGCACTCTCCATCTTCTCAAATAAGCATTAAAATATAAAAGAATAAATTATTAATTTTTAAGAAACGGAGGTTATGATGACCTATGTTTATTTCAACACGGGAAATACAATTGTACTACGCAGACACCGATATGATGGGTGTTATTTATCATGCCAATTATTTGAAGTTCTTTGAATTAGGTCGTGGAGGCTTAATTGAAGATATAGGATTTAGTTATGTGGAGATGGAAAAACAAGGTTTTTTTGCGCCAGTTTATGATATTCAAGCGACGTATAAAAAACCTTTGCGGTATGGAGATAAAGCATTTGTAAACACATGGGTGGAAACAAACGATGGCTTAAAAACAACATATGGTTATAAAGTCGAAAATGGAAATGGAGAGGTATGTGTGATTGGTTCCTCTACACATATTATTGTAAGTAAAGATACGTTTAAGCCAAGATCCTTTAAAAAAAGCTTTCCTAAATGGTTTTCTAAATATGAAGAAATAAAGAAGGGTGCAATTTACTAGGAAGAAGACGATGAAGGAAAGAATAGAAAGGAGCGTTTTAAATGGCATTCGGTATCAATAGGAAAGAGTTATTGAGATGGAAAAAGCAAGTAGACAAAGGGGAAATCTCATTTTTAACCCATTATTGGTTGGACAATCGTTTTCCGAAAAGTAAAACGGTGACAAAGGTAGGATGTTCGGACTTGGAAAAATTAATAAATTGGGGAAAAAAATATGGATTAAAAAAAGAATGGATTCATCAAAGAAAAGATGGTTATTCTCATTTCGATTTAGTAGGAGATACTCAAAAAGAAATTTTAAAAAAAGAAAAAATCACTGTCCTTCTTTAAGTAAACGGGAATAGAATAAGAGGAAAATCCCCCTTTTGTACTTATTAGTGAATCAATATCGTAATAAGTACATAAGGGGGATTGTATTTAATTTTATCAATGTTTTTCTGCGTAGTGATATTCCGGTTCATTGGCATCTGCATTAAATTCTGCAAGTAAATCATTTCCATCAAAGTACCATAGATCTTTGTCTTCAATATAATAGTTAATTCCGTTTTTCTGTGTGCTTACACCAATGTTTATCGGCTCTTCGTTGGAGATTCCAAGAGAAAAACCTTGTTGAACGGTGCTGCATCCACCATAACGAGCAAAAAATCGAACATAGTCTCCGCTTTTTAACAACATTTCATCTTTATACCAGGATGCTGCTTTATCACTAATAAAAATCTTCATAAAGTGATACACCTCAGTTTCTTCTTAATATTTGGCCTAGTTATAGGAATATACAGTCGAAACGAAAAATGAAAACACTTCATTTTTATTTCGTAATCATGAATTCAATTAAAATTAGCCATACGCCTATTATAAAACAAAGCTTTATTTTTTGCGACTAATAAAGAGGGTAACCACAATAGAAAAATGTATTACCTTAGTTAATCCAGTTTATGCATCATATGATCCATTGTTACTTTATACACACTAGATGCGTTTGAAAGACCATATTGATTTGCTTCATTTAGAGGCAGCAGCTGATAATCCTTTTCCTGATGACTGTAAGCATAAGTAGGGAAAAAACTTGGTTTTTCTAAATGGATCGTTGTTTCTCCATTGCTCTTTGTTTTTTTCACCTTAACCGTGGCAATACCACCAATATTACGATATGCTTCATCTTGCCCTGATAAAAAATTCCCTAAGGAATAGACAACGAGGGCTTTATCTCCTTGTTTATTTTTTAGCCATTCCATTGGCTGAAGCACATGGGGATGTCCTCCAAAGACAATATTAACTCCTTGATCTACTAAAAACTGAGCCAATTCTTTTTGTTCTTCATTTGGAAACCTTTCATATTCAATGCCCCAATGAATCCCCATTACAATCACATCTGCTCTCTTTTTGGCAGTAGCAATTTCCTTTTTCATTTTTTGTTTATCAATAAGATTTATCATATATTGTTTGTCTTTTGGAACCGTTATCCCATTAGTTCCGTATGTATAGGATAAAAAAGCAACTTTTATTTGGTTTTTTTCCAGTATTCTGATCGTTTGCTGATCTTTTTGACTTGTATAGGTACCTACATAAGGCAATTTGATTTTTCTTAAATAAGCCAAAGATTTCATTTGTGCATTCGTTCCCCGATCCAAAGCATGGTTATTTGCTGTTGTTACTATATCCACCCCTGCATCGACTAATGAATCAGCAATTTCATGGGGACTATTAAAAGAGGGATAGCCTGATAAACCAATGCTTTTGCCTGCAACAATTGTTTCTTGATTTGCAAGCAAGAAATCTGGTTCCTGCATTTGTTTTTTGACTTTTGCTAACATTGGTTTAAAATCATATTCATGTTGATTGTTAACAGCATCATTATATACACGATCATGGATAAGGATATCCCCAACGGCAGCAATAGAAATACTCTTCTCATATTTTTTGGCAGAGAGGCTAATAGATTTCGTCGGTTGATGGATAGTAGATTCTTCTGTATTTATTTCATTTTGCAATAAAGTACTTTTTAAAACAAAATATAATAATAAGATAAAAACAAAGCTGATAAATATAAATAGACGTTTTTTCATTTTTTACTCCTTGTGAAAATAATAAAGAAGAGCTTCCAGTACAATAAAAGGGAAACGCTTCTTTATAGCATAACAAAAATTAGTTGTTAATTCGACTTTATTTGCACAATGTACATATGGATGAGAATAAAACAGGCTAGGAGCCAAAAAATTACTTCTGGCTTCAAAGAGGTTTCCTCACTTATGACGAGTAGGTTCATAAACGAGGAAATAGGTGAGGTATTAAAAGCAATATCTTATATTATCTATGTTGGTTGATTCTTACCTTTTAAAATTTCATTGAATGCGGCAGTTCTACATAAAATGTAGTGCCTCTGTTTACTTTGCTTTTCGCAAATAATTTTCCGCCAAAATCTTCGATAATTTTTTTGCAGACGCTTAAACCTATACCGGTTCCTTCTCCCTTTGTAGTATAGAAAGGATTAAATAATTTTTCGATTCCTTCCTTGCTTATGCCGCAGCCGTTGTCGGATACAGTAATAAGTACGTTAGTTTGATCTAGCAATGTGCGGATTTTAATAATACCAGCATTTTTATTGGCACTTTCTTCAATCGCTTCAAATGCATTTTTGATAATATTGACTAAAACTTGTTTTAATTGTTTTTCATTAAAATAAACAAAAGGAAAATGATTAGTCAATTCTATTTTAATAGAAATATTTTTCATTGCGGATTCACTTTCAAATAATGTGCAAATATCTGAAATGAGTCTATTAATAGAAATATCTTCCCAATTATTTTCTTTTGGTTTAGAAGCATTTAAAAAGTCAAAAATAATGTCATTTGCGCGGTCAATTTCTTCTAAAGCAATTTCAGCATAACGTTCTTTTTTTATTTCTTTTAAATGTGGTTTAATCAGTTGGATAAATCCTTTGACAGTTGTTAAAGGGTTGCGAATTTCATGTGCAATACCTGCAGCCAGCTTCCCAATATTTTTGCTGTAGTCATTAGAAAGCGCCAGTTCTCTAAATGTATTAATTGTATGACGGAAAAAATTTTTTTGTTCATTCATATGGTGATGAAATTCAAATAATTGACTTTTTATTTGTTCTGATAATCTTTCTACTTCATGATCCTGTCTTTTTAATGGAAAACAAAATAAATGGAATAAATGATCTTCTTTCACTTTATAAATGCGATATAATGAAGTATTTTCAATAGGTAAATGAACGGCTAATTCCATCTCAGTAAGATCGCTTTCTAGAAAAAAATAGAATTCATCTACTTCTGAATGAAGGTACTCAGAAAAAGACGAAGTTTGCATAGGAAAGGAATTAGAAATTGATGTGTTGATAATTTTAAGCTCATGATTTATTAAAAAGTATGGAAAAGGAAGCTTTCCTACGGTATTCGTTAATAAGTTCATAAATGATACCATCCTTTAAAAA
>JBDNRM010000242.1:0-6854 GCA_047718615.1 Bacillus sp. (in: firmicutes) | reverse complement strand
TTTTATTGGAATTATACTTGTTATTCTTCATTGGAAAATAAAAGAAGAGATAAATTATAAGAAAGTGTTTCGAGGTTTTTGGAGAATAAATTTTTTACTGTTTTTTTGCATGTATCTTTTTTTAATGACATACGGATTAATCTATTTTATCTTTACATCGATTACATTTGCCGGGTGAGCGAAGCAAAGTTTTTTTCTTTTTATTTTAGACAATGCTATACTCTTTATGTATGCAAATTTGATAATAAAATAAGCTTTGTTGTTTAACTATTTTAGTAGGGATTACGCATCTTCCCTTTTTATAAATGGATATACTTTTATTATATGACATAAATGAAAAACTTTGGTTAAAAAAAGGGGAGTACATAAATGGAGATGATAAATCTCTCAATGAAAACTGGGAGTAGTTTCGTATTAGATTATATCGAACAAACAAAGGGGATTCGTGAGTTTTTTCACTATTCTTTCCGTGATCAGGTTAGTTATGAAGAGAGAGTAAAAGAATTAAATACAAGACAATTTATGAGGCAAGAAGTTGCGGATTATATAGAGAAATATATGGAGAAATTTCCTTCTTCTCAAAAAGTGCAAGAATCAATAGCTAAGTTGAGAAAAGAGGATAGCGTTGTTGTCATTGGCGGGCAGCAGGCAGGAATTTTAACTGGACCGCTCTATTCTATCCATAAAGTAATCAGTATTATTCTACTAGCAAAGGAAAAGGAACAGCAATTAGGTATACCCGTAGTGCCTGTTTTTTGGATAGCTGGTGAAGACCATGATTATTTAGAGGTTAACCATCTTTTTGCACCAGGAAAGGAAAAGATGGTGAAAGTTGTATATCCGCAAAAGGTAATCGAAAAGAAAATGGCATCTGATATACAATTAGATAAAACAGTTTGTTTAGAATGGGTAGAAGAAATAATCGAGAATTATGGAGAGACAGAATTCTCTCAACGATTGTTGATATTTTTAAAAGAGGCAATTGCTCAATCTACAACATTTGTTGACTTATTCAGCTATATAACGATGGAGTTATTTCGTGAGTACGGATTGCTTTTAGTTGATTCAGGAGACAAGGATTTACGTCTATTAGAAAAAGAAATTTTTTTAAAACAACTGGATTATGCCGAAAATCTGGCTGATTCTGTTGCAGAACAGCAGTCTCTTGTTCATAATGCAGGATACCCGCTTGTTATTGAAATGAGCGAAAATGCAGCAAATTTATTTTATTATGATGAAGCAATACAAGAAAGAGTTTTGCTGCAGTATGACGCGGAACAGCAGTTATTTATTGGCAAAGATGGCACTGTGCAATTTAGTAAAGAGCAATTAAAGGAGATAGCAAGTGAGTTTCCTTATAAATTAAGCAATAATGTAGTGACAAGGCCAATTACACAAGATTTATTATTTCCGACTCTAGCCTTTATTGGTGGACCAGGAGAAATTGCGTATTGGGCGGAGCTAAAAAAGGCGTTTGAATGTATTGGCATTAAGATGCCTCCTATTGTACCTCGTCTAAATATCACCTTGCTAGAGCGTTGTGTCGAAGCGGATATAAAGGAATTAGAGTTAACGATTCCGGATATCATACTTTCTGGTACAACAGAAAAATGTGAACAATTTTTACATTCAGTTGCGAATGAAAAAATTGATGGGATATTAAGCCAATTAAAAGAGGACGTTCAAAAGAATTATCTGCAATTGGAAGAGGAGCTGTTAAAAGATTCAAAAGGTCTGCTTCCTCTTTTAAAAAAGAACGAAGGCTTCTTATTGAAACAGTTGAATTTTATGGGGATGAAAGTGGAAGAATCGGTTAAACAAAAACATGAAGTGATTGTTAATAAATTTAATCGAATCGAAAGAAATATGAAGCCAGCTGGCTCTCCTCAAGAGCGTGTCTGGAATATTACGTATTTTTTAAATAAATACGGAATGGATTTTTTAGAGGATATAATGAAGCTTCCAATGGAGTTTGACGGAACGCACAAGGTGATTAAATTATAAGATTTGCAGGAAAAGGCCCTTTTTTTAGAGGCCTTTTTTTGTGTGGAGGGCTATTCTGAAAAGTAGCTTTGGCTCACTCGAATAGTCCGCAGCCAGCCTACACTTCGCTTTCCTGCGGGCAAGCGTCGAGCCTCCTCACTACGCTGCGGGTCTCGTCTTTCTCGCATTCCCGCGGGAGTCTTCGTGTATTCTGACTGCTCTGTGTTTATAAATTTAAGAGAGCTGCTTCTTTTCATGAAGCATGGTGCGAATCTCTATTAGTATGGGTGTCTATACTGAAAATAGCTTAGCAAGAAAAGCGTATGTTGTGAAAATATAAAAGTGCTTTGTGGAAATGAGCAGGAAGAAGATTCCTTTTTTAAAATAGATGATTTTTCTTGCAGGATATTGTGTAAATAGATAGAATCTATAATATAGTGGAGGAAAGTGGGGGATTGTGGTACATTGAGGTTAGGAAGTGGGGGTAGCAGGTATGTTTATGGGCGAATATCATCATAATGTTGATACAAAAGGCCGTTTGATTGTGCCTGCAAAATTTAGGGAGGATCTTGGAGAAACCTTTATTTTAACCCGCGGACTTGATCAATGTTTATTTGGATACCCATTAAATGAGTGGAATATCATCGAAGAAAAGTTAAAGGCACTTCCTCTTACCAAAAAAGATGCTCGGGCTTTTACCCGTTTTTTCTTCTCTGGAGCAACTGAATGCGAACTAGATAAGCAAGGTCGCATCAATATTGCTTCCCCATTATTTCAATATGCAAAATTAGAAAAAGAATGTGTTATTTTAGGTGTGTCCAATCGTATTGAAATTTGGAGTAAAAATCTTTGGGAAGATTATTTTTCCGAATCTGAGGATTCTTTTGCTGAAATTGCAGAAAATATGATTGGGTTTGATATTTGATGATTTTTTTTAAAAAACTTTCTTGAACAAAATGATGCTACTGATTGAAAACGGTTATTTAATCGGACAAATGCGACAGAACTGGTAGTTGCTGCCAGGCAGATCAATAAAGCATTGAGTAGAAAAGCTTTAAGTGCGTGTTCAAAAAGGAGGATAAAAAGGACCGAGAAGTTCGAGGCGGTTTACTCCCGAGCATCACCCTTTCACAGGATGTGATGACTTCCACGTTGCTCACAGGACGTGAGCGTTTTTAGTGGAAGATTCTCTAAGTTATACGTGAGAAGCGGAGAAGCAAACCAACGAAGAAATTTGATGTGTCATTTTTACCGGACTTTTTGAACAACCTCTTTAAGACTAAATCACAAAAATACATACAGCATAATCACAGAAAAAATTACAGACAGGTGGACAACATGTTTAATCATACGACAGTATTACTTAATGAAGCGGTTGAGGCTTTAAATATTCGACCAGATGGCATTTATATCGATTGTACGCTTGGTGGTGCCGGGCATAGCGAATTGATTCTTTCAAAGTTATCTGACAAAGGCAGATTGATTGCATTTGATCAAGATGATATCGCACTTGCAAATGCAGAAAAAAAATTAGCTCCATATAAAGAAAAGCTGACGATTGTAAAAAGTAATTTTATTCATTTGAAAGAAGAAATAAATGCGTTAGGCATTTCTAAAGTGGATGGCATTCTGTATGACTTAGGAGTTTCTTCCCCCCAATTAGATACACCAGAACGTGGCTTCAGCTACCACCATGACGCACCACTTGATATGCGTATGGATAATGATGGAGACGTAACAGCATATGATGTAGTTAATTCTTGGAGTTATGAGCAACTGGTCAAAATATTTTTCCGCTATGGAGAAGAAAAATTCTCCAAACAAATCGCTCGAAAAATTGAAGCTGCTAGAAGCATCAGTCCAATTGAAACAACTGCACAGCTGGTGGAATTAATTAAAGAAGGCATTCCAGCACCAGCAAGAAGAAAAGGCGGTCATCCAGCCAAAAGAGTGTTTCAAGCGATTCGTATTGCTGTAAATGATGAGTTAGGTGTATTTGAATCATCGTTGTCACAAGCGATCTCTTTATTGAATAAAGGTGGGCGCATTAGTGTTATTACCTTTCATTCTCTTGAAGATAGAATTTGTAAAGCCACTCTGAAAAAGGAGAGCGAGCTTCCAAATTTACCGCCAGGGCTTCCTGTTATTCCAGCTGAGTTCCAGCCTGAATTAAAGCTAATTACAAGAAAACCGATTATTCCATCTGAACAAGAATTAGAGGAAAATAATCGTGCAAGATCGGCAAAATTACGTGTAGCAGAAAAATTATAATAAGGAACCTACAGGAGGTAATAGAATGAGCAATTTAGCGAGAAAGCTTCAAGAAGAAAGTTATCAAAGTGAACAGCAAACACAAACGTTTAAAAAGGTATTAAAGCGAACAAACACATTATTATCTCCTGGAGAAAAAATACTTAGTGTAGCATTTGCAGCAATGTTATGTTTCGGTGCTGTAAAAATAGTTGGCAATCAGGCGGAAATTTATCAAGTGAATAAAGATATTCAAGTGGCAGAAAGCTCCATCAGCAAACTGGAAAAATCAAATAAAGAGTTAGATATTCAAGTAAAAGACTTAAGCAGTTATGAAAGAATTAGAGAAGTTGCTAAAAAATTAGGTTTGGACTTTAGTAAAGACAATGTGAAGGTTGTGCAATAATGATTCGGAAACAGCCAAATATTAATCTTGGAGCAGCCATTTTATTTTTATTTTTCTGTCTGCTCTTTTTTATATTGATTATTCGGTTTATCTCTATCCAAGCAACAGGAGAAGTATCAGGTGAAGTGCTTGCTGCAAAAGCGGAAAAAAAATATACATCTGAAAAACGTTTAGAAGCTTCACGAGGAAGCATCCTTGATCATAACGGCGAGGTGATTGCAGAAGATACTTTCTCGTATAAGCTTGTTGGAATAACAGACAGCAGCTTAAGTGAACATGATCCTAATCACCCTGTTCATGTAAAGAATCCCGAAAAAACAGCTAAAGAGCTTGCTAAATATATTGATTTAACAGAATCAGAGATTTATAGAATTTTAACAAAAGAGGGTGCCAAACAAGTCGAGTTTGGTTCAGCGGGAAAAAATCTATCCTATGAAACAAAAAAGAAAATTGAAGACTTAAAACTTCCCGGCATTGCCATAGTGGAAGGGAAAAAACGCAATTATCCAAATGGAACATTTGCCTCCCATGTAATCGGCTTTGTAGAAGAGAAAGAAGATGAACAAACTGGGGAGTATACAGAGACAGGAAAATTAGGGATTGAGCAAACATTAAATAAACTATTAACAGGTACAGACGGTTATATGACTTATAAAAGGGATATTTGGGGCTATATTCTTCCAAACAGTAAAGAAAATGTCAAAGCAGCCAAAAATGGAAATAACGTTTATTTAACATTAGACAAAAAAATTCAATCCTTTTTAGAAGATACCATGACAAAGGTGAATAAGGAATATACTCCGGCAAAAATGATCGCCATTGTCGCGAACCCTAAAACAGGGGAAATCCTGGCAATGAGCCAGAGGCCGACTTTTAATTCTGCTACAAGAGAAGGAATCAACCAATCGTGGCATAATGAAGCAATTGAAACATCCTATGAGCCAGGTTCTACGATGAAAATTTTCACCCTTGCTGCTGCAGTGGAAGAAGGGGTGTTTAATCCAGAAGATGAATATAAATCCGGCTCTTATAAGGTAACAGCAAATTCAATGCCTATTCATGATCATAATCGAGTAGGCTGGGGAACCATTTCCTACTTAGAAGGGTTGCAGCGATCTTCCAATGTTGCTTTCGCGAAAATTGCAAAAGAAAAATTAGGCTTTGATACTTTTAGAGAATATTTAACAAAGTTTGGTTTAGACAAGCCGACCGGCATTGATTTGCCACATGAAGCAAACAGCTCGATTGCTTTTACATGGCCGGTTGAAAAAGTGACAACGGCTTACGGGCAAGGTACAGCGTTAACACCGATTCAGCAAATTCAAGCAGCAACAGCGGTCGCAAATAATGGGAAAATGATGAAGCCATATGTCATTGAGAAGATTCTTAATGGCACTACGGGGGACTTGATCAAAAAAACAGTTCCAGAGGTAGCAGGAACACCGATTTCAGCAGCTACTGCAAAACAAGTCCGCAGCTATTTAGAAACGGTTATCACAAGCAAAAATGGGACAGGACAAAAATATAAGATTGATGGTTATGATGTGGCAGGGAAAACAGGAACAGCTTCGATTCCAACGAGCGGTGGCTATTTAACTGGGGAAAATAATTATGTGTTTTCATTTATGGGAATGGCACCTGCCGATGATCCTGAGCTGCTTATGTATGTGGCTGTGCAACAGCCACAGTTAATGCAGGGAAAGGTTGGATCAGACCCAGTATCTGAAATATTTACTTCTGTTATGAAAAGCAGTCTTCAATATATGGAGATTAAACCGTCTGCAAAGCCATCTGTAAAACAGTCGCTTAAGGTGCCAGATGTAACAGGATTATCTATCAATCAAGCAGAAAAAGAATTGAAGAATAATGGATTAGAAGCAGTAATAATCGGCAAAGAGGATACTGTCACTTCCCAGTTGCCTAAAGCCGCTGAGTCGTATTTAGAAGGTGGCAGGGTATTGGTGAAAACGGATGGAAAAGCTACCGTGCCGAATATAAAAGGCTGGTCTTTACGAGATGTGTTAAAGTTAACAGAACTGACTGGTGTAAAAGTTAAAACAAGCGGCAGCGGCTATGTATATTCACAAAGCATAAAAGCTGGATCCACCGTAAAAGAAAATGAAACTTTAACTATTAAATTAAAGAAAGCAGATTAATAGGAAAGAAGCTGGGACATAAGTATTCCAGTCGAAAATAAACCCGAACCATGATACGA
>JBDNRM010000241.1:0-6943 GCA_047718615.1 Bacillus sp. (in: firmicutes) | reverse complement strand
TCTCACCTGTCTCGCAAATCCCATAGGAGTCTTCGTGTATTCTGACTGCTCCCTGGTTTAAATTAAACTCAGATCATAAAAAATGGAATGCTGCTTCTATTCATGGGCTGCGGGGTCTTTGTTAAACAATGCTGGTATTCAAGAGAGTCATGATATGGCAAAATAAAAACACTTGAGAGGTCTCAAGTGTTTTTATTATTAACTGCCGCTACTTGTTGTTATTTCAGTAGTTGCATCTGATGTTGTGTCTGTTGTTGTTTCGTTATTATCTGTTGCAAGATTGTTGTTGCCGACTCCTAGATGGTTTTGCAGGATGGCTTTTGTTTCTTCTAGTGCCGTTTCATCTAGCTGATAGATGTACTTTCCATTGGCATCTGTGCCATCATTACCTGTTAACGTTAAACTATCAATTTGAAGGCCGTTTTCCGCTGTTGCATACGCCAGGAAGGATTGAATATCGCTAAAGGATAAGTCTGTTGTCATATTGTCGCCGACTGCCTCCATCAAACTAGAGTACTTTGTAATGGCTTTTGCTGAAACTGCTTTATTCATCACTGCTTTTAATATAAGCTGCTGACGTTTTCCGCGTTCAATATCATTATCAATTTTACGTGTTCTCGCAAGTGCCAATGCTTGTTCGCCGTCTAGTGTTTGCAGACCTTTTTCTAGATGGATAGCTCCTTTTTTGTCTTTGGAGTTCTGTTCCGTAAAGCTGACAGGCACATCGACTTCAATTCCATCAAGTGCTTCTACCGTATCCATAAAGGCGTCAAAATTCATTTTTACATAATAATCAACTGGTATATCCAATAATCCCTCTACTGTTTCAATCGTCGAACTGACCCCTCCAAAATAATGGGCATGTGTGATTTTGTCACTGTACCCTCTTTCTGGAATATATACATAAGAATCACGGGGAATACTTAGTAATTTAACGGATTTTTCTTTTTCATTTAAAGTTGCGAGCATTAATGCATCAGATCTTGCACGAGTTGTTCCTGATTTGGATGATCTTTTTTCGCTATCATCCACGCCGATAAATAGAATCGAAACATCATCAATATTCGGATCTACTTTTGCTTCTCGTTTTGATTCTCTATCAATCGGTTCGTAGGAATTGTTCATGACAGATTTTGCTTTTGTATAAAGAAAGGTGCCATAGCCAATCCCGCTCACAGCCAACAAAAGCAATGGGAGTAGAATGAAGGTGACAATTCTTTTCTTTCGTTTACGTTTCTTATTATCATATAAATAAGATTCTCTATTCGAAGCCATTTAGTTCTCCTTTAAAAAAAATAGATTTTTGTCGAAGGTAGTCATTATTCTATATTCTACTATTCAATAGCTAATTCGTAAATTAGTGACTTGTTTCTTTATAGGGAATATTTTGGGAATAATGTAAAATTATCATAAGAGATTTTCTAAATACACTTCTTCTTTTTCAATTATTTTTCCTTGCCCATTGGTTAAATCAGTTGCCCAATCTTTAAATGCTTGGATGTTTTCTATTTCAATAAAAGTTTCTATTTCCACTTCTTCTAAATAATGGATATTTTTTATTTGATAAGGAGAGGATCTCAACTCATTCTCCATTTTTCCTAGAAAGGTATAATCAATACTTGTTCCAATAATCTTCATTAATTTTCTTTCTACGACACCAGTAGCTCCTATTCCCTCTGAAGTGGCTTTTCCATAAGCCCGAATTAAACCGCCTGCACCTAATTTAATTCCTCCAAAGTAGCGCGTGACAACAACTGCTGTATCTTTTAATTGCTTTTTCTTTAGAACCTCCAGAATGGGCACACCAGCAGTTCCACTAGGTTCTCCGTCATCATTTGCTTTTTGAATTTGATCATGCTCGCCAATTAAATAGGCAGAACAATTATGTGTTGCAGCTTTATGCTTTTTTTTAATCTCTTGAATAAATTCCTGTGCTTCTTCTTCTGTTTCGACTCTTTGGATATGTGCAATAAAACGTGATTTTTGAATAATCAGTTCATGTTCACCGTACCCTTGTACAGTATGATAGCAAGGAAGCATCAACAATCGCTCCTTTCGGTAAGACAGGTTGTTATATTGCTTTTTGTAAAAAAAATATTGTAGAATAATAAAAACATTACTTTAGTAACGCTAGAAAAATATTTTGTTATCTATTTCACTTTACAGCCTTATTTCATTATAATTCGACAAGCACTATTGTTCAATTATTGTTGTGTTTGTAATGAAATCTTAATATTGCAGTAGATGTCTCGTGTTATAATAAAAAAAACTCCATACTCAAAAAGTCCTCATTTTACCTAAAAGAGAAAAAAACCTTTATATAAAAGAAAGCGTTTTGATGAGTATGGTTGATTATCCTGAACTCCTTAGTATTCTTATAACAAAGAGATTTTTGCACATAAAAAAATGTACTAAGCGAATATTTTTTTATAATCATTCATCATATATCCATTAAGGTTCTTTAGACATCTTTTTTATGGATAATAAAAACAAAAATCGGGATATAAGTCTTGAATAAATTGGGAAAGATATGTGAAAATATAACGATTTTTTAATATTTTTTTAATCAATTATATATATTTTTTGCTTTCACGCTAAAATAAGAATGGATACAGGAAGGGTTTTCAACCTTTTGGAGGAATTATATATGCTAATAAAGAAATTTGACACAAAAACGCTGGATTTTATTTTAGAGACAATGATCGAAACGGTCGGCTCTAGTAAGGATGAAATCTTTCGAATTGGAGAACAGTGTCGACAAGATTATGAAACCTTGACAGAAGAGTTGAAAGAGATAAGAACATTAGTATTGCAGACAATTGAACAAGGTGACAAGCTGGAGATACAATCTCGTTTTGCTCGAAAACGTTTATCGGAAGTCAGCAAACATTTTAATGAGTATTCTGAGTTGGAAGTACGAGAAGCATATGAAAAGGCTCATAGTCTGCAGATGGAATTAAGCATGAATCGCCACCTGGAGAAGCAATATCGTGATCGTCGGGATGATATTGAAAGACGACTGGTCGGATTGGATGAAACGATTGAACGGGCAGATCATCTTGTAACGCAAATTGCCGTTGTGATGAATTATTTAATAAGTGATTTAAAGCAGGTTGGTGAAGTGTTAGAGGATGCGAAGCAAAAGCAGGATTTCGGTCTGAAAATTATTGGGGCACAAGAAGAAGAAAGAAAACGGCTTTCAAGAGAAATTCATGATGGGCCGGCCCAAATGATGGCAAATGTAATGATGAGGTCTGATTTAATTGAAAGAATATATAAAGAGAACGGTGCTGACGAAGCTTTTCAGGAAATAAAAAATCTTAAAGTAATGGTGCGCAGTGCTTTGTATGAGGTACGAAGAATTATATATGATCTTCGCCCCATGGCTCTTGATGATTTAGGACTAGTTCCTACTTTAAAAAAATACTTACAAACGATTGAAGACTACCATCATTCCACAAATATTGTTTTTTCAACGATTGGGAAAGAAACAAGGCTGCCAAGTAAATATGAAGTTGCATTATTCCGACTGGTTCAAGAATCTGTACAAAATGCATTAAAGCATGCTCAAGCAGAAGTAATTAATGTTCGCTTAGAAATGTTGAGAGACCAAGTAATTGTGCTAATAAAGGATGACGGAAAAGGATTTAAAAAAGAAGAAAAAAAGCAAGAATCTTTTGGATTGATCGGGATGAGAGAAAGAGTAGAGCTGCTTAAAGGCGAGTTAACGATTGATACAAAATTGGGGAAAGGAACAATCGTCATGATAAATGTTCCTATACAAGAGTAAAGAAGAGAGATAAGGGGAGGCGAAACAATTGGCTACAAAAATTGTCATTATAGATGATCATCAATTGTTCAGAGAAGGAGTAAAACGTATTTTAGATTTTGAATCAAGTTTTGAGGTAGTTGCAGAAGGCAGTGACGGCACGCAAGCAATCGAATTGGTGGAAAAATTCCAGCCAGATGTAACCATTATGGATATCAATATGCCAACAACAAATGGTGTAGAAGCAACAAAGCTTCTTTTAGATAAATTTCCAGAAACAAAAGTAATTATTTTATCAATTCATGATGATGAAAATTACGTTACCCATGCTTTAAAAACAGGTGCGAGCGGCTACTTGTTAAAAGAAATGGATGCGGATGCATTAGTAGAAGCGGTTAAAGTAGTTGCAGATGGTGGATCTTATTTGCATCCGAAAGTAACCCATAACCTAGTAAATGAATATCGCCGTTTAGCATTAGAAGAAACGGGACATAACGAACATTATGTGCAAACAATAGAAATCAGACGCCCTCTTCATTTATTAACACGACGTGAGTGTGAAGTACTACAGCTTCTTGCAGACGGAAAAAGCAATAGAGGAATTGGCGAGGCATTAATTATAAGTGAAAAGACAGTTAAAAACCATGTAAGTAATATTTTACAAAAAATGAATGTAAATGACCGTACACAGGCAGTTGTTGTTGCAATAAAAAATGGCTGGGTAGAGGTTCGATAAAAAGAATGACGAAGAGAAACGCTTAGGATGCAGTTTAGACCTAAGCGTTTTTTCTATTTTCTATATAAGTGGAACAGTTTATTATGGTAAATTCTATGCCATAATAAAGCAAAGGTTAACGATAATTTGGAAAAGGTCTTACAAATTATGCTATTTGTATCTTGAATAACATGGGAAAATAACAGAAAATTCCAAAAAAGGTAATAAAGAACTATGAAATCATTTTGCAATATTCTTTATTTTAAGGCAAACTATTCTTAACTATCGGAATAGGAGTGATAATGATGAGTGGAATAAAAAGTTTATCAAATGCAGAACTAATGCATGCTTATCACCTAGCTATCTCCTTAAAGTTAGAAACAGAATTTATTGAAATTTTGCTGCAAGAAATAAAACGAAGAAATAGGAATATAATAAAAAAACAAGATATTAACTAATTGAGTTAAGATATAGTTCTACACATAATTGATGGAATAGTCCATTTAATTATATGAATTACCTTTTTGAGCATTCTCTGTGTAAAAAAGTTAAATATAATGCAAAACATCTTATTATTGGTTAAAATAAACATATCCCGAAAAAGATGAGGCAGGTAATTAGTTGAATGAAAACAGCTATTGTCACAGATAGTACAGCATATATTCCAAAAGAAATAAGAATGCTATTCAATATACATATTATTCCTTTAACTGTCGTATTAGGAAATGAAATTTATGAAGAAGAAATTGATTTGAAGGCAGATCAGTTTTATGAACTAGTGAAAACAAAAGGTCTTCCCACAACCTCACAGCCGCCAATCGGCAAGTTTGTTGAGTTATTTGAACAACTCTCTGCAGGTTATGATGAAGTGATTAGCATCCATTTATCAAGCGGCATTAGCGGCACCTATCAAGGAGCGGTTTCAGCCGGAAACATGGTCGATGGAATAAAGGTTTATGCTTTTGATAGTGAAATAAGCTGCATGATCCAAGGTTTTTTTACCATGGAAGCAGCGAAATTAGCACAAGCGGGAAAATCTGCTGCTGAAATTATGCGGATATTGGAAGAATTAAAGAAGACAAGCCATGCTTATTTTATGGTGGATGATTTAAGTTATCTGCAGCGGGGAGGCAGGCTTTCCAGTGCTCAAGCATTAATTGGAAGCCTTCTGCAGGTGAAGCCGCTTCTTCATTTTTCCGATAAAGTAATTGTTCCTTTTGAAAAAATCCGCACGAAAAAAAGAGCGATGAAACGAATGGAAGAATTAGTGGCAGAAGCAACGAACGGAGAAAATTATCAAGCCACAATTATCCATGCAAACCGTAGAGAAGAAGCTGAAGTCTGGCTGACAGAACTTGCTGCTACTTTCCCTAATGTAGATTTTTCGATTAGCTATTTTGGCCCCGTCGTCGGAACACATTTAGGTGAAGGTGCAATGGGAATAGGCTGGGTGAAGAAGCTTTGAATAAGAGGAGAACCTGCGCATCGTGCGGCAGGTTCTTTTTTTGTCGAATAATCGCCGAATTGGAAAAATTGAAACAATAAAGTTGAAAACTGAAACAATATTAGTCAAAACTGAAACAATATCAGTTAAAAATGAAACAATATCCTCGAAAACTGAAACAATCATCAGTCGAGCAAAAAAAATTCGTATAAAAAGAGGGTTTAATAGCATGATGGAGAATATTTTTAGGGAGAAAATGATATAGGAGTGATGGAATGATTGTAAAAAGCCTGGAAATACCTCTTCATATTTCCAAAATAGAAGCATTATTAAAAAGATTACCCCCCACACACGAAAAAATTTCCCTTATTCAATCCGATTTAAAGAAAATAGTAGCAGGATATCATGGCGAAAAATCTTTAGATTATCCATTTTGTTTTTTACCAGAAAAAGAATATTATATATTACATGATTTACGCTTATTTGATGGGAAAAACTATTTTCAAATAGACGTACTAATTCTTTCAACCAAGTATTTTCTTCTATTGGAAGTGAAAAATATAGCTGGGGAACTATACTTTGATACAGATTTCAACCAATTAATCCGGACAAAAGAAGGCAAAAAAAATGCTTTTTCAGATCCTCTGATACAAGTGAAAAGACTAGAGTTGCAATTTAAAAAGTGGTTAAAGCTAGAAACCTCTGTTCCAATCTACGGTTTAGTAGTCATTAGTAATCCAGCCTCCTTCATCCACACAAATGATTCGAAATTATCCAAGTCTAAGAAAATTATTCATCGTGATTCTCTTCCATTCCGAATGGAACAAATTGCCCATTCTATTCCAAATCCTTCTATGGATGAAGCAACAATAAAAAAATGGATAAAAGAATTAAAAAAGAAACATACACCATTAAACATAGATATTACAACGAAATACCATTTAAAAAGAGCGGAAATCCAAAAAGGAGCATTCCTGTTAGAAGGATTTTCGGGGACTTGAACAAAAAAGAGCCC
>JBDNRM010000240.1:0-6979 GCA_047718615.1 Bacillus sp. (in: firmicutes) | reverse complement strand
TACTTTTAGAGGCTGGAGGCAATACTCACTGGGGCTAGGCGCTGGAGCTAGACACCCTTCACATTTCAAAGAGTATATACTTTTTCACCTTTTAAAAAACAATTCTCCCATTTTATTGTTCTTAAACCGAGTAATATCAAGACTTGCAAACGAATTTGAAGATGCGAAGTTTGAGTTAATTAGATTAAAAAACATAAATAACCAGTATAAGGAAGTCGCGATTTACGTGCAAAATTAGGGAATGTTCGTCTTTACCTATTATCTGTTTAGTTATGTCTCAGTCTCTTTTTTCACATATACTAATTAGTTTATTATTTTTACGATGGAACGAATAACAAAGCGCATCAATAAATAAAGAGGTTCGAGTAAATCAAATGCAAAATCAAGTACTTCCCATTTTTGATTTCGTGTTTCTTTCTTTTTCTTTTTAGGTGTAAATCTCACCAAAATGTACCCCCTTTTACGATGAAAAATACGTTTTGTAGATCATTCCTATAATCGAGATAATTGCCAATACTAACCATATATAGTGCAATGAAATTCTATTCGATATTTTTCGAAAGAAGAAGGAAAAAAATAAAAATAGGACAAAGATTAAAATAAAAGGAATGATAGCAGAACTCATTTTTAACTCCTTCAAAATAATAGTTACGGTTAATTTAAAAATGGATTATTAGTAGCTTATATGCATTTATATGATAGAAAATAACGAACACTTTAGTTTAGAATCAGTACGCAAGTTGAATACACACGTTATCTCGATTTGCTTCGTTTTTTTCGATTGTCAGAGACTTTAGATAAATGATGGACCTGGGTAGATATTACTTTAACAGGAAGTCGCTCTTTTAGTGTGGGAAAGACCTGTCCAACATAATCATCTATACTTTGCCGATAAAAGTTTTCAAACATATAAATCTGAAAAGAGCAAGATACCCTTACTAACTGATTTTCACCATCTGCAAATGGCTCAGAAATAGCAATAATTTCAAACTTATCTTTGTATTTATTTTTTAATTTATTTATTTTTGTTTGTATATAGTTACTGTATTTAGAAATATTGTTTATTTTATAATTAAAATAAACAACTCCTACTGCTTGTATCATAATTTCCCCCAGTAAAAGAATAGGTGAATATTTATTGTTCTATCGGGTTTTCAGGTCCTTTAAGATCTAGCTGGTAAAAAGCAAGGTTTAGCCATTTTCCAAATTTATATCCTGCTCTTTTAATGGTACCAGAATGATAAAAGCCTAATTTTTCATGCACTTTAATGCTTTTATCATTATCGGCATCGATTCCAGCTACTAATGTTGCATAGCCTTCAGTTTCTGCAATGCTTATTAATTCTTTTAATAACGTCGTACCAAGCCCTTTTTTACGAGAATCTTTATGTATATAAACAGAATGCTCAATTGTATATTTATAAGCTGGCCAAGCTCTAAATGGTCCAAAAGTAGCGAAGCCTATCACTTTATTATCTTCTTCCACTACTAAAATAGGATAGCCTGCATCCATTTTTTGCTTGTACCATGCTTTTCTATCTTCCAATGTTTGAGGTTTGTACCCATACACAGCTGTCGTGTTAACAATTGCATCATTATAAATTTCCAGAATTTCAGGTAAATCATTTTCATGAATATTTCTAATCATTGACATCACTCTCTTTGCATAATAGTAACTTTAGTATATCATTTATCAATTATACGTCACCAGTCAACATTCTATAAAGAAATTGAAAATCTAAAAAATGGAAAGGAGAAAAAGGATGAATTTTGCTCTAAAAGACTGGATCAATCGAAAATTGATAACAACTTTTATATTGACCACAGTTATTTCGAGCATAATGAGTTTTGCTTATCTAAGAGGATGGGGAGAATTACCTATTCAGGGAACCTTTTTTCTTGGGTGGTTTGCTGTTTATGCCATGTATGTAGGCGTTGTTATTTTACTTTATGGTAACATCGTTTCACTTTTAATAGAATATTTTCATATAAAGCGTTGTTTTCTGCCAAGTTGGTTATATATTTTGCTTCACGGAATTTTCGGATTAGCGAACGGATTGATTTTTCATGAAGTAAATGCAGGGGTGAATGTGGTACTGCTTTTTTATAGTTGTATGGCAGCATTGTTTTATGGATTGATCGATAGATGGATATACATTAGAACAGAAGCGGGGAAAAGTTTAAGTTTGCCAATTGCTGTACCGATGGTTGTTTTTGTTAGTTGCTATCTTTATTTTCTTTTAGGACATTATTATTTTCTCCTATACATAAGATAAGTGAATGGAGATACGAATAGATTCTCCATAACAAAAAAGTGTAAACCGAAAGAGTAGAATATGGAAGTGTTTTCCTCCTTAGTTTCCATTTTCGTTTATTTAATGTATAATAGAGTATAGATAGACCGTGAAGGAGATCATATGAAAACTAAAGCTAAAATAAAAGGTGTAAAGTATAAACCAGAGTATGCACATCCACGGTACAAAGTTAAACTTGAAACACTTGAAGGAAAAGTGTTAATCATTGAATTTGATTATACAAAGTCTTCCGGTTTAAAAGGGTATATGCCATTAAATGTTAATTATGATGGCGAGGACATGGGTGCAAAATTGTCTTGGTATACAAAAGAGATAGAAAATATGAAGGTTACTGAATTCCTACGTATTTTAGCAGTTAAAATTAACAAAAAGTATAATGTTGTATCATAATCAAGGATTCTCTTTTATAAGAGTGTCCTTTTTTGTATTTAATAATATTAGTTCTATTTTCAAGTGGTTATTTATGGTATTATAAATTTTTATTAAAATAGATGCTTTTCTATTCAAATGAATTTTATATAAACAAATAATAATGAAAAGGACATAAAATATAGAATGAATAAAAATCGACGATTCTCCATTATTTTTGGAATTATAACCATCCTATTTATTATAGGTTTAAGTACGTTAGAACAAATTACTGAATCTTCTCTATCCATTGCATGGCAAGGCGGGTTGGTGTTTTCTGTAATTGCTGTATTTTTTGGTATAAGGTCTGTTAAAACGAAGGAAAAGAAAGCTAAAACTTTTACAGGCAGTTAAAAAACGTTCACTCTCTTCGTCACTTCCCGTTTTTTGCGGTGCTCATTACCCAATAACGGTAACTCCGCTCCTCAAAAAGGGTCGTTCCTCGATAGACAAACGTTTTCAATCAGCCTGAAGTTTTTCATTCATACTTGTTTACTGTATTCTAATCCTTCTTACATCTCTTGTAGCTTACATAAATTATTTTTATTATACGTATACATTTGAATTTGAAAATGGAGAAATCTATAATTCGCCTGTACATTCTCCAAATAATAAATACACAGCACAGGCCTATTTTAAAACATATGGTGGTGCGGCCGGTGGAGTAATGATGTGGATTGAAGTTACTCATCATGATGATCACCATAGGGTGGAAACCATTTATTACTCGGACGCAAAAAGCAATTTTGTTATGGAATGGAAAGATAATGACACTCTCGCTATTAAAAATGAAGATCCAGAATATCCTCAAGAAAATAGAAATATAGAATTAAAGGTAAAAAAGGATATATATGATGTGATGGGAGGAGCCTGTAATACACCATTTGTAAAAAACAATTATGAAAATTGCTACCATAACTAAGGAATTCGTTTTTTTTGAACATGAGTTATCTACAAAAGGATAGAAAAGAGGAAATAAAATGGAGATAGATCCATATGTATAGAAAAAAAAGCGATATTAACTTCACAACTTTTAAAGGACAAAAAGTTAAAAAAGTAAAGTCTGAAGTTGGATTGCCATTAGGGATATTTTTTGAAAAGGCTATTTTGGTCATTGAATGTCCTTGGCGTTTGGTGCATTCTAATCAAATTACTGTTGGATTTAGTGACTGTAAACAGCCGTCTATCTCCTCTTATAAAATCCTTGAAAAACAGACAAAAGGGAAGAAAATAACTGATATTCACCACTTTGAGAATATTTCTGATCTTATTATCGAATTGGAACATCAAGTGTTTTTAGAATTATTTCACGATAGCACAAACTTTGAGGGATGGCAATTGCAAGGAGATGAGGGGTTCCTTTTGGTGTCATTGCCTGGAGGAGGTTATGAAAAATTCTAAACGGTTCTTTTTATGATAGATGCGATCGAGGTGTTTGGTTTTTGTTTGTTAGGAGGTTTGAATTAGAGAAAGTAGTTTTTTACTTTTTCGACAAACGAAGCCGACTAACTGTTAGCTCCATTTGTCAAAAAGTGTGATTTGCACAAAAAATTTAGGTTTTTCCTCTTAATGTTTCACCACTTTAGCTGTTGCTGCTTTACTACGATTACCTGCCTTGTCCTTAGCAGTGACAGAGATAATGGTTCCAGTTTTTTGTGTTTTTATTTTTACTGAGTAACTTCCTTTTGAATTGGCTTTAGCAGTACCTAATGATTTCTTTCCTGTCGTGACAGTAACCGTAGCATTTGCTTCCGCTTTTCCCGTTACTGCTTTATCGTTATTATCCACTTTTTTAATAGTCGGTTTATTTGGTGCAACTACATCCGCAACAGTAACGGATGCGTTTGGACTAATATTTCCGGCATCATCAGTAACGGTAATAGTTAGTTTTGTACCAGCTTTTTGCACAGCTATTTTGCTGGAAAAAGTTCCTTTAGCGGATACTTTCGAAGTTCCGATTGATTTTTTTCCATTTTTAATGGTTATTGTTGAATTAGCTTCTGACTTCCCTGTTACCACTTTGTCGTTATTATCCACTTTATTGACAGTTGGTTTATCTGGAGCGATATTATCGATAAATTCAGAAGCGATTGCATATAAATCATCTTCCGTATTATCGTCATAATAGTCATTATCATGATCGATAACACCAACATAATAGGTACCTGGTTTAGCTTGATATGCTTGTATTTCAATGCCTTCATCATATTCACTACCCAAATATTCCAAGTTATTATTTTCAACAAAATCTTTTTGGACAGCATTAAATAATAAATCAATCGCATAGGAATTTGTTCCGCCGGCAATCAATAAAATTCCATTTGTTGGTGCGACTATTTTGTGAAAGTCAACGTCATACAATGGAAGTAATTGACCAATTGTTGGTTTTTCATAAGATAATTCATTTGCAAAATCAAATTCATCATTGTATTCGTTTTCAACTAAGTACTCACTGCTAGAATCGCTACCGTTTATGGCACTTAATTTATTCGAAGCATTTGTTGAATAAGTTCTGGAACCTTTTACTTCTTTTTCAAGCTGATTAAATGTTTGAGCAGTAATGAGTCCTTTTTTTAGCGGTTTTTCAACATGGCTTTCTATCACTTTTTTGGATAAATCTATTGCATTTCCTTCTGCTTTTGTTAGATCTGAAGATGAAAAGAAGATAAATATTCCTAAAGTAAATAATGTGATAAAACTTTTTTTGCGCACAAAACCTCTCCTTTTATTCGTTATAAAGAACATTTTGACATTACTATACTACTACATAAGTAGATTATTAAACTAGCTATTTCTTTCGTTATTTTTCGACAAAAACCTCGTAATTTAAAGCTGAATAATGAATACTTTCTATCCTTTTGTATTCATAATTAAAGTATTCTTTAATAAAAGAGAATTTTTTTGCTTTGATCAGAAAAAGAACATCTTGTGACATCCAAAAGGCATTTATATAGGATGGTCTAGCTAGTCCAAACAGTCACATTATTTTATAAATATAAAGTATTGAGAAGGTTAAACAACAGGTCAATTTCTAAATTAATCAAAAGTTATAGCAAAACTCGAAAAAGAAGAATAAGAAAAAAAATAATTGGCATAATGAAAAAGCAACAGTTATCTGGAACAGGAACAGGAACAGGAACAAATCTAAAGGACTTTTCATATCATTTGGAAAACGACCAAACTTTAAAAAAAGGCAGGCGAAAAATATGGACATTAAAAGAGCAAAGCAAATTCTTTCTTCTTCAGCAGAAATTGGCGTGCAATATAATGGTGTTTCAATCTGGATTGATGAAATAAAAGAAGCAGATGAAATAGCAGTCGTTCATTTAATCGGAGGAATTGAAGAACAAACAGAAGTCGATATTGCAAGCTTAGAAGAAGTCGAATAAGCTAATTTTTTTATAAAGATTTTTGGTTGTAATGAAAGCGATTTATAAAAATGTATCTATGACAACATTTCTTTAAAAGCGGAACGGAATAATGTAGACATATAGGTGAGTGAATGGTATCAAAAAACATGTCACTAGGAGACCTGAGACATAATGAAATAGATAATAGGTCAAGATGAGCATTCTCTAATTTAGCACGTAAATGGTTACTTCCCTATACTAGTTATTTATGTTTTTTAATCTAGTTAAGTATATAAAACTAGGTTGTTCCATTGCGCTACAGACACTCGCTTTCCGCGGGGTTACGCTTGAACCCCACGGAAAGCGAAGTGTATGCAAGCTGCGGGTGATTACCATAAACCTTCTTTTTTACATGAATAAAAAACCCGAACAATGATACGAAATGTTTTTTACATCTTCGTATCACTGTTCGAGTTTATCTTCGGCTCGAATATTTATGTCCCAGCTTTGAGTGAATGGTATCAAAAAACATGTCACTAACAAATAAAAAGATCATTTGAACTTCAAATGATCTTTTTATTTGTTCTTTATTTAATAATTTTTGAAGATCCTGTAAAAGGATTAAGCTCATAGGTTAAATCACTGCCGGCTTCTTTTTCTTCTGCCGAAATTATTTTGCCTAACGAGGCATAATAATAAACCCAAACCCCAAATGATGCTATACCTCCGACGGTTGTGACCCAAAACGCAAGATCCAATTTGAAACCTCCAATTCGTTAAGATTAATACAAATTATACCATATATAATAGGATTATTAATTTTCATTGCATCAATTGTTATAAATGAAGAATAAATTCCCCCCTTTTTTGAAGGAGAGATTAATGTTTTTAGCTACAGAATTACTG
>JBDNRM010000239.1:0-6999 GCA_047718615.1 Bacillus sp. (in: firmicutes) | reverse complement strand
AAATTCTGCAAGTTTTTGATTTTTTAAAAGTTGGACTTATGAAATTGACTCAGATAATAAAAATAATAACGTTAAGGAGAGTAGACAATGAAAAAATTATTTAGTATAGGACTAGCTATTTGTTTAGTAACATTAAGCGTTTATACTTTTACGGTTCATGCTCAAAATCGGCATACGGATGTACCAAAGTACAATCAAGCCACCCAAAATTTAATATTAAGTCTATTTGGTGATAAACTAAACAAAGCAGTAGGGGATTATTATAATGAAAAGGTAAGCGTAGGCAGTTCTGATTCCATTTTCTTTGATTATGGTCATGGTAACAATACTCCTGTATTTGAAGTAGAACAAGCCGAGAAAGGGCATGAATTGGAAAAACCATTTGTAGTAAAAATTCATGTTACTCCTCAGAAAAATGGAATATTAGGAAGGGATACCATTACTTTTGGAGTAGGATATAAAAATGAAAAAGGAGATCAGGAAATAAAAATGTTAGATTATAAACATGTTTCTCCTTCAGAAAAATAATTTCAACTTATAATTTTTATTAAAAGCTCCGTAATATTTAGTATGCGATACTTCAAGCAGCTACAATGCAGCAGGCCAGAAGTATCGCTATTTTTTTGTGTGGTGTAGCATTCTTTTTTTTTGTTCTCCTAAGTATAATCTCATGAGGGTAGTAAAGGGTCTTCATTCGCTAAAGGAGTAAGAAACCAAGTAGGCTTTCGAGTTGAATGTTTACAAAACAAGAGAAAGCAGATGCATAGAATTGCTTAAGTCCTGCATTTATTGTCTAAATTATTTAAATTAAGAACCTTTTATTGTGTTTGAATCGTTATTCTATCTAATTTATTAACAAGAATTTCTTTTTGATTTTCTACATATTTCATTCCATTTTTTGCAGGTGTAATTTTCTCTACAAAGAACGTTTTCGGAATATGATACCCCAAATCTTTATCATATTTAATCCCTAAATGAACATATGCATGTGAAAAATGCAACTATACATTCAAATGGAGTACAATTTATAAATCACTGTTAATCGGTTACAAACCACTTAATTGTCCAAAATGTACTACTTTACATAAAGTGAAATTCATGTCCAGAATAATAGCTGTACTTACTTGTTTTCTTCCTTTATATTCCTTCTTGTTTATAGTATTTAAGGAATCAGATATTAATTCTATAATTACTATTTTAATTGGTTTACTTATTCCACTTGCCCTCTCTTTTCTGTATCCATTTTATGCAAGTTACTATTCAAAAAGCTAAGGGAGTTATTTAGGGTGAAACCTAACATGTCAGCAAGAAGATACTCTTTCGAAAAAAAGAATCCATCCATGCCCTGAATCTAAACAAAAAGATTTAATAGAGACATTTCACCATTTTGATATGATAAAAAAAGGATAAGAGCAATCAAAAAATCTCCTGTTTTTTTTTGAATTTGAACCTTTTAACTTTTATATCACGTAAATTAAGTTAAACATATTTGCAAGGAGTACGATACTATGAATGACAAGAAATATCTTATTTTTATGCCTCCATTTATCTTTATAGGTTTATTTTTATTATATTATTTACCACCAAATAAAACGCCTTATATATTCCTTATACCAATTATTTTTTGGATTGTTTATTATAAGAAATTCAATAAATAATAGAGAGAATACACCCAAAGTACGAGGAAAGAAATCTCCCCAGCTTATTCTCACTAAATTTGTGTTTTAATATAACGACAGTTTCATACATATATGTATACATTCGTTCTGCTATTGGTTTTAGGAAATTTAAAAGTACATCAAGATAATGAATTTTTAACCCCAAGTTGCTAAATGATAACTTTCAGTTTACATTCGTCAGTAAAATCTAGTTTCTTTTGACATAATTACAACTTATAATATATTTGAATCCATAATAAGGAGAAATATATGAAAACATCTACCCCTTGCCCAAACTGTAATAACTCGCTTACAATTGAACATTTCGAAGACTTTTCATCACCATTTACTATGAAATGTCCGCATTGTAAAGCTAAATTAAAAGAAACAAAAGTAACAGCAATATTAATTTTAATAGCATTAGTCATGATTCCTCTATTTATTTTTCTTGGTGTCACTGTGAAGAACTTTTTAATTAACTTCTTTCCTGTGGTGGAAAAAATCCCGACAGCAATAGTTTTCCTAGCTTTTTGCTATCCCGTTTATGCTTTATACGAAGCTTTCAATGCTGTTATTATCTTTAATAAAGGAAACTTACAAGTAAAAAAACATCAGTAGTATTTCTAAGCGTGATTCTTTCACGCTTTTTTATTAGTAATAGAGCCATTCTCTCCTCTTATACTGTTGTTATCTATACTGACGTAGTGTTAAGTTTTTAGAAATGGTTAATTCCGCACCATCTTGATTGGAAGAAAGATGCCAATCTGTATTGTTTAGCATACGTGTAATTGCTTATATAAGTTTATGAAAAAACAAACGAAAATTAGTGAGAGGGTGTGTGATTATGAACAACGAATCAAAATTTAATGGAAAATCTATCGTTTATTCAAAGTATCGTCCAGATTATCCGGAACAATTAGTAATCGATTTAATAATTGAAAATAAACTAAATAAAAATTCACTGATAGCGGATATTGGATCTGGCACCGGTATCTTCACAAAAAAATTATTAGATTTCAGCTTAAATGTTTATGCGGTTGAACCGAATGAAGTAATGCGTAACGTCGCCGAAGATAAACTGCAGGAGTATAAATGCTTCACTTCAGTAGAAGGTTCTGCTGAAAATACAACATTGCTTGATAGCAGTGTAGACTTCATAACTGTAGCCCAAGCATTCCATTGGTTTGATTTGGAAAATTTCCAAAGAGAATGCCAAAGAATACAAAAGAATGTTGGTAAAGTGGCAATCATTTCAAACGAGAGAATCACAGAAACTTCTATCAATAAAGAAATTGCCGATACCTATCAACGTTTCTGTCCGAATTTTAACGGGTTTTCTAATGGAACACTTGCCTTCCAAGATGTATACGATGCATTCTTTAAAGAAAATTATTCAGTAAAGACTTACAATAACCCGCTGCTATATAGTAAGGAAAATTTTATTGGCCGTCATTTATCCTCCTCTTTTTCTCTTACTAAGGATGAAGAATTGTATCCAATGCTTGTTGAGTCATTGAGCGGCATATTTGAGAAATATAGCAAAAACGGCTATCTAACTTTGCCTAACATAACTAAATGTCGATGCGGTTTTGTTAACAATAGTGATTTCAAATAACAAAATGAAAGAAATTTCCACTCTTCTACACTTCTGTTTGATAGGACTATTATGAATATGGCAACAAATTTTTCCTAACAAAAAAAGAAGGAATTTTACGCCTTTACAGCGATTCCCTTCTTTTTTATGAAAGTTCTTATCTAAAAGTTTCTTATATTCCATCTTCATTTAAATAAATTCTTTCTGTCTTGTCTTTTGTAAAAATTTGATATTCTTGATAAACAGCACTATCATTTTCATGTAAGGAATAGACTTTATTTGTTCTAAGCAAGTCTTTTTCTTCCTGACTTAAATCATTGTATGTTATTCCATACTCCGATCCTGGTCCAGCGTTTTTCCAAGGCATAAAATCCATTGGACGATATAATTCAAAAAAAGTATTAAACTGAATTTTTGGATGAATAACTCCACTTGCCAATATTGCCCGTTTTTTGCCATATTGAACATCTATTTTTGAAATGGTATTAAATTCGATTAATGAATTGCTCCAATTCATCATGCGAATCGCATCATTCCGCATATTTTCTATAACATTATGGGTCACAGATATGTTTTCATGGTAGTTGCCTTCCGAATATTTATGGGTTCCTATTGCTCTATCCAGCTGGTTAAAATAATTGTAAGAAATATCTACATTCTTATTCGGTGTTCGATCAAATTTGCTCCACACTTGACTATAGCCTTGTGTAGCCTTGTCAGGTGTATCTAAATTAATCGCCTCCTTGACATTATTTACAGATGGAATAGAAAATTCAAAAATATTATTTTTTACAGAAGCATTTTCCGTCGCATCCATTTCAATAAAATGACCACTGTTCATATTTTTAAAATGAATATTTTCAATGCGGACATTTTGATTATGTCCTGTGATAATAGCAATTGAGTTTTCAGCGTTTTTCAGATCAATAACTGCTTTTCCTTCTCCAATAATCGCAATATTTCTCTCGCCGTCATATTGACCGTATACTCCCTTTTTATTCGACAAAGATGGGCGAATAAATTGAAACATCGATTTAGCAGCCTTATAATTTACTTTCCCTGTTGATGTTGCTTTTTCTAATACCACGCCATCTTGTAAAATGATGGTTACATCAGAAGGAACAAACAATGCATTCGTTATTCGATAAGTGCCTTTTTTTAGTGTCAGCACACCGCCGCCTTTTTTCTCTAACTCTTCTAAATAAGATTGAATAAGGAAAAATTGCTTTGTATTTTTTGTATAATAGCTAGAAGACATATACTTTTTATGTATTGGTTTACTCGCAGGAGAAACTTCATATAGAACCGGTTCCTCCGCCTGCGCAAAAAGTGGTTGCCATGCAGCAAAAACTAGAACTAAAACAATAAGCGACAAAACTTTTTTTATCATGCCATTTCCTCTCCTTCCATCTATTATTCTCATACGTTTTTAAACCTAATAAAATAAGTATAGCATAGATTTCCACAACAAAAACAATTCTTTTATGTACTCACCAAATTTTCAGAAAAATCACCTTTACAGTATCGCTATAGACTTATACTCTAGTAAAACGAAAGAAATAGGCGGTTTTTTTTAAATAGGACTAAATCGGAACTACCCAAAAGTTCCCTTATAATTACCTCTTTAAAACAATATAATTCATTTAATACCCCTCTTTTTTTTATCATCCATGTATTAACAAAGAGTTTACAAATATTCCTTATAACATTAACATAGTCATGATATGGTTATTATAGTGGGGATAGCGAGCGTGGCTATCATGGTATTTGGCGTAGGAGGAGCCTGTACTTATTGCTTTCAACATACTATATATAGTGATTTTAATGAGCATTTATTGAAATATCTAAAAAACATACATAACGAGCTGCTGCCTATTTTCTACTCAGCACACGAAAAAAGACTGCAAAATGTCAGACTCGCATGATGCAAATCAATCGGCATTGTCAAAAGAAAATGTGGAGTGCTTAGTTGATTTTCCATGATTGTAAAGTTAGTCTATTTTTCTTCCACTTACTTAGCCGTTTAACCTCTTCTCATTTGGATAAGAGCACTGCAACAAATAGGAAGTGATGAAGAGAGCGAGGTTTTTTTCAGGTAGAACCTATAATAAAAATCCGCATCACCTCACATGAAAAGAGGCAGATTCCAATACTTCCAGCAGGGAGCAGCTAGAGACTCCTATGGGATTAGCGGAAAAGGGGAGAACCCCGCAGAAGCAATACTCTGAAGAGGCTCTGATCCTATCCTATGGAAAGCGAAGTGTATTCCGGCTGCGCACTATATAAAGGTGTGCATTATCTTTTTTAGGTTGGCTTCTGGAACTATTTATTTTCTTGCTGGTTTTGCGATCGATCCCATTGAACAGCCTATAAAACAAAATATTATGCGTGCCTTTAAACTAAAAAGCTTCCAGCAATGCATATAATAAACTTTAAGCAATGTAATACAACAATTCAAGC
Source organism: Bacillus sp. (in: firmicutes) (assembly GCA_047718615.1). Classification (GTDB taxonomy): domain Bacteria; phylum Bacillota; class Bacilli; order Bacillales; family Cytobacillaceae; genus Niallia. The sequence goes on along the minus strand of JBDNRM010000239.1, from coordinate 1,287 downwards.
ACACGAAAGAATAAGCAATACTCTCCCATTTCTAAAAGAAATTACCGTGTAGAAAATTGGCACCTCACCGTTTTTTCATCCTACCAAAATACATAACCAGCTGTTTCTGTTATTTTATACCACTGTTCTCGTGTCATCTGTACCCCTTTTAGAGAATGAAGTGCTTGTTCAATGCGTAATTTCTTACCTGTCCCTAAAACGATAACAGGGTTGGATGCATGCATAAATAGCCATTTATACACCACTTCCTCCAACGTTTCCACGCAAAGCTCCTCTTTTATTTCCTGTAAAACATTCATAATTTTCACTTCAAAGTCAGTGGATGGTTGAAAAATTTTTCCTCCTGCCAGAGGCGACCAAAACATTGGATGAATTCCTTCTTTTAAACAATGTGTCATTGTTCCGTTTTTAAAGTTTTCGATGCCCAATGGATTAAGTAAAAATTGATGTGTAACAAATTTTTCATCAATATATTTCTGGAGCATATCAAATTCTAAAGGGTTATGATTGGATAAGCCGAAATTTTTCACCTTTCCTTCTGTTTTTAGATCCTTTATCGTTTCATTTAATTCCTCTGGTTTAACAAGCAAATCATGCATGTGAAGGAGCAGCAAATCAATAGACCCGCATTTTAAATGTGCTAGAGATTTATTTACTTGATTCATAATATAAGCTCGATCGGAATTAAAATATCTCGTTTTAATAGTTGGATTCTCTTTATTGGGAACACAGATAGAACATTTGGTAATAATTTGGATTTTTTCTCTCAGTGAAGGTTTTCTTTGCAAAACTTCTCCAAATAATGCTTCATTATGGTGATTGCCGCCATATATATCCGCATGATCAAAGGTTGTAATTCCTTGTTCGATGCACCATTCCACAAATGCAAGCCTTTGTTCTACACTCCAATTCCATTCATTCATCCTCATACAGCCAATCACTAACTTGGAGATGGAGAAATTATCTTGTAATATTACCTTCATTATAAAAACCCCCACTCTAAACATTTATTTTTCTCTTCTTTTTTACTTTAACAAGTATAAAAACAAGAAGATTTTAATGTTTTTGGAGAAGGTTATTTAATATCTTTGGATACAAATGATATAGGCTTAATTTAAAAAAAATACATCGTCAATCATTTTTTTGTAAATAGCTTATTTAGGTTCTGCAATTTATTTCTTTCCGTACTTTTAAAATACTTTACATAGCAACCTGTTAGTCCGTTGCCTGGTCCCTCTTCTTCCTTATCAAAATCTAATTTAGAATTTCTAACAAATAATAAAATTA
>JBDNRM010000238.1:0-7037 GCA_047718615.1 Bacillus sp. (in: firmicutes) | reverse complement strand
ATTTATTAGAATTTATTTATTTAAAATGTATCTCTCTAAGAACGATTAAAAATCGACATATTTCTCAGGAAATAAAAATTACGAACAATCTTAGCTTGAAGTCGAACTTAAAAAAATTTCGTTTACTTTATTCGGAATAGGGTATCAATTAATTAATACACTATATAAGTCAGAAAGGATGTTTAGAATGCAAGAAAAGAAAGTAGCAATTATAACTGGTTCAGGGCAAGGAATTGGAAAAGGAATTGCAGAACGTCTCGGCAAAGATGGGTTTACTGTTGTTATCAGTGATTTAAATGAAGAAAGTGCTAATAGAACCTCTCTTGAATTGATTGAAAAAGGAATTGAAAGCAGTGCAATTGTAGCAAATGTTGGAAAAAAAGAGGATATGGTTTCATTAGTAGAACAAACAGCAGAGAAATATGGAAGTGTAGATGTTTTTATCAATAATGCTGGGATTGATCAAGTAGATTCTATTTTAAATATTACGGAAGAAGATTTACATAAAATCTTTCAAGTGAATGTGTTCGGCACTTTATACGGCATTCAAGCAGCTGCCATTCAAATGAGAAAGCAAGGAACTGGCGGAAAAATCATTAATGCTTGCAGTATTGCTGGACAAAAAGCTTATAGTCTATTAGGGGCCTACTCAGCAACTAAATTTGCTGTTAAAGCTTGGACACAAGCTGCAGCACAAGAGCTAGCATCCTCAAAAATTACTGTAAATGCATACTGCCCTGGAATTGTTGGAACCAGTATGTGGGATCGTCTTGATGCCGGAATGGTTGAATATATGGGGCTAGAAAAAGGGCAAGCCTTAGAAAAATTTTCTGAAGGTATTACATTAGGCCGGATACAAGAACCGGAAGATGTCGCAAATTTCGCTTCATTCTTAGCTTCCTCAGATTCTGATTATATGACTGGACAAGCAGTTTTAATTGATGGCGGCATCCTTTTTGGCTAATAAAAGCTATAACAAATGATTATATGGCTGGTAGCAATAAGAGGGGCTAACAGATTATTTCGAGGAACTCTCCTAGTACAAGCTCCCCAACAGAGAAACGTAAGGGAGCTTGTACTTTTCTTAAAATTAGTATAACTTCCCCCATCCTCATTCCTCTTATTTGACATCATATTTATTTACTCTTATTCCACTTCTTTTAATTTTTACATTAACATCGATATAAACCTTTGATTTTTTAAAGCCTTCACTCCAATCATTCTTATATTTTTTAAAATGTTTATAATCTTGCTCTCTTAATATTTCTCCAAAACCAAATATATCTGCTTTATACTCTTCTTGCATTTTTTCCACAAGTTTTCCGATATCTTTTTCCATTTTTTTATTGGTTAGTTCATTATACTTATTCATTGTACTTACTTCTGAAAGATTCACTTTACAATCTGTTCCTTCTAAGCTTGCCTCCGCTTTAATTTTAACATGAAAGGTTGGGATGCCTTTTACCTCTTTTGCTTTCACACTTGTCTCTGAACCTAAAATTCTTAGATCCATATATTTCCCCTTTTCATTACACGGTATAGTCAAGCTTGTATGAAGAATTTTATTTTCTATCCAAAGCAGGTTTCGAACTTCATTTAATGTTAGAAAGTCGATTAGTTCACCTTTTTTAAAAAATGCCGCAGAGTCAATTTTCACTATGGCACTTGGAATCACTTCCTTCATATTAGTTGTTGAATTTCCTTTTTCGGGATTTCCAACAACTATCATCGCTGCAAGCATCGGAACTTGCCCATCACTTGTATAGGTTCGTATAAAATCGTTTAATCTTATACCTGGCACTCCTCCCCACTCATCTAACATCTCGTTTAACTGAGGGAAGATTTTTAGGGAAGATAATTTTTTATATTCATTTGTTACTTTTAATATTTTTTCTGCTTTACTGTTTTTTGCAATAATAATATTAAAATCATCCCGAATTTCCCGATCTCGATCAAAAAAATCTAAAAAAGTTAATAAATTTTTATGGGCGACTTCTTCACTAATTATCAATAATCGCATATGAGAATAGATTAAACGCTGGGCTGCAAGTATATTCATTTTGTGCGCAAGTTCTCCAATTGAATTTCCTTCTAGAGTTAACACAGTAGCCGGAGCAATGCCTTGTGCAGTTCTCGGATTTAATTCCACAGCGTTTGTACCTTCTATTGTTATTTTATATTTTTGCTTTTCTCCAGTATCAATAGCAATACCTGTTACGATAGTATTTTTAGATATTTCTTTTCGATCCCAACAACCCGTTAATAGGAAGCAGATTATAAGTAGTATGATTATTTTAATATTGCTCATCCGCAAATTCCTCCACTAAAATCAACAAAATGGAAAATAATTTCTCATTCTATTTATTCTGTGAAAAAAATGAATATTTATCCATAAAAAATGAAGTAAAAGATTCTGTTCGATGCAGCAAATTTTATTTTCTTTCCATTTATCTTGTTTATTTTTAAAAGAAAAAACCCCCATGTTCCCTCATAAAAGAGGGTTACTGAGAGTTTTGACATATTGTTTAAAAAGCACGAAGATCCCAACTATTTTTTCAACCGATATGGTACAGTTGTAACGATGATATTTCTCCGATAAAGAAGATGTGCTTTTAACAATAAACTAGATTGATTATGCAAAATATTATGCCAGCTTTTTTTGGTAATAAACTGTGGAATAATAACCGTTACACTATTATGATTTGCCTCTCCTTTTTCTTCAATAACATCAATAAATCTTCGCAATGGTCTAATTAAACTTCTGTATTGTGAATGTAAAGTCACTAGGCGGATATCCGGTCTGTACGCTTTCCATTTTTCCTCCATTTTATATTCACTTTCCCGATCAAATGCTACATATACTGCAATTACAGTATCACCTACTGCTTCAGCATATGTTAAGGAATTCTCCACTACTTTTGTTATTCCAGCAATAGGTAAAATAACAATATTCCCTTGAAGCTTTTCTGCTTTGTGATGATAATCAATTCGCAGTTGATTGGCGACATTATTATAATGACCGTTAATACGATGGAAAATATATACGATAATCGGTAAAAATATAAGTACAGACCATACATGTGTAAATTTTGTTGTAAATAAAATAATCAATACCGTAAAAGTAATAATTGCGCCAATTAAGTTTATGCTTAATTTCAATTTCCAGCCTGTTGGCTTTTCTCTGAGCCATTTTAAAATCATTCCGGTCTGTGATAAGGTAAAAGGAATAAACACACCTACTGCATAAAGCGGGATAAGCATTTCTGTATTACCGCCGAATATAATAATCAACAGAATGGACGCAACTCCTAATGTTACTATACCGTTTGAATAGCCTAAACGGTCTCCACGAATGGTGAATATTCTAGGCATATATTTATCGACCGCTAAGTTTACTGCAAGCAGAGGAAATGCAGCAAATCCAGTATTGGCTGCCAGCACCAATATTAAAGCCGTTGTTACTTGAATAAAATAATAAAAAATATTTCTCCCAAAAACGCTTGAAGCTATTTGAGAAACAACCGTTTCTTCTACTTTTGGTGAGATGCCATACCAGTATGCTAAAAAGGTAATACCAGAAAATAACACTCCAAGTATAATCCCCATCATTGTTAAAGTTCGAACAGCATTTTTTGCAGATGGTTCTTTAAAATTTGGGACAGCATTAGAAATAGCTTCCACCCCTGTTAACGCGGAACAGCCAGATGAAAAAGCTTTTAATAATAAAAACAAACTCATGCTTGGCACAGTGGTTCCAAGTGGTGTATGCAGTGTCTCTGGAACTTCACCATTCATTATCTTCCACAAACCAGTTCCTAATAAAATTAATAAAGCAAAAACAAATAAATAAACGGGATAAGCAAGAATCGATGCTGATTCGGTAACTCCTCTTAAATTTAATATCGTGATAAAAAGAACAAGTAGACAAGCAATTGGTACATTATGACCATGCAGAGCAGGAAATGCTGATGTAATTGCATCTGTACCAGCAGTTACACTTACTGCCACTGTTAAAATATAATCAACCAGCAAGGACCCCCCTGCTATTAATCCCGCATTCTCTCCAAGATTATTTCTTGAAACAATATACGCACCTCCACCTTGTGGATAGGCATATATAATTTGGCGATAGGATAAAATAAGGGCTGTTAATAATACAAGCACACCTATCGCAATAGGAATGGAGAACCAATAAGCTAAAAAGCCAACACCTGCTAATACTAATAAAATCTGCTCCGTACCATATGCAACAGATGACAATGCATCTGAAGAGAGAATGGCTAATGCTTTTAATTTATTTAATTTTTGATCACCTAATTCTCTTGTTTTTAATGGTCTGCCAATAAGCATTCTTTTAATAACTGGTTTGTTCATGTTGCTTCCTCCAATAATATAACCACTATATTTTACTTTTTCTCATTCTTCTCACGTAAACACATCAATCCGTATTTTCTCTTTATCCACTAAATTCTACAAAAAGGAAACATACTTAAAACCCCACTTTTTCCCAATTAAAAAAGACCACAGAGGATTACCCCGTGGTCGTGACATTAACGATCATCAGAATTGATTCCCCTCTCTTAACGCTTACGGAGTTAGCTGTCGGATTCGGGCAGTTTGAGAGTTTGCCCTACCTTTTACTTCAAAGGATTCACCCCAAGTACAATGCTGTACAGTAATGGGTCCCCCGTTCCAATTGGACTCAGCGATTAAAGAACTTATTTTCTATGGATGATATTACGCCTGAATAAATGGAATGTAAAGCAAGTAAAAACGGAAAAAAACGACAAAAATCGTTAAATACATCGATAGAAACTGATTTACATAGAATAAACTGATTCAAGCTCTATTTTTCACTCTCTTTCACTGTTTCTTACATTTCTTTAGAAGTATTCACAATGTTTTATGAAAAAACAGCTACAGTATTCATTCACAAATAGGAAAGAAGGTTTATTGCAAATAAATAATTAGAAGGTAATAAAAGAAAAGAGGGACTCGAAAAATTGGAATTATACTTAAAAAAGTATAATATCCCTTTTCGAATCCCTCTCCAAAGAATTAATATGCTAAGCTAAATAATCCTTTAATATGTGTTAAATAACGAACATTACTTGCTTCTTTCATTAATGATGCTGGCAGTCCTTTAAGTGGTGTAGAATTTGCACCAATGATAGCAACACCATCTTTACGACCAAGACTTGCTAGAGTACCTGAATTTACCGGCTTAAAGGTATCAAGTGATTTGCCTTCAAGGAAAGCAAAAAGATTGTATCCAATTAACTCTCCCATTTGCCATGCAATTTGCGCAGTCGGTGGTGCTGGACGACCATCACCATCTGCAGGGAAGTATACAGCACTATCCCCTGCAACAAATACATCAGGATGAGAAGTAGATTGCAAGAAATCATTTACTGTTGCACGGCCGCGGTTTACTTCTAAACCAGATCCTCCAACTAATGGATTACCTTGAACGCCGCCAGTCCATACAAATGTATTTGTAACGATTTTTTGTCCATCTTTTAAATCTACCACATTGCCTGCTACATTTGTTACAGGCAATCCTGTTAAGAATGTTACTCCGCGTGCTTCTAAACTTTCTGTTGCACGCTGAATTAATTTTTCTGGAAGTACAGGAAGAATTTTCGGACCTGCTTCTACAAGTAATAATTTAATTTCTTTATAATCCACACCATATTTTTTCGTTAAGTTTGGAAGAATATCTGCAAGCTCGCCAACTAATTCTACACCAGTTAGGCCGCCTCCACCGATTAGAATAGTAGCATCTTCTGCTTTTTTCGTTTTTGCATATTCACTGATTCGTTCTTCTACATGATTGTAGATTTTGTTTGCATCAGCAGCAGATTTTAATACCATGCTGTTTTCTTCAAGACCAGGAATTCCAAAATAAGCTGTAACACTTCCTAAAGCAACAACAAGTGCATCATAAGAAAGCTTCGAACCGTCTGTTAAAGTAACCTCTTTGTTGTCAACTGAAAAAGATTCTACAGAAGCAATTTTCAATTCTACGTCTTTTCCTTTTAATAGTTTGTCAAGAGGCATTGCTACTGCTTGTTCTGCAACGTTTCCTGCTGCAAGACGGTGTAATTCTGTAATAATTTGATGTGTTGGATATTTATTGATAACCGTTACTTTTGCTTGTTCTTTTGTGTAAAATTTACGTACATTTAAAGCTGCTAAAAGTCCACCATATCCAGCACCTAAAATAACAATATGTTTTTTTGACATAGTTAATCCTCCGTCCTTATTCCTAATCAAAAATATACTACTAGGGTATCGACAAACACTTTTGCTTCTGGACGTTCGCCTTGCTGCAATGCTTATTATCCAAACAAAAGCATAAGCCTCCTCAGATATTTACACCTTGTTTTCGATTACCCTGCAGACTGTACTCTCTATTGCTTATTTTTGCTGTTCGCGTTCTGACATAATTTGAAGGTAGCTCTGCGCAAAGCGGAATAATTTTTGTGCTTGTGGGTCTTTTAACAATTTTAATAATCCGAATACCCCGATTGATTCATTGCTTTGTTCCGCACGATCTTTTGCCTCTATTGCAGTTGCTGCTACCCCTTTAACTGAATCTACAACCGGCTCCATCATTTCAGTAATTGCACCGACTGTATCACTTTTAAGTACATCATCTGTAGATACAGATTGAGCAAAATCATATGACTTTGTTAAAATATTAACCAACTCTGTTAATTTTGGAAGCTGCTCTACTAATACTGTCAATGATTCTTGTACTTCTGGCTTAAGCAGCTGATCTAACAAATCTTGACTTGCAGTCAGTTGTTTTTCAGTACTTGTTTGCGTAATTGATTCTGACATATACTGATTCTCCTTTTCCATAGCAAAGTATGCCTAAATAATTTGTTTTGTTTAACAAGAATTCTTGTGATTATGTGCACAAAAATCCTCAAACGATAAGTATTTCTTATTTAGATAAGGTGTAATAAAGGCGTGAAAGTATTCCATAAATACATTAATAGTTACTAGTTCTATTAAACAGAAACTAACAT
>JBDNRM010000237.1:0-7181 GCA_047718615.1 Bacillus sp. (in: firmicutes) | reverse complement strand
AACGAGAATCTTGCCCCTATTTATAAGGAATAATGTTTACAAGATTAATCAATCACATTTTTCTAATTGCTCTAAACCAAGTTAAGTCAATACATGAAGAGGAATCTATAATTGCGAAGTTTGAGTAAATAATAAAAAAAGTAATAAGGAGGCATATATTTGAAGAAAATAGCAGCTGCTGCGATTATTCTCCTACTTTTAGTGGCTGGATGTCAAGACGCCAATAAAAATGAGCTTGATACTTCCAAACTAAAAAAGGTAGAGATGAAAGATGTGACAGATAAACAAAAGGAAAACATGCCAATAACGTACGAAGCAGCATCCGTTAAGGAGGGGATGGAGGCACTTCCATTTGAAATGAAGCTACCAGAAGAATTGTCATTTGATGCAACATTTCAACCGCCTATCATCGAAGACCTTAATCATGATGGAAAAGTGTTAATGGCAACATTCAGAGCTCTGCCGAAAAAACAAGACGATACAAATATTCTAATAGTAAAGGCTGACTATCCTGTTACAAAAAGCAAAGAACCTAATTTCGAAGAGATAAAATTAAATAATGGAGTTAATGGTAAATATTATAATAATAACCTTGTTTTTCAATTGAAGGATGTTTCTTATACTATTATTTATATTAATAAAAGTGTTCCCACAGAAGAACATAAAAAAGAAATAATCAACATTGCCAATCAAATGGTTGAAAAATGAAAAAGCTGACTTCAAAAAATAGTCGTTAAAAACGATGGTTTTTTGAGTCAGTTTTTTCGTTTATAACAAAGGCCATTGGCAGAGGCAGATCCTAAAGAGTCTCTTCATAAGGAGGAGAATAAGTAATCGAGCATTACGGGCTAATTCGAATGAACAATCGCTATTTTTAGGCAGAAAGGTCATCCTATTTAATGGATTTTAAGTGCAAAATGCTGATGCTTTGTCGTATAAAAATGATAGTTTTCCTTGTCTTTAACAGAGACAGGATCGGAAGCAGCTGGAATAACAAAATGAATTTTGTGATAATCTTGATAACGTAAAAAGATATCGTAAATAGAGGCAGGCAAAGATTTCAAGCAGATTAATGGCAGTTCCATCATTCCATTTCCATTAGAATCTATCGCAATTTGAACGGAAAATTCATTCTCAATTTTGTGTCTATTACGAAATAAAACATCCGTTATATTAGCTATATAATTGCCTGCGACTTTAAAATAAAGATAGTAGTTTTCGTTAGAGGCATAGCTTTTTACTAGTTCCGCATACATAGGAATGTTGATATATTTATACGGTTCTTTTAATGGTGATAGGATATAAGGTTGATCATCTATTACAATATGCTGCTTAACTTTTTCTCTTGCATGCCATTTAAAAAGGAGCTCCACTTGTTTATATTGTTTCTGTTTAAAAAGTTGATAGCACACTTTATTAATTGGCTGAAAAAAATAATCTTGTATATCATAATCTAACTTTGATGCTGATTTAACTACTTTTTTAAATGTGCGAATATAGGCTTGTCTTTTCATAAAATCTGTTATTTTTATTTTGAAAGAAGTGTCAGGTTCACTTCGAAGGGTATGATATTTGTTGATGAATCGTATCAAACAATCAAATTCATATAATCGATTCAAAATCATTTTCTGTAAAGTAGCATCGAACTTCTTCTGTTGGAAGTAATCAATTACCTGTAGATTGCATTGCATTTTTTTTAAGACATTCGTTTGTTTTGTCAGCGATTCATTATTATCATCCAATCGATTTACATAATAGACAGTATCCTTTATTGTGGATATTTTTTTTGCACATATTAAGTAGTCCATAAAAAACTGCTTGTCCTCTGCATATTTCATAGCTGGAAAGCTTAAATTATTTTCCTTCACGATCTTTGTTTTCAACATCCTTGCTCTAGGTCCTAAATGCTGAAAAATATGAGGGATGCTAGCAGCTAATACGCTTCTTCGTTCGATACATGATTCATGTTCCCCAATAATCTTTGTGTGTTTAGAACCAATTTGAATGGTTTTCCCTACAACGTAATCATCGCCTGTGTCCTCTAAGACGGAATACAATTTTTCTAATCCGCTTTTTTCAAACCAGTCGTCTGCATCAAGAAAAGTAAGGTAAGGGGCAGTAGCAAGCTGGATTCCCAAATTTCTTGGAGAAGCAGGTGTTCCAGTATTTTTTTTCAAAAAAGCAAGTATAATAGAAGGATAATTCGCTGCGTAATCTAATAAAATATTGCGCGTATTATCAACTGAACCGTCGTCCACAAGAATATACTCAATTTTCTGATGTCCAATTGATTGTTTTAAAACCGAATCTATACTTTTACGAATTGTTTTTTCATTATTATAAATAGGTGTGATGACAGTAATAATGGGTTTTTCTGAAGAACGAGTAGTTGCTATTAATTCATAGTCTGAATCTTTTGCATGAGTGCTGTTGTGTTTTTTAAGAAATATCATCGTAAAATTAATTACACATCCTTTCCCTCGTATTTGGTATTAGCATATTATTATTCCATTATTTATCAATATATGAAAAGGTATACATCCTTTATTACATAAAGATGAAAGAGGAAAGTATTTATGGATGTTTTTTTATTTTGATATAATAAAAAACAGTTACCGAGAAGATAGTAAATAATGTATAATTAGATAGATGAGAAAGAAATACGGAGGTAACAATGACAACAATCGCTGATATTGCAAAGCTTGCAGGGGTTGCTAAGAGCACGGTTTCTCGGTATCTTAATGATGGTTCCGTTAGTGAAGAAACAAAAAGAAAACTAGAACAAATCATTAAAGATACAGGGTATTCTCCCAATGCTTTTGCACAGAGCCTTAAAGCTAAAAATACAAATATAATTGGAACAATTGTCCCAAGATTAGACTCTTATGCTACATCTAGAACACTTATTGGCATTGATGAGCAGTTAAAAGAATTTCATTATCAAATGCTTGTGTCAAATTCTAATCAAAATATAGAAAGAGAAATTGAAAATATTTATACATTAGCACATCAAAAAGTTGCTGGGATTATATTGCTTCCTGCTCAAATTACTTCCATGCATTTAGAAGCATTTAAGAAAATAAACATTCCTGTTTTATTAGTAGGGCAAGAGCATGAAAGCATTTACAGTTTAATTCATGATGACTATGAAGCGGCATATCAAATGGGCTTACATGTTTTGGCGAAGGGACATAAAAAAATTGCCTATTTAGGCGTTAGCGAAAGTGATATTGCTGTAGGAGTAAACAGAAAAAGAGGCTTTAAAGATAGTATCGGAACTGTTGAGGATTGTGAAGTAAGGTATTATGAAACAAGCTTTTCTATAGCAGGATCCCTTCAAATAGTACCTGACATTATTGATTCTTTTCATCCATCTATTATCGTATGTGCCACAGATAATATTGCTATCGGAGCAATGAAAGCAGCTTATAAAAAAGGCTTATCGATTCCTGAAGATTTATCCTTAACTGGATTTGGCGGATATGAAATAACTGGGATGATTCACCCAGGCTTAACAACTGTGAAGTTTTTCTATAAAGATGCTGGTCAATTAGCCGCAAAAAATATTATTCAGTTGGTAAGAAAAAATGTAATACCGAAACTAACAATTTCAAATTTTGAAATTGTAGAACGAGAAAGTGTTGTTAAAATGGTTTGATTAATGAATACAATATTTTGAAACCGGTTCTTAGTAGCGGTTTCAAAAAATATGTTTTCGAGAACCGGTTCTGCTGAATTATTGGAAATAATATAGTAGAATATATAGAAATAATAATTAATACGATTAATTGTAATCGGTTCCAATTGTTTTTGAAAGGAGGAGAATTGCTATGGAATATCAAGAAATTGCAAAGCTGATTTTAAAAAGCATAGGGGAAAAAGAAAATATTTCAGCTGTTGCACATTGCTCTACAAGACTACGTTTAGTATTAAAGGATGAAACCAAAGTTAATCAGAAAGAATTGGACAGCATCGAGGTTGTGAAAGCTACCTTCTCTACTGGTGGGCAATTTCAAATTATACTAGGTGCTGGCTTAGTAAATGAAGTATTTAAAGCATTAACCAAACTAACTGGGAATTCGGAAATGACTTTCCATGATATAAAAAGTGAGAGCAGGAAAAAATTAAATCCTATTCAACGTTTTGTAAAAATGTTGTCGGACATTTTTGTTCCTATTATTCCTGTTATTGTTGCAGGTGGTTTATTAATGGGAATAAACAATGTTTTAACTGCCCATGATTTATTCATAAAAGGGAAATCATTAGTAGAAATAAATCCGGGACTAGTAGATTTTGCGGCACTTATTAATACCTTTTCAAATGCAGCTTTTGTATTTTTGCCAATTTTAATAGGATTTTCAGCAACAAAAAGGTTTGGAGGGAATCCATATTTAGGTGCTGCTTTAGGCATGTTAATGGTGCATCCCAGTTTATTGCCAAGCTATAGCTTTGGGTCAGCGTCTCTTCAAGGAGAAGTTCCTGTATGGAGAATACTTGGTTTTGAAATTGAAAAAGTCGGTTATCAAGGAACCGTACTTCCGGTTTTGGCAGCATCGTATATTTTAGCAAAACTGGAAGCCTATATTCGGAAAATGATGCCATCCGCATTGGATAATCTTTTAACACCGTTATTATCCATCTTTATAACAGGATTTTTAACATTTACTGCTGTTGGTCCAATTACTCGAGCTACAGGCAACTTATTAATAGAAGGTTTAGTGTGGCTGTATGATTCTACCGGTTTTATTGGTGGTGCTGTTTTTGGATTATTGTATTCACCTATCGTGATTACGGGGATGCATCACAGTTTTATTGCTGTCGAAACTCAATTATTGGCGGATATCCCAATAACAGGAGGATCATTTATCTTTCCAACTGCAGCAATGTCCAATATCGCTCAAGGAGCAGCAACACTTGCAGTTTTGCTTTTAACAAAAGATAAAAAAGTAAAAGGAGTCGCTTCTGCTGCCGGTATTTCAGCGTTATTAGGAATTACAGAGCCAGCAATGTTTGGCATTAATCTAAAGCTTCGTTATCCATTCATCGGTGCAATTATCGGTTCAGCTGCAGGGAATTTATTTAATGCAGCTTTTAAAGTGAAAGCAATTGCGCTCGGTGCAGCTGGGCTTCCAGGAATTATTTCTATTTTTCCAAGTTCCATTATTTTTTTCGCTATTGGCATGGTTATTGCTTTTACTGTTGCATTTGCTGTAACAGTTTTTCTGGCAAAACAAGATGCGAAAAAACTGGGAATGATGTAATTATAATATATGTGATTAGCTTTCATTTGCAAACGAATTAGGCTGGTTAACACGTTTTCCAGCTGTGTAAAAAGGAGTGAAACGAATGGAATGGAATAAAGATGCGAAGTACCGTCGGTTGGAAGAAGCAAGTGAACAAGAAATGGCCCTATTAGTGGATAAAGTTAATAAATGTTCATGGCGTCAAACGTTTCATATACAGCCGAACACCGGGCTTCTTAATGATCCAAACGGGTTTTCTTTTTTTAATGGGGAATATCATCTATTTTATCAATGGTTTCCATTAGGAACTGTACATGGTTTAAAGTATTGGTATCATGTAAAATCGGCAAATCTAGTTCAATGGGAAGATGCAGGAATTGCCATAAAGCCAGATACTGCTTATGAAAGTCATGGTGCATTTTCTGGAAGTGGAATTGTACATAATGATAAACTTTATTTATTTTACACGGGAAATACAAGAGATGAAAAGTGGGAGAGACACCCCTTTCAATGTATGGCTGTTATGGATAAAGATGGTTCCATTTTAAAAGCCGAAAAACCTATTATTGCTGACGTTCCTAAAGGATTTACCGATCATTTTCGTGATCCAAAAGTTTGGCAGGAAAATGATGGGTTTTATGCGGTTATAGGAGGGCAGCGTAGTAATCAAACTGGTGCTGCTGTACTATATCATTCTCCCAATCTATTAAATTGGCGTTTTTATGGAGAGTTAAAAACGGATTTATTGGATTTTGGATATATGTGGGAATGTCCTGATTACTTTACTTTGCAACATTATGGGGTATTTATTTTTTCTCCTCAAGGTCTATTAAGTGAAGGTGACCATTATCAAAATATTTATCAAGCAGGTTATGTTTTAGGAGAGCCGTTAGATCTCCAATCCCAAACATTAAAGCATACAGATTTTAAAGAATTGGATCGTGGGTTTGATTTTTATGCACCGCAAACAACTTTGGATGAAAAAGGACGCCGTCTTTTAGTAGGATGGATGGGATTGCCGGAAATTGACTATCCCACAGATTCTAATGGATGGGCTCATTGTTTAACATTGCCGAGAGAGTTGTCCATAAAAAATAATCAATTGGTGCAGCAGCCGGTAGAAGAGCTGAAGTTATTAAGGAAAAAGGAATATTCTGTGGAGGATATCTTGCAAAACGAAACGAAATCCTATCCAAGATTTAAAGGGGTTACTTATGAGTTATTGGCAGAATTTGATGCTATAAATGCTTCGTTTTTTGGCATTGAATTTCGTGCAAGCAATACTGAAAAAACGATTATTATGTATGATAGTGTGCATAAAAAAGTTATTTTGGATCGAACCAAATCAGGTGAAGAGGTTGGACTTGCATATGGGACTTTAAGGAAATGTATCTTGGATAAAGAAATGGTTAAATTTCATTTGTTTGTTGATGTTTCTTCTGTTGAGATATTTGTGAATGATGGGGAAGAGGTGTTTACCAGTAGAATTTTTCCAAAAGAAGATAGTGAGGATATTATCTTTTTTGTAGAAGAAGGAAGTGTAAATGTAAAAACAAGATTATGGGAAATGTAAGCGGATGTTTGTGTGGAGCATCTATCAAAGTGGCATGGGATCTTCCGAATAGTCCGCAGTCAGAATACAATGCGCTTTTCATGGGGCTCGTCTACGAGCCTCCTCGGACAATGCTCCTGTTGGGCCTCGCCTGTCCCACAAATCCCATAGGAGTCTTCGTTTTGTGTATTCCGGCTGCTCCCTGCTAAAATTAGTGGAATCTGCTGCTTTTTGTGTATCGTGGTGTAAGAGGGAAAAGTTGTTTTTATAAAAAAGGGATGTTGACAGTTGGTATAGGAAAGATTATAATTTTTGCAAGCGGTTTCTTTATTAAGTTAAAAAAAGCACGTTAAATAATCTGACAAAATGCAAGTATTTATTTTATT
>JBDNRM010000236.1:0-7188 GCA_047718615.1 Bacillus sp. (in: firmicutes) | reverse complement strand
TACCCTTTATTTTCAAAAATATTTCCCATTATTAAATGAAACAAAAATTTTATTCGAATTTCCGTTTCTCCATATTACGCTGTTACTTTTATCACACTTATTCAAATGTACAAACCCGTTGTTTAACCCTCAATTTTCCTTTGACCCAGAAAGTGCTTTTGCTTTCCGAGTCAAAGATTGGATAATCACTTTAGTATGGACACCAAAATAGAAGGCTAAAAGCGTATGCCGTCTAAAGATGGTGGAGTTAGTCTACTTATTGGGAAAATTAAAACCAGGCCCGAATATACTTTAATGAAGTATGAGGACAATTTCCGTCCTCTAGATTTAGTTCCCTATTATTTCTTTCACTTTATTTTTCACCTTTTCACTGGCAGTTTTTGCGTCTTTTTTCATTTCCTTTACGACTTGATCCCATTTGGAGGAATTATCTTTCAAACTCTCTTCCAATTGATCTGCTTTATCTTTAATCGCTTTTTTCGTATTCTCTATTTTTTGTTTCTTAACTCCTTCGCTTTTCAATTGATCACTTACAGGCAATACGGAAAAGTTTTCCGGTTCTACATATTGAACAGCTTGGTCCATTATTGTTTTGAAAATAGGAACAACATCTCCTGAACTTTTGCTTTTTAAATAATGTTGTTGATCCGTCTTATCATAGCCTAGCCACATAGCACCAACTAAATTAGGTGTATACCCTACAAACCATTGATCTTTTGTACCTGAAATGTTTTTATATGGCAGCTGAGTCGATCCTGTTTTCCCGGCAATTTGAAAACCTGTCACTTTTGCTCCTTGTCCCGTTCCTGACTTTATGACATCTAACAGCATAGAAGTTATATCATTTGCTACTGCTTTAGATGTAACTTTAGTTGATTGCGGTTTATATTCTGCTATTATACTTCCTGTAGGACCGACAATTTTTGTTATTAAATGACTTTCCATCCTTACCCCATCATTAGGAAAAGTAGAATACGCTTCTGCCATTTCTAACGGAGAAACCCCCTTGTGCATACCACCTAAAGCAATCCCTAAATATTCATCCTCTTTATCTAGCGGAATGCCAAAACGCTTTAAAGAATCCAACCCTTTATCTAATCCGATTTTATCTAACAGCCACACCGCCGGGACATTTAATGATTGTTCTAACGCTTCATACATCGGGACTTCTCCTTTATATGTCTTTGTGAAATTTTGCGGTTCATAATCCCCCTTTTTAAAAGGTTTGTCCTGCAAGGTAGACGTAATCTTATATCCCTCTTCTAATGCTGGGGTATAAACAGCTAAAGGCTTCATAGTGGATCCAGGCTGCGCTTTAATTTGTGTTGCTCTGTTAAAGCCGCGGAAAACCTGCTGCTTTCGTCCTCCAACCAGCCCCCTTACACCGCCAGTTTCTGGATCTAATAAAACTGCTCCCCCTTGAACGAATGTATTATCCGAACTAGATGGAAATAGATAATCTCGCGCAAATGTTTTTTCAAGGGTCGCCTGCAGATTTTGATCCATTTCGGTATAAATTTTATATCCTCTTTTTAAAAGTTCATCCTGTGTTAACCCATATTTAGAAATCGCCTCATCTATGACAGCATCAACAAAATAAGGATAATCTCTTTTTATAAATGTTCCGCCGCCATCTTTTAGCACTATCTTTTCAGCAAGAGCTTCTTTATATTGTTCCTTTGTAATTACGTTCTTTTCTTTCATTTTACTTAGAACTATATTTCTCCTTTTTATTGCGCCATCATAGTTTTTATAAGGATCTAAAGCGGAAGGAGCCTGCAATAGTCCTGCAAGAAGTGCTGCTTCACTGATGGAAACATCTTGAATATTTTTATGATAGTATTTTTGGGAAGCAGAACTGATTCCCCAGGCACCGCTGCCAAAATAAACATGGTTTAAATACATTTGCAGTATTTCATCTTTTTTATAGTGTTTTTCGATTTCCACTGCTAGAAATAATTCCTCTGCTTTACGTTTATATGTTTGTTCTGATGAAAGCAATGCATTTTTCGTTAATTGCTGTGTTATCGTACTTCCTCCACCTGTTATTCTTCCAGCAAAAATATTTTTAAAAAAGGCGCGAGCAATCCCTTTAATATCAAATCCATTATGTTTGTAAAATCGTTCATCTTCTATTGCCACAACTGCTTTTGGCACATAATCGGGTACGTCTTTTAGTGTAATGCCTTCTGTCCGATCTGTTTTAATTCTTGTTGCTTCATCTCCGTCTTTATCATATATAACAGTTGCTTGGCTAAGTCCTGCTTTTAATGTGCTTACATTTGCCTGACTCGCTAAATACGTAAAATATAAAATAGAAAGAAGTACTACTAACAAAAGTGCTAAAAGGATAATTTGGGTAATATGTCTTCTTTTCCAAAATCGACGTAATTTTTCTAAATAGGGTTTGATTTTTTCCATTAACTACCTATCCTTTACTTTTTTTAAGCTTCCCTGAAAATAATGCTTATTAATTAAGTCCGCAGTCGGAATATACTTCGCTTTTCATGGGGCGGGTGGCGATCTTCTCTTCTTTCTCGCTTTCCCACAGTAGTCTTCATGTATTCCGTCTGCTCCCTGCTTCAATTACAAGAATCAACTCTTCATCAGGATTTTTTTCATACATGATCTTTCATATAGCTTGCTCTACACTTTGCAAACAAAAAATATACTCTATAAAAAACTATATGCTCTTTTTTTCATAAATACAAGAATCAACCTTTTTTCCTATTATTTGTTTCTTTGTTAAGCTACTCTGAAAAAGGCTTTGACTCTAGTCATAATACAATTCGCTTTCCTGTAGACTCATCTTCATGTGCAATGGTGCGATTCTTTATTAGCAAGGGTGTCTAACTTTTCGAGTAAATATAAAAAAGCTTTTCTATCGATCGTCCTGTTTCAGTTTAATAATTCGCTTAATTGGGAAATGATATAAAATAAGAAAGGAAGTGTTTTGAATGAAAAAATTTATTAAAAGGGTTATTAAATGGGCACCTATTATTTATCCTATTGTAAAAAAAGGCTGGCATAAATATAGACAAACGAAAACAAGAGCAAGTTCTAGAACATCTCATTAATAAATACTTCATTATTGTTCATGAGCATCTATATGGTTTATCCAATATCCATTATTCTTACCACTTGTGAGTTCTCCTCCACTATTTTCCTGTTATAAGAAAAAGCTGCCATAAGGAATTATCCTTTCGGCAGCTTTTGCATGAGATCATTCTGCTACTAT
This sequence comes from Bacillus sp. (in: firmicutes), assembly GCA_047718615.1. Lineage (GTDB taxonomy): Bacteria > Bacillota > Bacilli > Bacillales > Cytobacillaceae > Niallia. The sequence goes on along the minus strand of JBDNRM010000236.1, from coordinate 3,950 downwards.
CTAAAAACTATCTTCTATACGGTATCAATATTGTCTTGATCGAATAGAAGAATCTTTCATTTTTTATTCTTATCAGTTATTAACCACTGTAAATGCTGCAACCGCCTTAACTAATGCATGTTCTTCCTCTAAGCCAGTTATTTCACTAAATGCCTTTGTTATTCCCTTTTCCTCAATCAATTGCTTCATTTCGATAGATTCTTGATCTTCTGGAGTATAAAAAGTTAGTGCAGCTGCCATTACTTGAACTAGACTATTTGGAACCGCTTTAAAAATTTGCATGTATTCTAAAGCCGGTGCTACTAAACGATCATTGGGACCAAGCTTGCGCAAAGGAGAACGCCCCACTCTTTTAACATCATCCACAATCTGTTGATTTGCAAAACGACCGATAATCTTTTTTATATATAGAAAATGTTCTTCTTCTACAAAATGATGCTTTTTTATCAAAACTTTTCCTGTTTCTTCTAGTACGTTTAATACTTTTGCTTCTATTTCCTTCTTTTTAATCGTTTCTGCTATTGTTTGATCATTTTCTACATATCCAAAATAAGCAGTAGCAGCATGACCAGTATTTACTGTAAACAGTTTTCTCTCTATATATGCTTGTAAATTCTTCACAAATTGCGCTTCCTTAATAGAAGGCTTTGCTCCTTTAATAGCCGTCTCATCAATTACCCACTCTTGAAATGGTTCAACTAAAACATCTAATAACTTTTCATTATGTTGATTAGGAACAATTCTATCAACAGCTGAATCGGGAAAACCGACATACTCTTCAACCCATGATGCTTCTTCCTTGTTTAAATGTTCAAGTACAAATTTCTTTAATGCACTACTTGCACCAATCATATTCTCGCAAGCGATTACATTTAAATAAGTATTTTGTTTTTTTCTTCTAGCCTTTAATCCTTCCGCAATAACTGGAGCGATAAATGAAAGAATAGTAGGACCAGCAGCAGTTGTAATTAAATCTGCAGATACAATTTCCTCTACTACCTTTTCTGGATTTAATTTACTGTTTATTCCTGTTACGTCAGATACAGTAAAAGACTCGTTTTGATTATTCGCTAAAAAAACTTGATACGTTCCTACCTTGTTGATTTCCTCTATTAATCTTTCATTTACATCGACAAAACATACTTCATAATCAGATTGATTCAATAATAAGCCAATAAAACCTCTTCCTATATTCCCTGCGCCGAAATGAATCGCTTTCATTTCAGTTCACCTCACTTAAAATTCGGATGATTTCCTCTTCCGTTGTTGCCTGAACTAATTTTTCAACATTCTCTTCTTCTGAGCACACAATAGCAATTTGAGACAAGATATCTAAATGCTCTCCATCTTTACCAGCAATTCCAATTAACAGTTTAACTATATTTCCGTCTCCAAAATCCACTCCATTCGGAACTTGCAATACAGATAAACCAGAATGAATAACAGAGCCTTTTGATTGATCCGTTCCATGAGGAATAGCTAAGAAGTTACCCATATAAGTCGATGACATTTCTTCTCTTTTTAACATCTCCTCAATATAATCTTGTGACACATAACCATTGTCCACTAGAAGCTGCCCCGTTTTTTTAATCGCTTCCAATTTTCCTGATGCTTGACTGTTTAACATAATATTTTCTTCTTTTAAAATAGACATTACTTCTCCTCCTGATTAACTTGAATATAGTTATTTAAATATTGACAGCTTATATAATGAATTAATTCTTCCTTATTTCCATCTTTAAATAGTTGAATACTTTTTTCCGATTGAATAATTAAAGCACTTATAAAACTTAATAATTCCATATCAGAATCATCTAAATTAAATGGAGCTAACAACAAGAGAATTCTTTTTACTTTTTCCTTTTCTCCATTCATTGCATTTAGTTCCAATGGTTCTTGCAATTCTATAATATTAAAAGATGGCTTGATTACGTTAGAATGCCTTGTATGATAAAGAGCTAGAGTAGTTCCTGGTATCGCCAGCCCACCTAATTTTGAACGGTCTAAAAGGCTAGTGAGGACCGCATCCACCTGTTCGATAGATCCTCTTTTCACTAGTTCAGCTAGCGCTTGCTCTAAAGTAGTATGAAATTCCCCTCCATCTATTTCATTCCATATTTCCATTTCTTTTAGGATGGATGCTAACCTTTGAATTTGATTTCCCAACTGCCTAAAATGATTAAAATGTAGAGATATCTCTTGTGTTTCTTCATTTATTCTAGGCAATTCGTCCAACAGCAGCTGCCCACTCTTGTCATGCAGATAGCTTTTCACTTCTGCAAGCTCTTGATCTGTTAAAATTGGACTCACTAGTAAATAATCATGTGTCTTCTCTTCAATTGGAATCGTTGAGAGAACCGCATCATAACTATCTAATGAAATATTTTTCAATCCAAAAACAGAAACCGTTTTCAACTCTGCTAAACCTGGTATCTGATTATATATTTTTGCTGCTAGCATTTTAGATGTCCCTATACCACTTGAACAAATTATTAATACCTTAAGTTTTTTCGTAGATTGTTTTGCATTAATAGCAGAGCCAAAATGTAAAACTAAATACCCAATTTCCTCTTCCGGTATATACATTGTTGGGATAGAAAGGGATGCTGCTTCTTTTACTTTGAGAAATAAATCTGCATAATCCTTTTTTATCTTTCCTAGAAGCGGATTAGATATTTTCATCTTTTGTTTTAGCCGATACATGGCTGGCTGTAGATGTGCAAGCAATCCATTAAAAAGGGACGCATCGGTCAGTTTCGTACGAAGCAATACTTCCATATTTTTTATAAGATCATGAACAATCATGGCAACTTCTATATTTTCGTCTCTTATACCGAAATCCTTGTTATACCTAATTTTTGCCCCTCTTAAATGCATCGTTATATACCCAATTTCTCCTTCAGGAATACAAACGGTAAATATTTGTTCTAGTTGCTGTACTATTTTTTTTGCAAACTCATATTCTTTCGTGCTTCTTAATTCATATAAATACTCTTCTTTTAAGATAATATTTTCTCCCCTTTGGATTCTCTCCATCGCAAGAGCAATATGCACAACTAGACCTACGTATGAGCTGTCTGCTAGTGGATATGGCAGTAATTCATTTATCTCTTCAATAATATTTTCAATAAGCATAAGTTTATCTTTTTGCATTAATCCTAAAAGTCTTGCTGAGATAGAATCGACTTTATTCGTAGATTTTTTTTGAATATTCTCTTTTACCATTTTCAAAAAATCAGGTACATCAAAACGGTCGGCAATAAGATTGCGAATAGCCCCTCTTTTTCCTTCTTCCGGTCCTTCTAGTTCAACCCCATATCCCCTTTTTCGAATAAGTTTCAATCCATACTCTTGAAGAAATGGCTCCAATTTATCTAAATCATGACTAACCGTAGCATTTGTTACTCCTAAGTCGTTAGCTAAGGTAAATAACTTCGTTGGTTCCTTATTATCAAGTAATGCACACAGAAGAACTATTAGCCGTTCTTCGGAAGTATATTCGGTAAAGTCTTGCTTTAAAATGGTTAACCGTAATTGATAAACATCATCTTGATTACCTATAATTTTTAATCCCACACCTGCTTTTTTTTGTAATTTCAGATGAAAGCTGTGTAAAATATCCTCAATATTTTTTACATCTCGATGAATCGTCCGCTCACTGACATTTACTATTTCAGCAAGTTGTTTAATGGTAATTTCCTCATTTATTCCTTCTAATAAAAACTGTAAAATTACTCTTTCTCTAGCTGATATCAGCATGTCTTCTCACCCTATTGCCTTGACATAATTTAATTATATAAACGAATGATAGCACTTTCAATTAATACAAAACATATTATTTTCAAACTTATTGTTGCCAAAATTAATTTAATAATTCCCTATTTTCTTACCCTATATTAAGAAACACACATGATTTCACACTCACACCCCGGCATGAAAATTTTTTCTAA
>JBDNRM010000235.1:0-7192 GCA_047718615.1 Bacillus sp. (in: firmicutes) | reverse complement strand
GTTACTTTAACATCTTTCACATTTTTTTATCAAAGTTTACTCCTCGGAGCTGTATAATTTATATTTTTGTTTGACTCTGTTGTGTCAGTGTGATATACTTTACACAGTGAGGTGGACCGAATGGCGAAAACATTATCAGATATAAAAAAAGCTCTTGATTCAAATTTAGGGAAGAGACTTATGCTAAAAGCCAATGGTGGACGTCGCAAGACTATAGAACGTTCTGGTGTACTAGCAGAGACTTATCCATCTGTTTTTGTGGTTGAATTAGATCAGGATGAAAATGCATTTGAACGTGTATCATACAGCTATGCGGATGTTTTAACAGAAACGGTTCAAATTACCTTCTTTGAAGATACATCAGGACAAGTTGCTTTAAGTTAATAGATATTGCTTTGAACTGCAGTGAACACAGGTTTACTGCTTTTTCATTTTTACGGGATGTTTAAAATAAAAAACTGGTAAGAAATAATACTTATGAAATAACAAAGAGGATATATACTATAAACACCGTGGATAATGAAAGGAGCGATTCACTTTGAGTAGACGGAAAGGTGTTATGTCTGAAGGATTAAAAGAAGAATTAGCAAAAGAGCTAGGTTTTTATGATGTTGTTCAAAAAGACGGTTGGGGTGGCATACGAGCAAGAGATGCAGGAAATATGGTCAAAAGAGCAATTGAAATAGCCGAACAGAGTCTTCTTAACCAAAAACAAGAATAGTTTTTGTAACCTTTAATTTCATCTTGTTTACACGAATTTACATCAAAATGGATTTATTCACGGTACCTGTTTATGCGGCTTCCCATTTAGTTTGTTAGTAAGCTTACATTTACTGATAAATAAAAATGTGGAGCCGCCTTTTTGTATCCTTTTTGATACAGAGTTTATATATAGTAAAATAAAGCGAATACATACTTTTTAAATAAAGAGATAATAGGATAGAATAATATGTAAAAAAAACAATAGGGTTGCTACTAACCAAATGCTTATTTTATGGTAAAATCACTATATCCATATAGATGTTAACGTGTCCTTTTTATTTCATATAAAAATTAGTGGTAATTGGAAAAAGTAAGCAACTTTTTTATAGCGGAAAACTTTCTCGGCTCAAAATAGTAAGTCAATAAGGAAAGTAGTTCGTGTTAGCTCGGATATATAGGAAATACTAGTACTGATGTTTCAATAGCTCGGATCATACGATTAATGGAGAATGCAGATGGAAGCAGTGTTGGTAGTCGATTTTGTTTTGGAGCTTCTTTGATAAGGTAAAGCAACGTGAATACTCGCACTATTTTTTGCTTTTTATCCTTTTCTTTCTCGAGTGAGCATTTATCCAAAAAGGAAAATAAAGTGAGTACAAACTGACCGCTTATGCTTTTCTTATTTGTGGTAAAATAGGACAAAAAATGGAGACAAAGAAAATTAAGTAGGTGGAAATATTGAAGCTTTTGGTAAAAGCACCAGCTAAGATAAACTTATCATTAGATGTCCTCAATAAGAGGCCAGATGGGTATCATGAGGTCGAAATGATTATGACGACCATTGATTTAGCTGATAGATTAGAGCTTACATTAGAAGAAAAAGATGAAATAAAAATTATTTCTCTTAACAGATTTGTTCCAGATGACCAAAGGAATCTAGCTTATCAAGCTGCAAAGCTATTAAAGGATAAATTTAATATTACAAAAGGGGTGACAATAAAGATTGAGAAAAATATTCCGGTAGCAGCAGGGCTTGCAGGCGGAAGTAGTGATGCCGCAGCTGTTCTTCGAGGGCTGAATAAACTATGGAATCTCGGGTTATCTATAGATGTGTTGGCGGAAATAGGTTCTGAAATAGGTTCGGATGTATCTTTCTGTGTGTACGGTGGAACGGCACTCGCAACTGGCAGAGGAGAAATAATTAAAGAACTCCCTGCGCCGCCGATTTGCTGGGTTGTGTTAGCTAAACCGTTTATTGGAGTTTCTACTGCAGATATCTATAAAAGACTAGATGTTGGAAAGATAGACCATCCGAAAACAGACAAGATGATTCAGTCGATATACGATGGATCTTATGACAATATGTGCAGAAGTGTAGGAAATGTACTAGAGGATGTCACATTGAACTTGTATTCAGAAGTGGCTCAAATTAAAGAACAAATGAAAAAATTTGGAGCGGATGCAGTGTTAATGAGTGGGAGCGGTCCAACCGTTTTTGGCTTAATTCACCATGATTCTAGAATGAATCGTGTATATAATGGTTTAAGAGGGTTTTGCGATCAAGTATTTGCAGTCCGGATAATAGGTAATCGACACACTCTTGATTAAACACGTATAATGATGTAATATTAACGATAAATATTCGGATTTTGGAGGTTCGCTGTATGAAATTTCGTCGTAGTGAGCGCTTAATAGACATGACGAATTATTTGTTAGAGCATCCAAGGCAGCTTGTATCCTTATCCTACTTTGCTGAAAGGTATGGTTCAGCTAAATCATCTATAAGTGAAGATTTAGCAATCATTAAAGAAACCTTTGAACAAAGAGGGATAGGAATCCTTCAAACTTTGCCTGGAGCAGCTGGTGGAGTTAAGTATCAGGTGAAAGTAAGCGAGCAAGAAACAAAGCCTTTTATTGAAGAGCTTTGTGAGCTCATTATGAGTCCTGAAAGACTTTTACCAGGTGGTTATCTATATATGACTGATATATTAGGTAATACAGCTCTTGTTCAAAAAGTCGGAAAATTATTCGCATCTGCTTTTGCAGATACAAAAATTGATGTAGTAATGACAGTTGCTACAAAAGGAATACCACTGGCGTATGCAGTAGCAGCCTACTTAAATGTCCCTGTTGTCATGGTGAGAAGAGACAGCAAGGTAACAGAAGGTTCTACTGTTAGTATAAACTATGTTTCTGGTTCAACAAAAAGAATACAAACAATGGTACTTTCCAAAAGAAGTCTGGAGGAAGGATCCAAGGTATTAATTGTCGACGATTTTATGAAGGCAGGCGGTACCGTAAACGGCATGATCAGCTTATTGGAAGAATTTAATGCTATTTTAGCTGGAATTGCTGTTTTAGTTGAGGCGGAAGAGGCAGAAGAAAGACTTGTGGATGATTATTTATCCTTGGTAAAGTTATCTGGAGTCGATGTTAAAGAAAAAAGAATTTCTGTGGAAATAGGAAATTACTTTGATAAATAATAAATGATAAGGGGAATGACAAATGAAAGTAGTACAAACAAATAATGCACCACAAGCAATAGGTCCATATAGTCAAGGCATCATTGTTAATAATATGTTTTACAGCTCAGGTCAAATCCCTTTAACTGCAGAAGGGACACTAGTTGAGGGCGACGTACAAACACAAACACATCAAGTATTTAAAAATTTAGGTGCTGTATTAGAAGCTGCAAATGCATCATTTGAAACAGTAGTAAAAGCAACTGTTTTTATTAAAAATATGGAGGACTTTTCTGCGATTAATGAAGTCTACGGAGAATATTTCCATTCACATAAACCAGCTCGCTCTTGTGTAGAAGTAGCAAGGTTGCCTAAAGATGTGTTGGTAGAAGTAGAAGTTATTGCACTTTGTAAATAAAGACTAAAAAAGGTCGTTTTCTCTGAAGAAGACAATCAGCTAAAATGGGTATAGATAATATTATTTGTCAAAAAAGATGACAAGAATAGTTTCTGTTCTTCCGGTAAAATTGCTAAAATAAAGATATTATTCTATATTTTAGCAATTTTCATCAATTTATCCTAAATATTCTAAAAAATTTCACCATTTTAGAAGGAGTTAGGAAAGTTCTGTTGAATTACTTAACTAGATTTTATCTTCTAGCAAAGGTGGTGAACAGAATGGAAGTAACTGACGTAAGGCTACGCCGAGTTAATACAGATGGACGAATGAGAGCTATTGCCTCCATCACTCTTGATAATGAATTTGTTGTTCACGATATTAGGGTTATTGATGGAAATAATGGATTATTTGTAGCCATGCCTAGTAAACGAACACCTGATGGAGAGTTCAGAGATATTGCGCATCCAATTAATTCCGGTACAAGAGGTAAAATCCAAGAAGCTGTTTTAGCAGAGTACCACCGTTTAGGTGAATTAGAAGTTGAATTTGAAGAAGCTGGTGCTTCCTAAAAATATTTTGCAGCTAGAGCCTACTTCCAATGAGTAAGGCTCTTTTTTTATGCATAAATATTCTTCCATTGCATTAGACTCCTTATTTTACTAGTAGATCAAAAAATTTTCATAGAAGGATAACAAAGAATTATTTACTTGTAAGACAACCACGCAGAGGCTCAGGCGCAGCCCCATGGAAAGCGAAGTGTATACCGGCTGCGGAATTATTGAGAGAGCCAAACCCTTTTTTCAAGATAGACAAAAGAAAAGTAATGATCTGCTTTTCAAATATACGGTGTCCTCAAATAATCTTGTCAAAAAAAATAAAAAAAGTTAAAAGGGATAAAACCTTATTAAAACCCCTTTTTTTTCGAGAAATAAGCTTAAATAGTTGAATCATTTCTTGAAATCAAAGACTTTTTAAGATAATATTTTTAATGGATAAAAAGGTTATATTGGAGGCCTGTGAATGTTAACTCGTTACGCAGTCATATTAGCTGCAGGACAAGGAACTAGAATGAAGTCGAAATTATATAAAGTACTCCATCCTGTATGCGGAAAACCGATGGTGAAGCATGTTGTAGACCAAGTTTCAAATCTTCATATTAAGGATATTGTTACGGTCGTTGGACACGGTTCTGAACAAGTTAAGAAACAGCTTGGTGATAAAGTCAACTATGCTTTTCAAGCAGAGCAGTTAGGGACAGCGCATGCAGTCATCCAAACAAAAGAGCTTCTTGAGAACAAAGAGGGAGTAACTTTGGTTATATGTGGCGACACACCTCTAATAAAGCATGAGACAATCGAGTCGCTGTTTAAACATCATGAAAATACATCTGCTAAAGCAACTATATTAACAGCAGTAGCGCACAATCCGAGTGGTTATGGCCGTATTATTCGGAATGAGTCAGGCGAAGTAGAAAAGATTGTTGAACATAAAGATGCCTCAGAAGAGGAAAGAAAGATCACTGAAATTAACACAGGGACTTACTGCTTTGATAATTTGTCATTATTTCAAGCTTTGAATCAAGTATCCAATGAAAATGTTCAAGGAGAATATTATCTGCCTGATGTTATTGAGATATTAAAAAATCAAGGTGATATAGTGTCAGCCTTTCAAACAGATGATTTTGAAGAAACATTAGGGGTAAATGATCGTGTTGCATTAGCAGAAGCAGAACGAATCATGAAGAAAAGAATAAATGAAGCACATATGCGTAATGGAGTTAGCATCATAGATCCAGCCAATACGTATATAGATTCAGATGTGACCATTTTAGAAGATACAGTCATTATGCCTGGAACGATACTTTCTGGTCATACGACAATAGATTCCGACTGTATGATAGGACCAAATACAGAAATAAAAAACTGTATAATTGGAAAGAATACAAGCATTAAACAATCTGTAGCACATGACAGTAAGATAGGATCAGAAGTAAATATTGGACCATTCGCTCATATTCGTCCCCAATCTAATATCGCTGATGAGGTAAAGATTGGTAATTTTGTTGAGCTTAAAAAAGCGGATTTTGGAAAAAGAAGCAAAGCATCACACTTGAGCTATGTAGGAGACGCCAAGGTCGGCAGTGATGTTAATATCGGATGTGGAACAATAACGGTTAACTATGATGGGAAAAATAAATTTTTAACAACAATTGAAGATGGCGCATTTGTAGGCTGTAATTCTAATTTAATTGCACCAGTTACAATTGGAATGGGAGCTTATGTTGCGGCAGGCTCCACTATTACAGAGGATGTCCCCTCTAGTGCCCTTTCCATTGCTCGGGCTCGTCAAGTTAATAAAGAGAACTATGTTAAAAAAGAAGAAAAGTAATTATAGGGAAATAAGAAGAATGACAATGCTTCTTATTTCTTCACTAAGATAGGACAACCTATTTAGTTAGGAATAAGTCTATGGAGGTTCAGGATGTCAGTTAAGAATTTAGATCCAAATTTGAAGGTGTTTAGCTTAAATTCAAACCCAGCTTTAGCTAGGGAGATTGCTCATTCTATTGGAGTAGAATTAGGAAAGTGCTCTGTTACCCGATTCAGTGATGGTGAAATTCAAATAAATATCGAAGAAAGTATTCGTGGATGTGATGTGTACATTATTCAATCCACTAGTAATCCTGTTAATGAGCATATCATGGAATTATTAATTATGATCGATGCTTTAAAACGGGCTTCTGCAAAAACAATCAACTTAGTTATACCATATTATGGATATGCAAGGCAAGATAGAAAAGCAAGAGCTCGTGAACCAATTACAGCTAAGTTGGTTGCAAACCTATTAGAAACTGCAGGAGCAACACGTGTCATTACTTTAGATCTACATGCTCCGCAGATTCAAGGCTTCTTTGATATTCCGATTGACCACCTTATGGGGGTTCCTATTTTAGGCGATTATTTCAGTAAACGTGATTTTGATGGAGATATTGTCATTGTTTCTCCAGATCATGGTGGTGTTACAAGAGCACGAAAACTTGCAGAAAGACTAAAAGCTCCAATTGCTATTATTGATAAACGACGCCCGCGCCCAAATGTGGCTGAAGTGATGAATATCGTTGGTAATATTGATGGGAAAATAGCGATTTTAATTGATGATATTATTGATACGGCAGGAACAATTACTCTTGGTGCTAATGCTCTTGCTGAAAATGGAGCAAAAGAAGTGTATGCTTGTTGTACACACCCTGTATTATCAGGACCAGCAATGGAAAGAATTAAGAATTCAAAAATAAAAGAACTTGTTGTAACTAATTCTATTGAACTCGACAAAGAAAAACTGTCTGATAATGTTATACAATTATCAGTAGCAGAACTTTTAGGTGAGGCAATTATTAGAGTTCATTCTGATCAATCAGTAAGTTTTTTATTTGATTAATAAGCTGAAGAAACCTTTGTCTACATCTAAGTCGCTTTCTCCTAGAGAGCGGCCTCTTCTTTTTCTAATACCGTTATTTTCCCTGTTTTTTTTTGATAGGATTTTTTGTTTGTTAATTTTATAAAAAATTTTTATGTTTTAATTTTAATGAATTAGGGCATTTTTTTATAAGAGTGTCTTTGAAAAAATA
>JBDNRM010000234.1:0-7196 GCA_047718615.1 Bacillus sp. (in: firmicutes) | reverse complement strand
ATATTAAAGCATAATTATGAAAAAATAATGAACAAATCATTAATTTAATAATAAAATTTACTAAACGATTTTTTAGGGAAGCAATTAAGCGTTCAAAATACCTTCATAAATTGATCTGAAATTTTGTTATAGTTTCGTCAGTATGAAAATAAAGTGGAATGGGATGTTTAAAAAAATAAAAAAAGCTAATAATAAAAATAAATACTATCACAATGAAAGCGTTTTCGTTTATAATAAATATAAACGATTCATTAGCTGATCTACTTACTAATAAGGAGTGGATATAATGGAAGAGCAAAATTTTTTAAAAGGATTAAAATGGGGATTTGTAATAAGTGTACCGCTTTGGATTTCCTTTTTCGGTTGGATAAAAATTATATATCACTTTGTTTGATTATAGATAAACAGTCCAATTAAGGGCTGTTTTTTTAATATATAATTTTTAGTGAAATATATGATTGAAAATAAAACAATCCCTCTTTACTTTTGTAAAGAGGGAACAAAAATTATACCAATGGAATTGGAGGGTCAATGCCTAATACAGGAACACCATTCACTGTTAGCCAAATATAGTAGTGATCAATATCTTTACCGATAATTTTTTCAATTTTTGCAATGACTTTTTCTTGTGTATTAAATGAAAGTTTTGCTGTTTTTTCCCCAAGTGGAACATCTTTTAAGCCAACTAAATCTGCAATTTGACGTGCTTGATCATAAGATACTTCTACATATTTATCATATTGCGGTAAATATGCTGCTTCTGCAGGTTTAACCTGAAATGCTACGATTAATAAAGCTGCTAAAAAGCCCCAAACTAATTTTTTCACATTATTCTCTCCCTTAGACTATTAGTTTTCTATTTTTTCTTTTAAGGATAAAAATGTATCCACAATTAAAGGGTGGTACATTGTTCCTCGATTTATTTTTATTTCTTCAAAAGCTTCTTCGTTTGATTTTCCTTTTTTGTAGACTCTATCTGTTGTCATTGCATCAAAGGAATCAACTACAGCAATAATGGAAGCTTCTATAGAAATTTCATCTTCTTTTAAACCTTTAGGGTAGCCTTTTCCATCATATCTTTCATGATGTTGTTCTACAATTTCTCCTACTGCTATTAAAGCAGGATTATTTGTTTTTAATAAAACTTCTTTACCATACGTAGTATGCTGTTTCATTACCTTCCATTCTTCATCTGTTAATTTACCTGGTTTTTGAAGAATACGTAATGGAACTTTAATTTTTCCTATATCATGGTAAAAAGAAGCATAATTTAAGTTAATTAACTGATTAGGAGTAAGGTTTAAAGCTTCTCCTACCAACATTGAATAATTTTTAATTCGTTCACAATGGTCTACAGTATAACCATCTTTTTCTTCAATAGAGATGGCAAGTTCCATTAATTTTTTGGAAACATGGCTATATTGATGAAAAACAGGTTGACTTGAAACATATAAGAATTCAGCTTCTTCTTCAGCATGAAAAATACTATGCGTTTTAATCGGTGCTCCGCATACTGCCTGTCCCTTTGTAAGCAACTGTATCTCTGGATTGTTTTTTTCATCAACATGGCTTTGCATGACGATTTTTCCTGAAAGAATATATATATATTCCAATCCATTCCAACCATCAACTGGCCCCATGGCCCATCTAGAACCAGATTGCATCTTATGGTAGATAACTTCCGTACCATCACCGGCAGCAATTAATGAAATTTGAAGTCCTTTTATATGTACCGTCTCTATAAACTCACCTGCATTAATAATGCCCACAGTCAATTCCCTCTCTCTTTAAAACACTAATAAGTATCTATATGAAGTAATCTTTATAATTGAAGAATAGATACAGTAATTTTAATAGATAAAAGAGTCAATTGTAATAGGTATTTATTATTAAATTAATAGTTTGCAACTGGTAAGAAACCCATTAATTACTAATGTTGTGAGCATCTCAATTATATCAAAAGATTACAAAAAAAAATAGAGGGAATAGTGAATAAAAAAGGCGAATTAGGGAAATTTTTTGAGAACGAAACTTAATTATTTGACATTATAATGTTATTAAATTAAAGTTAATTACAAATAGTAAGTTATAACCTTTTTAGTCAGATCAATTACATAAAATGGAGGAATGAAAAATGAGTAAAATCTTAGAAGCTATTAAAAATCGTCGTTCTTATTATGCCATTAGTAAGGAGCAAGTAATTTCAGATGAAAAGATTCAAGAAATTGTAAATGAAGCAGTACTTCATACCCCATCTGCGTTTAATTCTCAAAGTGCACGTGTTGTCGTATTACTTGGTGAACAGCATGATAAAGTTTGGGATATTACTGCTGATGCTCTTCGGAAAATTGTTCCAGCTGAAAAATTTGGGCCAACAGAAGAAAAAATTAACTCTTTTAAAGCAGGTTATGGAACAATTTTATTTTTGGAAGATCAAGAAGTTATTGAAGGATTGCAAAAATCGTTTGCTTCTTATGCAGATAATTTCCCAATTTGGTCTCACCATACGTCAGCTATGCATCAATTAGTGATTTGGACTGCATTAGAAGAAGTTGGTTTTGGTGCATCTTTGCAGCATTACAACGAGCTAATTGATAAGGCAGTGGAAGCAGAGTGGAGTCTTCCTACAACATGGAAGCTAGTTGCGCAAATGCCTTTTGGAAAACCAACTGCTGAACCTGGTGAAAAAGAATTCCAATCATTAGAAGAACGAGTAAAAGTATTTAAATAATGAGGGGTACAATTTTGTCTATACTTTAAGACTCATGATTATATTCATGGGTCTTTTAAATGGGTAAGTATAAGCAGAGTTTCTTGACATGTGAATGATAAAATAGTTAAATTATCTTTAATTCGAGATAAGATAAAGGTTAATAGATAAACATCTTTTATGACCCTATATTATACTTAATTTGCTGTAAAACTGTTCAGAAATAATCATAGTAGATCGGCTGGGAAAAACAATAAAAAGTACAATAGAAAAGGAAGGACAGAATGAAGCATTTATTTAAAAAAGGAACAGGTTCAACAAGACCAACTATTTTATTATTACATGGAACAGGTGGAAATGAACATGATTTGCTTTCACTTGCAGACATAGTAGATCCAGAAGCTTCTGTGTTAAGTGTTCGTGGGAATGTTTTAGAAAATGGAATGCCTCGTTTTTTCCGTCGTTTAGCTGAGGGAGTATTTGATGAAGAGGACTTATTTTTTCGTACAAAAGAGTTGAATGAATTTTTGGATGAAAGTGCAGAAAAATATCGTTTTAATCGAAATAATATGATAGCTATTGGTTATTCTAACGGAGCAAATATTGCAGCAAGCATTTTGTTTCATCATAAAGGTAGCCTAAAAGGAGCAATTCTTCACCATCCAATGGTACCCCGACGTGGAATTCAACTGCCTAATTTAAAAAATCTTCCCGTATTTATAACGGCAGGCAAAAATGATCCTATCTGTTCGAAGAAAGAGTCTGAAGAGCTAAAGGGTTTGTTGGAAAATGCTGGAGCAAATATAGAGTTGCATTGGGAGAATAATGGACATCAGTTAACAAGAACAGAAGTGGAAGCAGCAGCAACTTGGTATAATAACCAGTTTCTGTAGAATATAATCATAATAGGTTGTATTTCTTAAATGGGTAAAATAGTATATAATATAATGAAAAATTGAATACCCGGTACATAGCATGTACCGGGTATTCAATTTATTCTAATATTCATTTTTTATTTGAAAGTCTCAATTAATCGTTACCGCGGGATTTTCCGCCTTTGCTGCCGATATCTTGATAAAATTCTTTGTCGTGGTTTTTGGAGGTAGCTTCTCCACCTTTTTCACCAATTTCTTGGTAAAATTCTTTATCATGGTTTTTGGAGGTAGCTTCTCCGCCTTTTTCACCAATTTCTTGGTAATATTCTTTGTCATGGTTTTTGGAGGTAGCTTCTCCACCTTTTTCACCAATTTCTTGGTAAAATTCTTTATCATGGTTTTTGGAGGTAGCTTCTCCGCCTTTTTCACCAATTTCTTGGTAATATTCTTTGTCATGGTTTTTGGAGGTAGCTTCTCCACCCTTTTCACCAATTTCTTGGTAAAATTCTTTATCGTGGTTATCAGCTGTAGCCTCTCCACCTTTTTGTCCAATTTCTTGATAAAAATCCTTGTCGTGATTTTTGGAGGTAGCTTTTCCGCCCATTTTTCCTGCTTCTTCTCTACTCATTTTGTCTGCCATGTTTATCACTCCTTAAAAGATTTTAATAACAAGTTGTACATAGGTTATATAGCCGGTATGGAATTAGATAAACATAAATACAGTCAAAATAAATGAGGTAATCATTGGTAATTTTTTTGAGAGGTCAGATTGAAAGGCAATACAAGAACATGGAATAAATATAAATGCTTTATTTTAGATCATAAAACGAAAGGGGAATGAGAATATTGATTTCATCTGATAAGTTTCTACAAGTGGTCGCTAAAGCAGAAGAACTTGGCTGTAGAGTAGTTTATGATTCTTCCAAAAAAATCAGCTTTAATGCCAAAATGTATATTACCATTCCATATTTAATCACTTTAGAAAATACTTTTGCACTTGCTCATGAAATTGGTCATGTGATGGATTATGTGAATGGGGAGCTGGATTATGATAAATGGTTAAATGATTGGTCATATCGAGTCCATGCGGAAATGAGTGCATGGGTGCATGCCTATAAGCTGTTAAGTGAACTCGATGTTCCGCTGGATGGCTGGAAAAACCATGTGAACAGTAAATTGACAAACTATTTTTCATTGTCAGAAGTCATTTGAAAAATAAAAACGACCTAGAAGTAAATTTTGATCTTGAAAAAGTATGCCTGCAAAATTGCAGGCAAGATACATAGCATATAACTTAACATTCTCTCTACAATCTTTTAACCTCTACCAAGTTCTGACCTTTGAATTCCATTCTGTATATATCTGGTTTAGATGTATGCAGTAAAAAATTCAAATCGTAGCATTTATCAAAAAAACTTATCAATCATCAATGACAATACTGCTCCGTGAGTCCCTAATTATATGTCCAATAATTTTTTAGAACGGTTGTAGGTCGATTTTGACAATCTGTATTGGACTCTTCTCCAGTTAAAGCGAAGTTTGGATTGAAAAACGACTTCCCCAGCAAGGGGGAACAATTCTTTATTGCTTAATGGATCTTCTTCATTCGAAAAAATTCTTTCTTTAAGATCTCAAAAACTAAAATGTTTCTCCCTGAATGCATAGCCAAACCCTGTATAGTCAGGATTGCTCGTTTGTATGGACTTGAAATAAAAACCTCGATGTCCTCTCCTTATAATATATTCCTTACTCTCTTAGCATAGGATTCCCTTTATCAGTTAGCTCTCTTGTTCTCTCATTTCCGTTGGTTTTTGGTGATTCACCATGTCTTACCATATAAATATATGTTTTCAGTGTACCTCCTGAAAATATTTAATTAAGTGTATTAAAAAGCATCTGTCGTTCAAATAAATTAGTATTAGCAAGACTCTTTTGTGTTATAACTCTTTGTTTTTGTATATGTCTGATTGCATTTTGTACTAATTAAATATTGAATTTTACATCTATCTCCGTACTAAACTAACAATTTTAGCTATTTATGATAGGGCTATAAACTTTTTAGCCGATGCTTACCATATGCTGTTAATAAAGTTAAGGATTAATTAAGTTTTGTTCGATAGAATCACATTATTCCATTCGAAGCAGCAAGTATTAGTTGTTGCGAACAAATTGAAAGGAAGGGTGAGTACATGGAAAACAGAACGAAATATTCGATTGTTATACCAGTTTATAATGAGGAACAAGTTATAAAGCATACGTATGAACGGTTAAAAACGGTGATGGATGCTACTGCTGAAAAGTATGAACTATTATTTATCAATGATGGTAGCAGTGATCAAACAGTGGATATTCTCAAGATATTAGGTGAATCAGATAAAAGCATAAAGATTATTGATTTTTCGAGAAATTTTGGTCATCAAATTGCGATTACAGCAGGAATGGATTATGCAGCAGGGGATGCCATTATAATTATCGATGCTGATTTGCAGGATCCTCCCGAGCTAATACTTGAGATGATTACGGAATGGAAAAATGGTTATGAGGTTGTTTATGCAAAACGGACGGCAAGAAAAGGCGAAACCTTTTTTAAAAAACAAACTGCTGCTATGTTTTACCGAACATTAAGATCGATGACAGATATCGATATCCCGATTGATACGGGGGATTTTCGCTTAATGGATCGCAAAGTTTGTGATCAAATGAAAAATATACATGAAAAAAATAGATTTGTCAGAGGACTTGTAAGTTGGGTAGGATTCAAGCAAACTGCCGTAGAATACGAACGGGATGAACGGTTGGCAGGTGAAACAAAGTACCCATTAAAAAGAATGCTTAAATTATCGATGGATGGCATTACATCCTTTTCCTATAAACCACTGAAACTGGCGAACTATTTAGGGGCATCATTATCTATTATTGGGTTTATTTATATGATAATCGTGTTGTATCAAAAACTGTTTACTTCCACAACTATTACTGGATGGTCGTCGATCATTGTGATTCAACTCTTCTTTAGTGGAATAGTGTTAATGATGTTAGGGGTCATTGGAGAATATATTGGACGTATTTACGATGAAGCTAAAAACCGTCCGTTATATATTGTCAGAGATGTCTACAGCAAAGAATCGGCTATAAAAACACCAGCATCTACAAAATGAAACAGAAATTAGCAGTGTTTATTAAGTTTGGAGCAGTTGGTGGTATCAATACATCAATTGACTTAGTTGTTTATAGCATTCTTGCTGGTTTACATGTACATTATTTATTTGCTCAATGTATTTCCTATATTTGTGGACTTCTAAATAGTTATTTTATGAATAGAAAGTGGACATTTAAACGGGTAAATAAGGCGAATTGGAAAGAATTCGGACGATTTGCTGCTATAAACATTATAACTTTGCTTCTGACTATTTTTACTCTTCAATTTTTATTTAAACAACAAAGCTGGAGTTTGTTTTCCAGTAAAATTACGGCCACTTTTCTTGGTGTGTGTATAAATTTTATTGGTACTAAATTATTTGTATTTACAACAGCAACCAATAAAGACAAAAATACTAGAAAGAAAGTATGAGGGATTTATGAAAAAATGGACTAAAGGTAGAGTAGATATC
>JBDNRM010000233.1:0-7232 GCA_047718615.1 Bacillus sp. (in: firmicutes) | reverse complement strand
ATGAATCAAAACGGCTTGATTGGAGCGGATATGCGAGACTCCTGTGGGATTAGCGAGACAGCTGAGACCCTGCAGGCCAAGGGCCGAAGCGGCTCAGCGCGAGCCCCACGGAAAGCGAGCATCCTGAAACGGAAAGAAAGCCCCTATTTATAAGGAGATTAATCAATCCCCCTTTTCTCATTGCTCTAAACCAAGTTATGCTAATACATGAAGAGGAATTTATAACTGCGAAGTTTGAGATAATTAGTTGAAAAATAAAGAAACTTAATTATTGAAATAGATTGTGATTGAATAATGATGAAAAGAATGGAAAAATAAAAGAAATTTCGATATAATTACTTCCATCAGGCTGTCGATAAACGTTTTTTTATAAAGCAGAATGAGGGATGCCGCAAAGCTGCTTGCTAAATATGTATGATAAGATAGGAATGATAGATTCTATGTATTATGCAACTAGAATTAAAAAAGTTTATTCCTTTTTGAAACGCATTATTAACATGAAAACAGCGGGAGGCAAATAGGTGAAGGCGTTAATTAATATTGATTACACATATGATTTTGTTGAAGGGAAATTACCTTGTGGAGAACCTGCCATTAGAATAGAGCAAGAAATTTCTGCCATCACAAAAAGATTTATCAATCAAGGAGATTTCACGGTCTTTGCCATCGATATACATACAGAAGAAGATCCATATCATCCTGAGTCTAAACTATTTCCTCCTCATAATATTAGGGGGACAAGTGGAAGGGATTTATACGGATCACTACAAAAGGTTTATACAGAAGCATGCATGCTGCCCAACGTTTATTGGATGAATAAAACAAGATATAGTGCATTTGCTGGTACAGATCTTCATATAAAGCTGAGGGAGAGAAATATCACGGAATTATATATGGTTGGAGTTTGTACAGATATTTGTCTGCTTCATACGGCTATAGATGCTTTTAATAATGGCTATCAGATATATGTTTTCGAAAAAGCAGTGGCTTCTTTTAATGAGAGTGGCCATAAGTGGGCATTGCAGCATTTTAAAGATGTTTTAGGTGCGACAATTTTATAAAGGATGTAATTGGAGTTTTGGGAGGACAAACATGAGTTACAAATATGAAGATGATAGTTTAATGTTACATACAGATCTGTACCAAATTAATATGGCAGAGACATATTGGGAAGATGGAATAGCAGAGAAAAATGCTGTGTTTGAAGCTTACTTTCGCAAGTTGCCATTTAATAATGGCTATGCTGTTTTTGCTGGATTAGAAAGAATCATCGAATATTTACAAAATTTACGTTTTACAGAAAGCGATCTGCACTATTTAAAAAAAGAAGGATTTAAAGATGATTTTCTAGAATACTTAAAGGATCTTCGCTTCACTGGAAATTTACGATCTGTTGCTGAAGGAGAAATAGTTTTTGCCAATGAACCATTAATTAGAGTAGAAGCACCACTTGCTCAAGCGCAGATCATTGAAACAGCTATCCTTAACATTGTGAATTATCAAACATTGATTGCTACGAAGGCGTCAAGAATAAAAAATGTTATCGGTGATGGCGTAGTGATGGAATTCGGTAGCAGAAGGGCGCATGAGTTGGATGCAGCACTTTGGGGAACAAGAGCCGCATTTATAGGTGGTTTTGGATCTACTTCCAATGTTAGAGCAGGAAAACTTTTTGGTATGCCTATTTCAGGTACACATGCTCATTCTATGATTCAGGCTTACCGAGATGAATATACAGCGTTTCACAAATATGCAAGACGGCACAAAGACTGTGTCTTTTTAGTAGATACATACGATACGTTAAGGTCTGGGGTCCCAACGGCTATAAAAGTAGCAAAGGAACTAGGAGACAGCATAAACTTTATCGGGATAAGACTTGATAGCGGTGATCTTGCTTATTTATCAAAAGAAGCAAGGAAAATGCTGGATGAAGCAGGGTTTTATGATACAAAAATTGTGGCAAGCAATGATTTAGATGAATATACCATTATGAATTTAAAGGCACAAGGGGCTAGAATTGATGTTTGGGGAATAGGAACAAAGTTAATTACTGCTTTTGACCAGCCAGCTTTAGGTGGTGTATATAAATTAGTATCCATTGAAGATGAAGCTGGAGTGATGCAGGATACGATTAAAATTAGTGGGAATCCTGAAAAGGTTACAACCCCTGGTTTGAAAAAAGTGTACCGAATTATTAATAGTATAAATCAAAAGTCAGAAGGGGATTATATTTGTTTAGAATCCGAACAGCCAGAAAAACAAGAACGTTTAAAAATGTTTCATCCCACCCATACGTATATTAGTAAATTTGTTACTAATTTTATAGCAAAAGACATTCATGAAGACATAGTGAAAAATGGTAAATTAGTATATGAAACGCCGGATATATTTACGATTCAAAAATACGCAGAAAAAAATCTTGCTATATTATGGGATGAGTATAAGCGTTCCTTAAATCCGGAAGAATACCCAGTTGATTTAAGTCCATTATGCTGGGAAAATAAAATGAAGCATTTGGATAAAGTGAAAAAAACATTAAAAAACAAGTGAATTTAAGGAGGAATTTGACATGAGTGTACAAAAGGAAATAATGGAAGCATTAAATGTACAAGCAGAAATTAATCCAAAAGAGGAAATAAATAAACGTGTCACTTTTTTAAAGGAATATGTAAAAAAAGCAAAAGCAAAGGGTTTTGTACTTGGAATAAGTGGTGGACAAGATTCCTCACTTGCAGGAAGATTAGCACAATTAGCTGTTGAACAGCTTCGTGAAGAAGGATATGAGGCAACTTTTATTGCAGTTCGCTTGCCATATGGTATACAGGCAGATGAAGAAGATGCAAAACGTGCTCTTCAGTTTATTCAAGCTGATAAGGAATATGTGTTTAATGTAAAAGAACCAGTAGATGAGTTAAAAGAAGTGTATGACAAAATGACAACAGGAGAACCACTAGCGGATTATCACAAAGGGAATGTAAAAGCTAGAATGCGCATGATTGCTCAATATTCTATTGGTGGACAAGAAAATCTACTGGTAGTTGGAACAGACCATGCTGCAGAAGCGGTAACAGGATTCTTCACAAAATATGGTGATGGTGGAGCAGACATTTTGCCATTAACAGGTTTAAGCAAACGTCAAGGCAAACAGTTGTTAAAAGAATTAAATGCAGAAGAAAGAATTTATATGAAAGTTCCAACTGCAGATTTATTAGACGGCAATCCAGGACAAGCTGATGAAACAGAGTTGGGAATTACATATGATCAATTAGATGACTATTTAGAAGGTAAAGAAGTACCAGTTGAAGTTTCAGAAAAAATTGAAGCGCGTTATTTAATTACAGAACATAAACGTCAAGTTCCTGTTTCTATGTTTGATAATTGGTGGAAATAATAAGACAAAGCAATAAAAACACAAGAGGTATTATACCTCTTGTGTTTTTATTGCTTTTGTGTAGAGTTTTTTGTCAGCATTGTATAAGCAAAATCTACAGAAGCTTCACTTGGTGGATCAATATTTTTTAATGGGTATTCAAAGCCTAGTGCTTCCCATTTATAAACGCCAAGTTTATGGTATGGAAGAATATCAATTTTTTCCACATTAGATAGAGTAGATATAAACTCCCCGAGATTGCGTAAATCTTCTTCATTGTCATTAATCGTTGGAACAAGTACATGTCTTATCCATACGGGTATTTTTTTATCTGATAAAAGTTTAGCGAAAGATAAAATATGTTTATTGCCCATGCCTGTTAACGAGATATGTTTTTTTCGATTAATATGTTTTAAATCCAATAATATTAAATCGGTATATTGTAATAATTCCTGCAATGATTGTTGAAACTGTGGAGCTGTTGAATAGCAGCCGCCGGATGAGTCTATTGTAGTATGAATTCCAACTTTCTTGCACTCTTTAAATAATTCAATTAAAAATGGTATTTGAAGCAGTGGTTCGCCGCCGCTAACCGTAATACCACCGCCAGAAGCTTCAATAAAAGGAAGGTATGATTGTAGATCATCCATAATTTCTTTCACGGACATTTGCTTTCCTGTCCCGATTTCCCATGTATCCGCATTATGGCAAAATTGACAGCGAAGTAAGCATCCTTGTGTAAAAACAACATAGCGTATACCGGGTCCGTCAACCGTGCCGAAAGTTTCGATTGAATGAATATTGCCGTTCATGATTGATTTCCTCCTTTATTGTAAAGCAACTAGCGGGTATTACTAGATTATTTTAAAGTGGCTACTCTGAAAATAGGGTTTGGTTCTCTCGAATAGTCCGCAGTCAGAATACACTTCGCTTTCCATGGGGCGAGCGGTGAGCCTCCTCGGAGTAAACTCCTGCGGGGTCTCACCTGTCTCGCAAATCCCATAGGAGTCTTCGTGTATTCTGACTGCTCCCTGCTTGTAAATTTAAGAAATTTGCTTCTTTTCATGTGCCATGGTGCAAAATTTATTGCATGAGTGGCTACCTGAAAACAGCTTTGGTTCTCTCCGTAAGTCCGCAGTCAGAATATACTTTTCTTTCAGCTGGGATACGCAGGAGCCCCCTCGGAGCATGCTCCTGCGTTGTGTGTGTCTGGCTGCTTTTTGTTTATAGAAAGGAAAAGCAGCAGTTTGCTACAGGTGGTGCGGATTTCTAATTAACGGAGTTTCAATTGGGTCAATTGAAACTCCGTTTGGATGAAAAAAAGGGAAGAGGGGAGGGTGCCACTTTTCCCTTTTTTTGTATTAATTACATAGATTCATGGAATGTACGGTTAATAACATCTGTTTGTTGCTCACGTGTTAATTTAATAAAGTTAACTGCATATCCAGAAACACGAATGGTTAATTGTGGATATAATTCTGGGTGTTCCATTGCATCTAAAAGTGTTTCTCTATTAAACACGTTTACGTTTAAATGATGTCCTGATTTTGCAGCATAACCATCTAAAATGGATACTAAATTGCTTGAACGAGCATCTTCTTCTTTTCCAAGTGCTTTTGGAACGATAGAGAATGTGTTAGAAATACCATCTAATGAAGATTCATATGGCAGCTTAGCAACAGAAGAAAGAGATGCAAGTGTACCTTTTG
The DNA here is from genome assembly GCA_047718615.1 of Bacillus sp. (in: firmicutes). Classification (GTDB taxonomy): domain Bacteria; phylum Bacillota; class Bacilli; order Bacillales; family Cytobacillaceae; genus Niallia. The sequence continues at coordinate 2,153 of JBDNRM010000233.1, read as the reverse complement.
TATCACGGCCATGCATAGGGTTAGCTCCTGGTGCAAATGGTTCTCCAGCACGACGGCCGTCCGGTGTATTACCTGTTTTCTTCCCATAAACCACATTGGATGTGATGGTTAAGATTGACATTGTATGAAGAGAATTACGATATGTTCCATGTTTACGCAATTTTTTCATAAAGTTTTCTACAAGACCAATAGCAATGTCGTCTACTCTATCATCGTTGTTTCCGTATTTAGGGTATTCACCTTCTGTTTCAAAGTCAACAGCAATGCCATTTTCATCTCTGATTACTTTGACTTTAGCGTGTTTGATAGCACTCAAGGAATCAGCAACAACGCTTAAACCAGCAATACCTGTTGCCATTGTACGAAGTATTTCTGTGTCATGTAATGCCATTTCAATTCTTTCATAGCTATATTTATCATGCATGTAATGAATAACATTCAAAGTGTTGATATAAAGTCCTGCTAACCATTCCATCATATTGTTGAATTTTTCCATTACTTCATCGTACTCAAGATATTCAGATGTAATAGGAGCAAAGGTAGGACCTACTTGGATTTTTAATTTTTCATCTTTACCACCATTAATAGCATATAATAGACATTTCGCTAAATTTGCACGTGCTCCGAAGAACTGCATTTGTTTTCCGATTTCCATTGCAGACACGCAGCAGGCAATACCATAATCATCGCCCCATTGAGGTTTCATGATATCATCATTTTCGTATTGAATAGAACTAGTTTGAATAGACATTTGCGCACAGAATTTTTTAAAATCCTCAGGAAGCTGTGTAGACCATAAAACAGTTAAGTTTGGTTCTGGCGCTGGACCAAGGTTATCAAGTGTATGAAGGAAGCGGAATGAATTCTTTGTTACTAAAGGTCTTCCATCATTCGCCATGCCGCCAATAGATTCTGTTACCCAAGTAGGGTCACCACTGAATAAGTCATTATAATCAGGTGTACGTGCAAATTTTACTAAACGTAGTTTCATAATAAAATGATCTACAATTTCTTGAACTTCTTTTTCTGTTAATACGCCATTCTCTAAATCTCTTTCAATATAAATATCTAAGAAAGTAGACACACGGCCTAAACTCATTGCAGCGCCATTCTGTTCTTTAATTGCAGCAAGGTAACCAAGGTATAACCATTGAAACGCTTCCAAAGTGTTCGCCGCAGGACGAGAAAGATCAAAGCCATAGCTAGCACCTAATTGTTTTAATTCGTTTAAAGCACGAAGTTGTTCTGAAATTTCTTCTCTTAAACGGATATTATCCTCAGACATTACGGAACTTGTTGCTTTTTTATCGTTTTGTTTTTCTTGGATTAAGAAGTCAACTCCATAAAGCGCAACTCGTCTGTAGTCACCAATAATTCTTCCGCGTCCATATGCATCAGGAAGGCCGGTGATGATTGCTGCTTTTCTTGCAAGTCTCATCTCATCTGTATAAGCATCAAATACTCCAGCATTATGAGTTTTGCGATGTTCGGAAAAAAATTGTTCTAGTTCTTCACTTGCTTTATAACCGTATGATTCACAAGCTGATACGGCCATTCTAATTCCGCCATTTGGCTGGAAGGAACGTTTGAAAGGAACGTCCGTTTGTACACCAACAATTTTTTCTTTTGCTTTATCTAAATATCCAGGTCCATGTGAAACAATCGTTGAAACAATATCAGTATCTAGGTCGTAAACTCCACCTTTGTCGCGTTCTTCTTTTGAAAGCGCTAATACTTGTTCCCATAGTTCAGTAGTTTCTAAAGTAGGGCCAGATAAAAAAGTTGAATCTCCATAATAAGGTTTAAAGTTTTTTAAGATGAAATCACGAACATTTACTTCTTTATTCCATGCTCCATTTTTAAAACCTTTCCAGTAGTTAGCTTCCACTTTTTCCATTATAATCACCTCATCATTTTATAAGAAAACTATATAACAGAGTGTTAATTTCTTTCTAAAATAACTATAACAGAATTAATGTGATATTATTCACAAAAATATGTACATCTTGCGAATATTCTGTGTCTGAAATGTGAACTGCCCATTGTTACAGCGTTTGCGGGACATGGATAAAAATGTATTTATAACAAAAAATAGTTATTTCGAAAACTGTTATATAAATTTCATGAAAAAAATGATAACTGTTATATAATAA
>JBDNRM010000232.1:0-7233 GCA_047718615.1 Bacillus sp. (in: firmicutes) | reverse complement strand
TGGAGAGTGGGAGACTTGACAGTTTCGTTCATATCAGGAGGCTCGACGCTCGCCCACAGGAAAGCGAAGAGTATTCTGACTGCGGAACCTTTTTTCAGGGTTAGACATCCATGTTAATAAAAATTCGCCCATAACGAATTCTTTTCTTTATTCAAATATCATTTGATTATTTATTGTTAGTTTCCCCTAAATTAAGTGAAACTCAAAGTCTAGCCAACAAGTTATCTTCTATACCAGTTCAATCAAGATTTTACCTTTTGTCCATTTTCTTTCACTATTTTTTTACAATATAGATGATTGTCCAAATAATGGGAGCATGCTAAACTATAATAGTCAGAAAATTAAGAAATATGAAACGAGAAGAGACTAGTAAGCATAGTGATCAAAAATTGTAATTAATAAGGAGGATTTGGATGAATACTAATGTAACGGAAGAAACAACTGTGTTGAAAGTAAAAGATCCATCTTTATACAATGAGGATCTCGCACCTGTTCCAAAGGCCAAGCGAAATTGGACATGGCTAAATTACACAACTGTTTGGATGGGAATGGTTCATAACATCGTTGCATATGAGACGGCAGGAAGTTTGCTTGGATTAGGCATGAATGTTTGGCAGGCATTAGGTACAGTTATTTTTGCCAACATTATTCTTATTGTTGCCATGTGGCTCAATAGTTCTTCCGGAGCAAAACTCGGAGTGCCATTTCCTGTTTTAATCCGTGCGTCTTTTGGGTATAAAGGGGCACAATTTCCTATCATCATCCGTGCCTTTGTTGCAGTTTTTTGGTTTGCTGTCCAAGCATATGCTGGGAGCAAAGCAGTCGGCGCTGTACTAGGAGTATTAATACCAGGGTGGAACAGTCTAGCAGATATTCAGTTTATTGGCATGGGTTTAAATGATGCTATAGCGGTAGCTTTATTCTGGATCTTGCATGCAGTTATTATTTCACATGGTATGGAACGAGTAAAATTCTTTGAACTTTGGGCAGGTCCCCTTGTTATTGTTCTTGGCATGGGCCTTGTTATTTGGGCAATTGTTGTGGCGAAAGGATTGGGGCCTTTATTTAATGAACCATCTACCTTATCTGGTGCGGCATTTTGGAAAGTGTTTTGGATTTCTGTTACAGGTCTTGTTGGAACGTGGGCTACACTCATCTTAAACATTCCGGACTTTACGCGATTTGCAAGAAGCCAAAAAGATCAAATGATTGGGCAAGGAATAGGTTTGCCTGGAACAGCTATTATTTTTTCGATTATGAGTATTATTACAACATCTGGTACGATTCTTGCTTTTGGAAGACCAATCTGGAATCCAGTTGAGCTGTTGCAGGCATTTGGAAATCCAATTGTGCTTATTTTAGGGGCATTTTCCTTGCTAATTGCGACACTCTCAGTAAATGTTGCTGCAAATGTTGTATCCTCAGCATATGATTTAGTTAATTTGTTTCCTAAGAAATTAACTTTTGTGAAGGCTGGATTAATATCAATTGTATTAGCGGTGTTTTTTATGCCATGGCTTTGGTTTAATAATGCAGGGACAATCTTCAGTATTCTTGGAGCAATTGGTGGTGCACTAGGACCAGTTGCAGGAATTATGATTGCAGATTACCACATTGTGAAACGGAAGAAGTATGATTTGGCGAGTTTTTATGACAAAAATGGTGAATATGCCTATAAGAAAGGCTATAATCCTAAAGCATTTATTGCATTAATAATTGGATTAGTGGCATCCTTTATCGGATTAATGATTCCTGCACTTAAAGATCTTTACACGTATTCATGGTTTTTAGGAATTGGCTTTGGAGCCATTTCTTACATCGTGCTCATGCAGTCAGCGAAAAAGGAAACAAGCATGGAACTTGAGAATATCTCCTCTTCCACGAATTAAGCTATTTTAGGGAAGAAGCAGTATAAAACAAATAAATAAGCAATTTTTCATTAGAAGGTTGATGTAAACGGGGATATTCCTCTTTTTACATCAACTTTTTTCTTGTACGGAGGACTTCAACAGTTACCTATATTAGAATAGTTTTTACTATTATATTTGTGGAGACACAATCTTTATTTGTCTTTTGTTAATGAAAAAAATCTAACGTAAAATGAAAGCTGTAATTAAAAACTATGTAAGATTATATAGCATATTGCTTTCCTTCGTTTTAAATATCATGTATTATGTAAACTACACGGTACTGATAACAGAATAATCCGAATTTTCCCACCGGAATGGTCCCTTCTATTACCCACTAAAACGATGTTTTTGTGAAGTGAGTTTCTCCCTTTTCACAAAAATAACCTTATTTAACTATCATTTTTTTAGAACATGAAGGAGGTATGACATATTATAAATACTATTACTTTAAACGATACCATTACTTTTGGTGGAAAACATCCTTTTGTATTAATTGCTGGACCTTGTGTTATTGAGGATGAAGCATTAATTATGGAAACTGCTGGACAATTAAAAGAGATTACTGGAAAGTTAGGTATTCCTTTTGTTTTTAAGGCATCTTATGATAAGGCAAATCGCTCTTCTATCCATTCATTTAGAGGACCGGGTTTAGAAGCTGGTTTAGAAATATTAGCAAAAGTCAAAAAGACATTTGAGGTGCCGGTCACTGCTGATATTCATGAACCAAATCAGGCTGCAAAGGCAGCTGAAGTATTGGACATTCTACAAATACCAGCATTCTTATGCAGGCAAACCGATTTATTAGTCGCAGCAGCAGAAACGGGGAAAATTGTGAATGTTAAAAAGGGACAGTTTTTAGCACCGTGGGATATGAAAAATGTGGTAACAAAATTACGAGAATCAGGAAATGAACAAATATTATTAACAGAACGTGGCTCCACATTCGGCTATAATAATTTAGTTGTCGATATGCGATCCCTCATTTCAATGAATGAATTAGGAGCACCGATTGTATTTGATGCTACACATAGTGTACAAATTCCTGGAGGAAACGGCACAACAACAGGTGGAAAACGCGAATTTGTTCCATATTTATCTAGAGCTGCAGCAGCAGTTGGAATCTCCTCAATCTTTATGGAAGTGCACCCGAATCCGGATGAAGCAATGTCTGATGGACCAAATATGGTAAAGCTAGACGAGTTGGAGGAAGTTTTAAAACCAATCCAAGAGATTGACCGGTTAATTAAAAATCTGTAACAATAGGAGTGATTTGAATGCAAAATATTAATTTGCCTAGACTCAATTATACAGATACATTTGCCACGGTTTTAGAAAAAGAGGCGCAAGCAATTCTGGATTTACGCCATGTTCTTGATTCGTCTATAGAGGAAGCTATTGAATTGATCTTGTCGTGCAAGGGAAAAGTAGTGGTCACTGGAATTGGAAAATCGGGAATAATTGCAAGAAAAATTAAGTCCACTCTATCAAGTACAGGAACGCCTTCTTGCTTTTTACATCCTTCTGAAGGATTGCATGGTGATCTTGGAATGATTACGGCTGATGATGTTGTTCTTGCCATTTCTAATAGTGGTGAAAGTGAAGAAGTGTTAAGCTTGCTTCCGTCCATTCAAACAATCGGTGCAAAATTAATAGCCATTTCAAAAAATACATTTTCAACATTAGCGATGAAAGCTGATATTGTCCTGTTTCTCGGTGAATTTGAAGAGGCATGTCCTTTAGGATTAGCACCAACAACAAGTACTACAGTAACCTTAGCGCTAGGAGATGCTTTAGCGATTGCTCTTCTCGAAGCAAGAAAGTTTCGACCAGAAGATTTTGCGTTATTTCACCCAAGTGGATCTTTAGGCAGAAAACTATTGTTGAGAGTAGATGATGTTATTTCGGATACGCGAAAAAATCCAATAGTACGTCAAGGAGATAAGGGGAAAGATGCCTTGTTTGTTATGACAGATCAAGGACTAGGAGCAGCATCCATTGTGGATGATGAAAATCGATTAGTAGGGGTTTTATCAGATGGTGACATCCGTCGGGCTTTTGCTCTTTCTGTAGATGCGTTAAATGAAAAAGTTGAAAGCCTCGCCCCGGATATTCCTATTGTAGTAGAAGAAGGAACATTAGCAGTGGAAGCATTGCAGTTAATGGAGAATAAAAAAATAACCGTTCTGCCAATTGTAAATGAACATAATGCTCCTGTGGGTATGCTTCATTTGCATGATTTAATGAATTTAGGATTATAGAGGTATATATGTCAAAAATAAAACTTATTGTGTTAGATGTTGATGGAGTTTTAACAGATGGCCGGCTTTTTATCGGTTCAGATGGTGTGGAATATAAAGCTTTTCATACGCAAGATGGCATGGGAATCAGCTTAGCGCATCAAGCTGGAATAAAAACGGCTATAATAACGGGTAGAAAATCAATGGCTGTCATAAAAAGAGCAGAAGAACTAAAGATTGATTTTATATATGAAGGGATTGTAGATAAATTAACTGTATTGCAAGAACTAATCGATCAAATAGGAATAGATATTGAGGAAGTATGTTACATGGGGGACGACCTCAATGATATTCCTGTTTTAACAGAAGTTGGATTTCCCTGCGCACCAAATAACGCCATTGATTATGTGAAAAAACAGGTAAAGCTGGTAACAAAAACGAGCGGCGGATATGGAGCGGTTCGGGAGATGATCGATTTCCTTCTAAAACAGCAGTTTGATGATGAACAGATCTTGGAGCTGTTTTTAAAAAGAAAATCAGAAGTTACACAATGATGTACGATGTAATGAATAGAATCATAGGGAAAGCTAGGAGCAAATGTCTCCTAGCTTTTCTTTTTTTTAAGGTAAGAAAGTAACTTAATAGAGAGGGGTTACTCTATCTTGCTATCAATAACAGTAGTATCAGCATTTGGGCCAAACCAATCGTTTAATTTTTCTTTTGCCTTTGTTTTTATATCGTCATCTATATACATAGCTACTTGTATTAAGGCAATTCCTAAGGCGCCTAAATCATCTGTGTAGCCAATTCCTACGGCGAAATCGGGAATTAAATCAAGCGGAAGGATAAAATATCCTAGAGCTCCTATTATTGTTGCTTTTGTTTTGGCGGGTACTTCTGGCTTTTTTAAAGTGTAAAATAGAAGCAGTACAGCGTAAACAACAGAGGATCCAGCTTTTTTGCCGAATTTTTTTAATTTATCCCATAATTTATCTTCTGCATAATATTTTTCTGCGTTTTCTATTTCTTTTGGAGGCTTTTCCATTGTTGAAAACTCCTTTCTATACTAGTTATCTCTATTTTAACAAATGAGATGGAAAGATGATAAAGTAAAGGGTTGGAAAATAGAAGGATACTCTGAAAAAGGGTAATGTACACGCTCAATTAGTCCGCAGGTGGAATACACTTCTCATCTACGAGCCTCCTAGCTGCGCTGCGGGTTCTCGTCTTTCTCACACTCCCTCGTGTATTTCATCTGCACTCTGCTTCAAACTTTGGCCATAAAATGAAATAGAAAGCTGCTTCTTCTCATATGCCATGGTGTAAATTTTTTTGCATAGGTGGCTACCATGAAAATAGGTGCGGTTGCTTTTTAGATTGTTTTTTTATAGCAATGTCATGGCTTTTTCTTTTCAAACAGGCATGATTGTTTAACTTGACATTTGTTTAAAATCTTTAGGATTTAGATGAGATGAATTCTATCTAATTGAGAAAGAACGTCATTGGAAGATAAATACATGATATAATGAATGTAAATGTAAATGGAAATGAAAATGAAAATGGAAATGAATAGTAGCTGAAGGGGTTAGCGTTAGCTTTAATCACTTTAACGGAAAGTAAAAGAATAAGCATAGAAGTGGGGGGAAAGGGATGGTAGGTAAAGGGTATGATGACATTTACAGCTTTAGAAATAAAAATATTCTTGAATTGAATCATAAGATTGAAAACGAATTAAACACTATTCAGATAGATATTTTTGAATATGCAATCGACCATTATGAGCTGGAAATCGAAGAGTATTTAGAAAAATGTTATAGAAATTTAGCCTTAACACCGGAACTTAAGGATATGCTTCACTTTTTTACAACTACGTGGCTTGTTACTTGTGTAGAAATTGAAGGAAATACGATTATAGCGGAATATATTGACCGATATAGTGGTTCTTATAAAGGAAAACGTATTAAATCTTTGCTTCAAGATTGGAAAGAAGCGCAATCATCTGTATCCATTATTCAAGATTATCAAGATCAATATGTTACGGTAAAGGATATTCTTACGAAGGAAACCTATAAAATAAAACTCTTTGATGAAGAGGCAACCGTTCAACCAGGGGGTATCTTATTAGGTACTATTCTTCCTGCTGGTGAAACAGCATTATTTTTTACCACATATGTTGAAATGCCAGCAAATATAAGCGATAGTTTAGCTAACGCTGTCTTAACTTTATATGAAAATAGTCAGGAGCAAGATAAGCATACATTTATTAGTAAGAATTATCCAGAAGTGCTTGCTCTTTTTTTCTTTGGACCATCCGATGTATCTGTTGAAGGGTTGGATTGGAATAATACGAAGCAAAAAGAGGTTGCATTGCTGTTTATTGATTTTATGATGGAGTTTGATGGAGATGCAGCTGTTACCGATATGGGGGTTCATCTGTGGTTTTTATATTGTCAGCAGAAAAACCCTTCTATAAAAAAACCGATGATTTATGTAGCGGCGCTTGTTTATTTAATTAATCATCATCTATCCACAGCAGAGATTATTACGCAAAAAGAATTGGCATTAGAATTTGGCGTTTCCAAAAGTAGTATTTCATCTAAAGTGACGGAATTAGAAAATATTCTCCTACAGGAATTGAAAGCAATGCATAGTACCGTTACGGCAAATGAAGGAGAGTTTTTAGAGGAGCGTTATGATTTCATCTCAGAAGCTGTTTGGGAGGAAGAGTTAGAAGAAGGGCTTCTAGATAGGAAAGACTATTTTCCCGATAACAAGAATAAGGTTATTCCATTAAAGTTAGTATCCAAGCATTTTGATAAAAGATAATCTAATGGAGCGGCTGAGACATAACTAAATAGATAATAGGTAAAGACGAACATTCTCTAATGTAGCACGTAAATCGTTACTACCCTATACTGGTTAGTTATGTTTTTTTAATAGAGTTAACTTAAACTTCGCAGTTATAAATTCCTCTTCATGTATTAGCATAACTTGGTTTAGAGTAATTAGAAAAGGATGATGGATTATGGGTGTTTTTTTGCAAACATTATTCCTTATAAATAGGGGCAAGATTCTCGTTTCAGGAT
>JBDNRM010000231.1:0-7258 GCA_047718615.1 Bacillus sp. (in: firmicutes) | reverse complement strand
TTAGAATAAGTGAGTGGTTACTATTCTGCTATTTTTTAATAATTGTTTTAGAGTTATTACTAATAAAAGAAAGTGTGAAAAAATATGTATCCAAAAGAATTTATTCTTTTTTTAGTTCATTTTCATGGGGATCGGGATTATTTTGAATGTCACGAAATTGGAGAAGAATATTGGAAAGAAGTTGAAGCAGGTAATAAGAAATCGATATGGGTTGCTTTTATTTTATTGGCTGTTTCTTGTTATCACCATAGAAGAGGAAATTATCCTGGAGCATTGAAAACAATAAAAAAAAGTTTCTCCCTATTCAAACAAAATACACAGATGCTCTCTTCTTACGGCATTGATTCTGTATTATTACTTGCATTATTAGAAAATAATACAAAAAGAATAGAAAACATGGTTCCTTACAAAATGATTGATCTGCCATTACAAGATGCAGAATTGGAGAAGCAATGCCAACAATACTGCAATAAAATGGGGTTATCATGGAAAAATAAAGGGACTGTTGCTAACGAAATTATTCATCGACATCTCACAAGAGATCGCAGTATTGTCATACAGGAAAGAGATGCTGCAATATTGGCCAAAAGAAAGAATCGCAAAACATAACTTACTTGCATAAAGTGAAATGAATGACTTTATAAAGAAATGGCGATTTTCTTACTGTATCTTTTCGAATTCTCCAAGCTGTTTTTCTCGATTGCCCTCCATTTTTGGTGTAGAAACTTGCTGGTTAAAAGTAGGTTCAAAAATTTTTAATAAACAAAGAAGAACCATCTCGTTGATAGCTGCGTTTTCTGTTTAAACGAAACGAGCAACAAGATGGCCTCTTTTTTATAAATTTATATTTTCTTGTCCGACAACATCTTTACATTTAGACAAAAAGCTTATGATTAACTCATTACCCTCTATATTTTTACCTGGATATACATCCTTAATTCCTTGTACAATCGCTTTGCCGACCCCTTGTTGTCGATGTGATGGATTAACTGAAATATGTTGAATACGGACTGTATCTTCATCTGCGAAGACGACTCCGATCAAACCAATAATGTCTTCGTCATCTTTCCATAATAAAAGCTGCCATTTTTCATTTGTTTCATACTCTTTAATCGTTTGCTGCAGTACTTTTAAATCTTTTTCAGCTGGCATAAAAGAAAGAAGGCCCATGGCAATTTTTTCAAATGTTTTTTTATATCGAATGATCATTTATATCCCTCATTATTATTAAAACATATTTACTTATCATTTTTTCCATATTCCAAAATTCCCAAACAAGTTTAAGCATAATATATCATAAATAAGCTAACTTTGACGAATTATGTTATTTCTTTTATCATACAGAATTTATTACTATACTTCAATGATAATGTTATGTGTGAATTATTTCAAATCATTAGCAAAGATTCCTATCACGTTAAGTTTATCGCAATAAAGACAGCTTGGAGTTCTTTTTCCTGTAACAACGGTATTATCGTTTCTTTCCATATATAAATATGCAAGTAAAAGAAATAAGCTACTTAGTTGTGCAATTATTTTTTCGCAATAATACAGGCTTTTTTTTGCTTATATAGGCTATCCTGATAAGAGGGTTTTGCTCTCTCGATAAGTCCGCAGCCAGCATACACTTCGCTTTCCTGCGGGGTCTCGTCTTTCTCGCATTCCCGCGGGAGTCTTCGTGTATGCTGGCTGCTCCTTGTTTCAACATAACAACAAACTCAATCACACTAGCCTATTTTCATTCTTCAAGGTGCAAATTTTTGTTTGCCTATCTACCCTGAAAAGCGGATTGCTCTCTCAATTATTAGTCCGCAGTCTGAATACACTTCGCTTTTCCCTTAAAAAGCTATTTATTCTCATCTAGCTCTTGTGTTCCTTGGGTCATGGGAGCCTTTTGGCTAAAATCGAAAAAAACTAAGCAATTATGCTTAGTTTTTTATCATAGCTGATTCCCTTAAAGGCAAATCTAATTTAATTAGATCTTCATAAGATTCTCTTTTTACTACAAGAGTCACTTCTTTATTTTCTACAAATACTACTGGTGGTCTTGGAATTCTATTGTAATTATTTGCCATAGAATAACCGTATGCTCCAGTACAAAATACAGCTAAAACATCTTCTTCATTTGCTTTTGGCAAAGGAAGGTCCCATATCAGCATATCCCCAGATTCGCAGCATTTTCCTGCAATTGAAACAACTTCATCCGTTTTTTGCAACGGCTTATTCGCTAAAACAGCTTCATATTTTGCTTGATAAAGGGAAGGACGAATATTATCTGTCATGCCTCCATCAATTGCTAAATATTTTCTAACACTTGGAACTTCTTTACGTGAACCAATTTTATATAGAGTTGTTCCTGCATCACCAACTAAAGATCTTCCTGGCTCAATCCAAATCTCTGGCATTTTCATTTGAGAATCAGCTATTTGGTTTTGCACCTCTTTAATAATAACTTCTACATAATTTTCAGGTTGTATCGGCTGATCTTCACTTGTATAGCGAATACCGAAACCGCCGCCTAAGTTTAACACTTTTGTTTCAAAACAATGATTTTGCTTCCATTTTTTTAAATGCTCTATAATTTTCTTCGCTGCAAGCACAAATCCAGTCGTTTCAAAAATTTGTGAACCGATATGACAATGTAATCCTAGTACATTTAACCATGGGGAGTCCATTCCTTTTAACAAGGCTTCTTCCGCTTGGCCATTTTGAAGATCAAATCCAAACTTAGAATCTTCTTGTCCTGTTAATATATAGTCATGTGTATGTGCTTCAATACCTGGAGTAACACGAAGTAATATATTCACTTTCTCTTGTTTGGTTTCACATAACTCTTGAAGCAGCTGCAGCTCATAAAAGTTATCTACAACGATACATCCAATTTTATGCTCTATTGCCATTTCTAATTCTTCTCGGCTTTTATTATTGCCATGAAAATGAATGCGTTCAACAGGAAATTTTGCGGCAATTGCCGTATACAGTTCTCCACCTGAAACAACATCCAGCGACAGTCCTTCTTCCCCAGCCAGTTGAACCATTGCAATCGTAGAAAAAGCTTTGCTCGCATAAGCAACTTGTGCTGTTACACCCATTTTTTCAAATGTTTGTTTAAATCCTCTTGCTCTTTCTCGAATTAACGCAACATCATAAACATACAATGGAGTTCCAAATTTTTCGACTAATCGTAAAGTATCCACCCCACCTATTTCTAAATGACCAAGTTCATTTACAGTAGACGTCCCATAATAATGCATCTTTTCCCCTCTATTCTCCTATATTATCAATAAATGAATACTCCCCTTATTAATGGGATACTCTTATTTTTTCAGAATGCACAAACTCTTCTTTCGTTAATAACTAATCTAAAATCAAAGCATATCTAATCTAACTTTACAAGAAAAGACAGCCTTCATTTAAGAGAGCTGTCTTTTCTATTTTTCATTATTTATAACAGCGCACTTAATTAAACAAATGTATCATAAAATTCTTGAATTCTCAATCCTATTTTTTTATTTTGTAGGCTGCTTATATCGATTCTGAGGATGCAAATGACTTGGTCTTATTTTGCTTCCTGGAACCGTTCGACGTACAATTATTTGAGCTAATGCCTTTGGATAAAAAGGAATAAAAGGCCATAAATATGGTACATTTAATGTGCGTATATGAATTAAATACAGCAAATATAATGTAATTCCGATAATCAATCCAGGCGTATGGAAAATAGCCACAACTATTAGTAATGCTAATCGGACAATTTTATTGGCAATTCCCAGTTCATAACTCGGTGTCGCAAAGTTTCCGATTGCAGCAATTGAAACATATAGAATAACTTCTGGTACAAACAAACCTACATCAATAGCTATTTGACCAATCATAACCGCTGCAATTAAACCCATTGCTGTTGATAACGGGGTGGGGGTATGAATGGCCGCTATCCTTAAAAACTCCAGCCCTAAATCTGCAATAAACAATTGAACAACAATTGGAATATTCGTCCGGTCATTCGGGCCAATAAACGCCAATTGTTCCGGCAATAAAGATGGTTCTAATGTAACCAAAAACCATAATGGCAAAAAAAACAAAGAAGCAATAACACCAATAAAACGAATCCATCTGATAAATGTTCCTACTACTGGTGCTTGTCGATATTCTTCTGCATGCTGCAAGTGATGAAAAAAAGTAGCAGGTGTAATAATAACACTTGGTGATGTATCTACATAAATAATGACATGTCCTTCTAGTATATGCGTTGCCGCAACATCTGCTCTTTCTGTATATCTTACTAAAGGATAAGGGTTATACCCTTGTTTTAAAAGAAATTCTTCGATGGTTTTATCGGCCATCGTAATTCCATCGGTTTCAATAGCATTTAATTCTTTTCTAATAATTTCGATTAAATCGGGATCTGCAACATCTTTTAAATATCCAATGGCAATATCTGTTTTTGAACGTTCTCCAATTTTCATTATTTCAAAACGTAATCTCTCATCACGAATTCTTCTTCTTGTTATCGCTGTATTAATAATAATATTCTCTACAAAACCATCTCTTGAACCCCTTACCACTTTTTCTGTGTCTGGTTCTTGAGGTGTTCTTCCTGGATAACTTCTTACATCAACAGCAAGACCGATTTCGTAGCCATCAACGACTAGTACAATCAGCCCAGAAAGTACTTGGTCCACAAGCTCATCCATTGTTTTAATCGGTTGAACAGATTGGTTGACCAATTGATTTTCTACCATTTCGAATATATTTTTACCCTGTGGCTTTCTATCTGAATCATTAAGAAAAAGCAACTGTTCCAAAAGCTCAGCGATCAATACACTGTCGCACAACCCATTTACATAGTATAATTGAAGTTCTTTTTTTAAGACCTTTAATTTTCGTACACCTAGATCAAAGCTTGTTCCTAAGCCTACTCGATCTTGCATGTATTTCTCAACCAACTCTATATCTTTATAGATCGGAGTCATTTTTTCGGTTTGCTTTTCCATGATAAAAACCACTTCTTTCTAAGATATATTCCACTGCTGTTTTTGTAATGGGCGCTCCTTTTTCATAAGCATCTTTTTTTCCCATTTTTCCTATATCGCCGATGCCAACAACTAATGGTAAATGTAGTTCATCTAAGTTATAAACAGTATCGCCATTCATACGGCCAATTTCATTTTCGGCTATTCCGTATTTATCCACTCCATATTGAGTTAATTTTCCATTTTGATCTACGCTGACATGAACTCTTGTCCATTCTTCTCTTCTTGTTCTGCTTGCAACAGCAATTACTCCCAGTAAATCAATGTCTTTATGTGTTACTATGTATCTTAATATTTTCTCTCCTTCTCCTTCTCCAACAAATCCACTATCATCCACCATTACTAATACTGGATCATTTTTTGCTTTTTGAATCATATTGATTATTTCTGGTCCAGTATGATTGCTTGGGTTGCCGAAAGACATAGAAATACATCTTCCTCCAACTTCTTTTGCAACCACTTCCACTGCACGTCTTGCATACTCATCTCCATCCGTAATTACTATCACTTTTCTCCTTTTTATCATTTTTATACTTCCTTTCTAATTGGTACACTACTAGCAAGATAGTTATGGAATAAAGTACATCCAATGAAACAAGGAGCCAAAAATTTTACCAAATACAATCGCCATCATAAGCACTAACAAACGATCATCAATGCCAATTCTTTTTGCTAATAAAGGAAAAACATTCAGTACTTCTGTTAAAGCAGCAGCAATCATACCAATATAAATACCGCCTGCGATCCCCATAATGACAAGCAATATGGACGGCAGCGAAAAAGTCGGTTCTCTTAAAAAAGCAAATGTTCCACATACTGCACCGCAAACAACAGACCATTCGTATGCATGAATTTTACTACCTGTTTTTGTTAACTGTGTCAAACGGGGAATAATTCCGAAGACGGTTAAAAACGCAACATATCCAGCCCCCACCGTTGTTCCCCATGCCAAACCAATAAAAATAATCAATAGAATATTAATGATCATCGAGTTTTTTCATGCTTTCTTTATTTTCATGCATAATGACATACTGATCTAATGACTGCTGGTAATTAAATACTTCCACTTCTAATGGGCTAGGCTCCTCGTTTAAACGTTTTTTAAAGACATGATTAAAAAAGATAATCATCCCTAAACCCAATCCGATAGAATAGGGAATTTGAAACAAGAGTGGTTTTTCGACTTCCTTGCCTGTTATCATCGTGTATAAACGCTGATGAACATATTGCATGCTAACGTCCTCATGAAAATTCATAATCGTTAATGCGGAGCCGATAAATAATAACAGCCAAACCAACAGAAATAATGGGAGCGAAACACCTTTTTTTTTAAATACTACTTCAATTATCGTTTGAGCAGGACCTATCAATTGAATTTCAATATCTTCACTTATGCTTCGTATCTTTCTTATAATCTGTGTGCTGTCAATGATAATAATATTACGATCTTTTTCAGAAATATCATAAATACATACATCTTGCAGCGAGTTAACCAACGTATTAGAAGCGACTATTTGTGCGAGATCTTTTAACAATACTTTGTCGTGAAGCTTCTTCTGAATTCGATGTCTCATTCGTATATAAATAATTTCCCCCATTCTTATTCCTCCCTAGTAATACAAGTCATTCTTTTTAAGGTAGTATTTGTTAAGAAAGCAAAATATATGATAATGAAGCAATGGTAATTTTTCCAAATAAAAAAAGATGTTCTTGTTCACTGACAAAACCGTTATGTTAACAGTCGAGCCTTTTTCATGAAATAGTTCATGCAATAACCTTTTTTATTGTTATTACCGAATTTTAGAAACTTTTTTCCTCTTAGAATTTTCAGGCATTCAGACTAGTACACTTTCTTATCATTTCTAAAGCACTCAAACTTCGCAGTTATAAATTCCTTTTGATGCATTTTCCATAAATTAGTTTAAAGCAATTATAAAATAGTGATTGATTCGTCTTTTAAGGTGTTTTTCTTGCAAACATTATTCCTTATAAATAGGGGCTTACTTTCCGTTTCAGGATGCTCGCTTTCCGCGGGGCGTGCGCTGAGCCTAAGAACGATAAAAATAGGCAGTTTTATTAAGTTTGTTGTTATGTTAAAGCAAGGAGCAGCCGGAATACACGAAGACTCCTATGGGATTAGCGGGACAGGCGAGACCCCACAGGAGTTTACTGAGGCCACTGAAAAACCTATTGTTTTTCTTTTAGTAATTTACGATAGAAAAAAA
>JBDNRM010000230.1:0-7283 GCA_047718615.1 Bacillus sp. (in: firmicutes) | reverse complement strand
CGAGACCCCGCAGCGCAGCGAGGAGGCTCGACGCTCGCCCGCAGGAAAGCGAAGTATATGCTGGCTGCGGACTATTCGAGAGAGCCAAAGCCTCTTTTCAGGATAGCTTTATAAAAAAACACTAGAATGAAGTCCTTATTATTAGGAGGTTTAAGGAAATAAAAATGCGACAAGACGGACGAGAAAACGTACAATTAAGACCAATACATATAGAAACAAATTATTTAAAGCATCCAGAAGGCTCTGTTTTAATTACAGTTGGAGATACAAAAGTAATTTGCACAGCAACAATAGAAAATCGAGTTCCTCCATTTATAAGAGGAACCGGAAAAGGCTGGATAGCAGCAGAATACAGCATGCTGCCTAGAGCGACAGAAAAACGAACTATTCGGGAAGCAGCAAAAGGAAAAATTACAGGAAGAACGATGGAAATTCAACGATTAATCGGACGAGCATTACGAGCAGTAGTAAATCTAGAAGCGATAGGAGAACGTACGGTATGGATCGATTGTGATGTCATACAAGCAGATGGCGGGACAAGGACGGCTTCGATTACTGGCGCGTTTGTGGCAATGACAATTGCATTGGACAAGCTATTTCAAGAGAAAAAACTAGCTAACTATCCCATTACGGCATTTTTAGCTGCCACAAGCGTTGGCATATTAAGCAATAAAGAAGTGGTTCTTGATTTAAATTACATAGAAGATTCCAAAGCGGAAGTAGATATGAATATTGTGATGACAAGTGAAAAGGAATTTGTAGAACTGCAAGGAACAGGAGAAGAAGCGACATTTTCCTATGTGCAGCTTCAAAGTTTATTACAAATTGCCCAAGAAGGAATAGAGCAATTAATTCAAGTTCAACGAGATGCAATTGGCGAAACTATTTCCAATAAAATTAATAAAAAATAACGTAATTAACAGGAGGAAAAAATGAAAGAAATTATTGTGGCAACAAAAAATGCTGGTAAAGCAAAAGAATTTGTGCAGATGTTTGCACCTCTTGGCTATTCTGTGAAAACATTACTGGATTATCCAGAAATAGAAGATGTAGAAGAAACGGGAAGTACCTTTGAAGAAAATGCGATACTAAAAGCAGAAACAGTTTCTAAAATTATAGGAAAAACGGTTATTTCCGATGACTCTGGTCTAATAATAGATACTTTAAATGGAGAACCAGGGGTATATTCTGCACGATATGCAGGAGAACAAAAGGATGATCAAGCAAATATGGATAAAGTGCTTAAAAAGCTTGATGGAGTACCGGCAGATAAAAGAACGGCTCGTTTTAGCTGCACATTAGCGGTTAGCATCCCTGAAAAAGAAGCATTAACCTTTACGGGAACATGTGAAGGGATTATATTAGAAGAGAAAAAAGGAGAATTTGGCTTTGGCTATGATCCGATTTTTTATGTAGTGGAAGAAGGAAAAGCAATGGCTGAATTACCAGCGGAAAAGAAAAATAAAATAAGTCATCGTGCTAATGCATTGCAGAAATTAAAACAACAGCTACATTCTGTTTTTTAGGAAGGAGAGAAGAATGAAGGTTCTTATTGTAAGTGATAGTCATAGTCTAGTAGAGGAAGTAGGAGAATTAAAAGCAAGGCATAAGGGAGAAGTAGATGTATTTCTGCATTGTGGTGACTCTGAACTTCCAGCCAATGAAAAAGTAATGGAAGGCTATGCAACTGTTCGGGGAAATTGCGATTATGATGAAAACTATCCAAATGAACTTGTGAAAGAAGTAAATGATACAAAAATTTTTATTACACATGGTCATTTATATGGAGTAAAATCATCTATCACCAAGCTTTCCTATCGTGCTAAAGAATTAGGTGCTCAAATTGCCTGTTTCGGGCACTCCCATTTTCTTGGCATGGAAATGGTTGATAATATCTTGTTTATTAATCCTGGAAGTTTGCGATTGCCAAGGGGAAGAATGGAAAAGACCTATGTTATTTTAACCATTGATCAAAATAAATACACAACAGAAGTATATGATTATACAAAAGGAAAACTGCCTGATTTAACAACACAATTCTCCCTGAAATAAGATACATGCATTATTTCCTCATAAGGAAAGAAAATATTTCCTTGTGAGGAAATAAAAATTCATAAAATGGTTGACTTTAATCGAAGAAACACATATAATAAACATTGTCCTGATGAGGAACAAATGAAAATAAAAACATGTCCCAGTAGCTCAGCTGGATAGAGCAACGGCCTTCTAAGCCGTCGGTCGGGAGTTCGAATCTCTCCTGGGACGTACGAAGTAAAAGCGATCAACTTTGATTAATAAGGTTGATCGCTTTTTTTATCTTAGTAATAACTTAGTTTTAGTACCTAGAATAAGGTTAGAAGACTAGTGCCACTCCTTTTATATTCCTAAGATGGATACATACTCATACCTTTTTAATTTCTCAGCAATCCAAGATTGAAATTCAGTTATTACCTTAATTAACTCTTTAATATTTCGATGTAAATTCTCCGTGAAATTCTTCTGTGTTGTTTCAAATAGATAACCAATCTGGTTCTTAAAATTCTCTGCTTTTGGATTGTTTATTAGAAATAATTTTATCCTTTCTAACTCAGCTATTATCTGGCTCCAAGTTTGTCTATTAATTTCACTCATCCCCCATAAGCTGTACCTTTTATAATGCTTTATAATTGCAGGAGTTAGATAAGTAAATGTTTCATCCGTAAAATAGATGGATTCTTTGTTCCAGTGTTTACTAGTATATTTTCCTGGTTTTATTTCTACATAACAAGAATCTTTTAACAAATCCACATCATAAATAATCTCTATAGGTTCAATTATAAAACACCCCTCCAACCCTTTTCGCTATATCTATTTAAATAATATCATTCATTTGATTATGTAGTAAGTTCAATTTAATCTTTGTCAAAGGGTATGTTTAATGCTTTATTTATACTGTATCCATATAAGAAAGGATGTTGCAAGAATAAAGCGGACTATTCCTTTATTTGAAGGGAGAGAAATTTATTGGGTAATAATTCAGAAGGACGGTACTTCGCTGCCTTAATGAAGGGAAGTACTGTCCTTCTGTTTTCATCTTCTAAGTCCAAATTTTTCAATTTACTAGAGAGAAATCAAATTTTCTGTGCTCGCACCCGAGCGTTAGTATCTTTTATTTATTCTCTTGTGTCTTCTCTATTACGGTACCAATCGGAGATGATAATCGTTTCGTTTTTTTCCTGTCTCCGAAAACTGAGACGATAATTGTCTCGTTTTTCTTTTTGGTCTTTCAAAGGGTAACTTTCATTTTTATCACTTCTTTGCATATTGCAACAGACTATATTTGTATAGCTCTAGTTGTTTGATGTAGCAAACCAAATTGGCTTAGCTGGGACTAATGATTAAGCAAAATAAAGCTAAAAAAAAGATGTTAGTTAATCAAGCCTTAATTCGAAGCTTACCTTCTTGCGTTTACGTGGGGTTTACGGATTATCAAAGTGCATATAACAAAAAGTCAATAATATCTGCTTTAAGAAAAGGAATAGATGTTTTAATAAATTTTAATACAATAATCACAACTTTTATCTCACTCATACGTCTAAGTATTGAACATTCAAGAAAGGAGGGATGATATTTGTTAGAACATAAGGAGGAAGAAATTGCAGATTGGTATGACCAACATAGTAAGTCTGTACTAAGTTTTATTTTACTCATGGTAAAGGATTATCAGCAAGCGGAAGATTTAACACATGATACCTTTGTAAAGGCATATTTATACTCTGATTCATTTAAACATCATTCCAGTGAAAAAACATGGCTCTTTAGTATCGCTCACAATCTGACAGTAGATTTTTTAAGGAAGCGTAAACCTGCAAAGTTTTTTAAAGAAATTTTTCTTTTGCAAAAAGACCACGTTCCCCTGCCTGAAGAAGTTTTTCGAATAAAAGAGGAATCTTACGAACTTTATAAGGCATTAGGAGAAATAAAAGATACATATAGGAAGGTAATAGTTTTAAGAAAAATCAAAGGTTTTTCTATAGAGGATACAGCAAAGATATTAGATTGGTCTGAGAGTAAAGTCAAATCGTCACTTTTCAGAGCCATCCCTGCTCTGAAAAAACAATTATTAAAGGAGGGGTATTGGAATGAAAAGGAAATTTGAAGATGCTGATTTTGACAGCTCCTTAAAGGATTTGGATTCTCATTTTATATGGAAGAAAAAGCAAATGCTAGAATTGAAAAACCGAATTCTAACAGATATAGAAACTTTGGAGATTAATAGGAGTAATAAGAACCTAATCAAATTAAAAAATAACAATAAAAAAAGTGTGACTGATAGGTTGGTTTATTCTGGATTTGCTTTGGTTTTATTATTTAGTTTATTTATTGGTTCTGCTTTTGTTTCTCCTGCAATGGCTGAGGTTGTTTCAAAAATTCCTTATTTAAGTAAATTATTTGAATCTGAACCTATAAATAGGGTTATATGGATGGAACTAGAAGAGAAAGGTTATATGATTGTTGGCGTAAGTGGGAATCCTAATCACATATTGATTTCGATAGATGGTTCTGAACAATACTTTCAAAATGTACGAGGAGAAGTAAAAGAGATTGCTGCTAAGATATTAAAATCAAATGATTATGATACTTATACAATAAAAGTAAATAGACAGATAGATAAAGTTCCATCAGTTTCCGAAAGAGACAAGTACATGGGAGAATCGTTGAATGAGATACATGAGGAATTAATTAAATTACAGTTCAACGTGATTTCTCAGGCGTATTCCTATTCTTCTCCTGATTCCCCAAATGTGATAATTGAAATTGATGTTCCTAATACCGAAAATAGGATAGAAGAAATTAAAGAAATCTACAGCAAAAAGCTAGAGGCAAAAAATATTGACTCATACTCTATAAAAATCAATAAAATTGATACAGTTCAAAAAGAAAAAGAATTGGAATGGGAAAATATTGTTCATGTAATTTATAGTGGGTTAACGGCAAAAGAGGAATACAAAGTAACAGGAGTTTCATATCAAAGTTCACCACGTCAAATTATTATTAATACGGCAATAGATGGTTCTGAAAAGGATGCACCTAAAAAGGTTATTCATATAGAACAAACCATTAAGGAATTTTTAAACTCTAAAGAAATTAAAGAAAAAATTAACGGAGAACCCTATAAAATAATTATTAAAAGTAAAGATAATCAGAAAATAAATTGATGCGATTTTTTAAAGTGATTTCTAGGTAAACCCTGCTATAATAAGGATACTAATGTATCATTTACATGTATCGAAAATAATGTGGGGGATATGGATGAAATATGGATATGCAAGAGTATCATCAACAGGGCAGGATTTAACTGCACAAGTTAATGCACTTAAGGACGCAGGGTGCGAGAAGATATTCAAGAAAAAAGTTAGTGGCAGAGACAAAAACAAAAGACCACAATTTCAAAAGCTATTGGAAACAGTTCAAGAAGGAGACACCATTGTTGTATCAAAGTTAGACAGGTTTGCCAGAAGCACTAAGGATGCTCTTGCCACCATTGACCAACTTAAAGAAAAGAGTGTTGGTCTTATTGTGCTAAATGTTAGCGGTGAGAAGTTAGACACAACAACATCAACAGGAAAGCTTATGGTCACAGTATTATCAGCAGTAGCAGAGTTTGAAGCGGACATGATTAGAGAGAGACAGCTTGAAGGTATTGAATTAGCGAAGCAAAGAGGTGTTTATAAAGGAAGACCTCACACTTACACAGACAAACACAAAGGCTTACAGCATGCTTTAGAACTATATAGAGACAGAGATAATAACGGTCTTACTGTTAACGCTATTGCAGAGATAACTAAGATAAGTAGGGCAACCATATACAGAGCAGTAAGGGATATGTAGGGAAACACTGATTAGCTTCTTCCAACAGCAATATGAAAGGTATAATGGAATCCAAATTAACTAAATCATTATAGAATTGAAGTTTATAAGAATTTAATTACAATGTACAGTGCAACAGAAAACAACAGTAAACTAGTAAGAGGGGTAACCCTCTTTTTTGTTTGTGACAGATAACGGGCGGGATATTTTCCACAAAATACGGTACTTTTTAAGGCGGAAATAGCATGGGTTGGTGTATTCCCGCCTCACGATTTTTTACGATTCCATCCATTCGAATATTCTCTATTATTTCTACATTTTCATTAGGGGCATGTATAGGATACCCCGTATTTCCACAGACCATGGATTAAACGATAGTCGGGAGTTCGAATCTCTCCTGGGACGTACGAAGTAAAAGCGATCAACTTTGATTAACAAGGTTGATCGCTTTTTTTATGCAAAAGAATGATTCTTTGATTCTTTAATCCAGCAAAAAATCATTCTTTTGTTTTCCTTGCTATATGTTTTTTATTACGGAAGTTTGTTTCCCTTATCTCCTGAACTTCCATCAAAATAAATATCGTCTTGTTTAGCTGGTGCGTCTATATATACTTTTTGATTGGTGGTTTCGGTGTCAATTGGTCTTTCATTTGTTTTGGAGTCTGCGAGATTTGAGTTGGTAGATACATCTGAACGAATGCTTTCCTCCCCGATTTTTTCCATTATTTTCTTATCTACTGCCAATAAAAATTTTCCAGCATCTAATTGTTCCGTGTATTCATCGAGTTTGTCATTTGGAACGTCAAGTTGGGATAATTTACTGCTTGCCTTCCAAAGATCATCCATTGTGAAAAATTGTTTTAGTTTCTCGAATAATGTTTCATTCGAATGATGATTGACATTTGCGTCTGTCTGGGATTCTAAATAATCTGTATCTTTTCTATTTGTTAGGACAGATAAATCGTTTTCGTTATATCCCTTATTAGTTAAACGTTCAATTGCTGTAATCGTTTCTATGGGAGTTTCATAAATGCCTATGACGCTTTTAGTCATTTCAATCTTCCTCCTTTAAAAAATTTGATTAAGCCGTTCATATTCTCTTTATTCCCGCAGTTATCCCAATTAAACAAAATCAGTTTAATGAAAGTCCAAACTGAATTTTAGGCGCACCAAAAAATGACTACAGAAAAAGTAGTCATTTTGATGATTTGGGAATAGTTATAGTTGCTTGTTTAATCAGCAAATCAAATTGCTGTAGCTAATTACATAATAGTTGGATATAAATTTGAAAGGATACAAATGAATATTACTAATGTAAGGGGGATATTTAGTATAAAAAATTAAGGTCCTGCTAAAACAAATAATACTTTTATTATAGTTTATTTCTTTTTGCCGCATCTTACGCAAAAATCACTATAATAACTGTATTTATG
>JBDNRM010000229.1:0-7300 GCA_047718615.1 Bacillus sp. (in: firmicutes) | reverse complement strand
CATTTCATCAATTCTTCATTTATAAAAATAAGTTAATTTTTCCTTTTTTCGTGCTTGTAAATAGGTTAAAATATCTATAATAATAAATATTCGCAAAAAAAATGGGGGAAATGGTCGACATGTAGTACTATTAGAGCAGGAGATATACCCGTTAGATAATAAGAATAGTACTTTTTGAGATGTTTGAAAAGAAAATGTAATAATTTTTTGAGTTAATTTACCGTGTTATGATGATATAATAACTTAGGTAATAAAAATAACAAGCTAATTTTTTTTAGCTTGATTCATTTAAATGCTAAATATTTGTCGAATTGTGTTTTTTTTTGCGAAAGTTTCTAACAAATAAAAATCAGGTGTGATATTAAATGATAGAAATGAAGAATGTTGTCAAAAAATATTCCAATGGTGTAATAGCCGTCAATGGATTGGATGTTAAAATAAATCAAGGTGAATTTGTTTACGTAGTAGGACCAAGTGGTGCAGGAAAATCTACTTTTATAAAAATGATGTACCGAGAAGAAAAGCCAACACAAGGTACAATCACAATAAATGGAATTAATTTAGCGAAATTAAAATTGAAAAAGGTACCGTTATTACGGCGGAGCATGGGAGTAGTTTTCCAAGATTTTAAGTTGCTCCCTACCTTGACTGTATATGAAAATGTTGCCTTTGCACTGGAAGTAATTGAAGAAAATCCAAAATATATTAAAAAACGTGTCATGGAAACACTAAGTCTTGTTGGTCTCAAACATAAAGCAAGAATGCTACCAACAGAACTGTCCGGTGGAGAACAGCAGCGTGTGTCGATTGCACGTTCGATAGTAAACTCTCCTAAACTAGTGATTGCTGATGAACCAACCGGAAATTTGGATCCGGAGACTTCTTGGGAAATTATGAATCTACTAGAAGAAATCAATACTAGAGGAACAACGATTATTATGGCGACGCATAATAAGGAAATTGTAAATACGATTAAGCATCGTGTTATTGCAATTGAAAGTGGAAGAATAGTTCGGGATGAGCAGCGAGGTGATTACGGATATGAAGGCTAGAACAGTTCGTAGACACGCAAGAGAGAGTTTTAAAAGCTTATTTAGAAATGGATGGATGACATTTGCATCTATAAGCTCAGTAACCATTACGTTAATACTTGTTGGTGTCTTTTTCGTTATAATGATGAATTTAAATAAAGTTGCAACAACAATTGAGGAAAATGTAGAGATTCGTGTACACATTGATATTGCTGCAAATCAAAAGGAAAAAGATGTTTTACAAGAAAAGATTAAAGATATAGCAGAGGTTAAAAGTGTCAAGTTTTCTCCTAAATCAGAGGAATTAGAAAATTTGATCTCCAGTCTCGGTGATGATGGAGATGCCTTCAAACTGTTTCAACAAGATAATCCGTTAAACGATGTATTTATTGTTAAAACAACAGATCCGACAGACACAATAAAGGTTGCTGATGAAATTAAAGAATTTGACCATGCAGCGAAAGTAAAATACGGACAAGGTTCTGTTGAAAAACTATTTAAAGTGATAAAAGTCAGTAGAAATGTTGGTATTGTATTAATCATTGGTTTGCTCTTCACAGCAATGTTTTTAATTTCTAATACGATTAAAATTACGATTGTGGCAAGAAGAAGAGAGATTGAGATTATGAAATTAGTAGGTGCTACGAACTGGTTTATCCGCTGGCCATTCTTTCTTGAAGGTATGTGGTTAGGAGTACTAGGATCGGTTGTGCCGATTGCGGCAGTTTCAACCGTTTATTATTACGCCTACCAGTATGTAAAACCTAAACTAGCTGCGAATTTTATCCAAATTCTTGATTATACACCGTTTGTATATCAAGTTTCCACATTGCTTCTTCTAATGGGAGGAATTATTGGAATTTGGGGAAGCGTTATGAGTATTCGTAAGTTTTTAAAAGTTTAAAGTGACACAAATCTTATAGTGAGTAATAAGGGAAGACGATAGATCAATGGGGATGCCCCACATGGTGGTTTCAGATTCTAGTTTAATCATGTGGGGATATTTAATGTGTGCAAAATAAGTACTTACATAAATAGAGTGATTTGATAAAGAGAAAGGAGCTATAGGCTTGAAAAAATCAATAGTAAAATTAGCGGTTGTTGCTACACTTGGGATTAGCGGTGTAGTCATGCAAACACCAAAATCCACTACATATGCAGCTAGTTCCTTAAACGATCTAAACAAGCAGAAAGAAGAAATCGAAAATAAAAAAAATAAGGTTGAATCAAAATTAACCGATAAAAATGATGAAATAGCAGATGTTCAGGGGAAACAAACCGATGTAAAGGCGGAAATCGAACGATTAAATACGGCTATCTCCAGCACACAAGTGAAAATTATTGAAAAAAAGGAACAAATAGCGACCACAAAAGCAGATGTTAAAAAGTTAGAAGCACAGATTAAAGAAGTGGAAAAAAGAATTGAAAAAAGAAATGAACTTTTAAAAGAGAGAGCTAGATCTTATCAAGAAACTGGTGGTGCTGTCAGCTATATCGATGTGTTGATGGGGGCACAAAGTTTCAGTGATTTTATTGACCGAATGGGCGCAGTAGCAACCATATTAGCTGCAGACCAAGATATACTAAAAGAACAAGAAGCAGATAAAAAGCTATTAGAAGATTCAAAAACAGATTTAAAAACGAAATTAAGTGCTCTTGAAAAGATGTTAGGTGATTTAGAGGGCATGAAGTCCAGCTTAAATAAACAAAAAAAAGAAAAAGATAATTTAATGGCATCCCTTAAGAATAAAGAAGATGCTATTCATACAGAAATGTTATCACTAGAAGAAGAAGAATCTATTTTAGCTGATCAAAAGGTAGCGATGCAAAAAGCAATTAGCCTTGAGAAAGAACGTTTAGCTGAGGCAGCGAGACAAGCAGAGATTGCGAGAAAAGCAGAATTAGAAAGACAAAGAAAAGCAGCAGCTGCAGCAGCGAAGGCCGCACAAGCAGCAAAAGCGAATAATACAGCGGCTTCTAGTTCATCTGCTGCTGCTTCTAATACAGAAGCAAGCTCTGATAGTTCTTCGACAGAGCCAGCACCAGCACCACAAGTTTCATCTGGCAACTTTACGAAACCAGCAAATGGCAGGGTCACATCTGGATTAGGCCAGCGTTGGGGTTCATTCCATGCTGGAATAGATATTGCGGCAAGTGGAGCAGTACCAGTTGTTGCAGCAGCGGATGGAGTGGTTATTCGTTCTTATACATCTCCTAGTTATGGAGAAGTCGTTTTTATCTCTCATTCAATTGATGGCCAAATTTATACAACCGTGTATGCACATATGCGATCTGGCAGCAGAACGGTTGGAGCAGGCCAAGTGGTTCAAAAAGGCCAGCATATTGGTACAATGGGGAATACTGGGGATTCCCAAGGTCAGCATTTGCATTTTGAATTGCATAGAGGCGAATGGAATGCAGCGAAATCAAATGCAATCAATCCAATTGGTATTGTTCCAATGTAATAGTTAACTAGTTGTTTAAACAGTCTTGTGGTATTCCACTAGGCTGTTTTTTTGTCCGATTTATCGTTTTTTGTCGAAAAATCGATAAGTTGAACAAAAAAGAAGATAAATCCTCTGAAAAAGAGGAGAAAAGAAAAAATACGAAGATAAACCTCCCAAAAAAGAAGAAGCAGGAAAAACAGCTCCTGAAATAATGATTTTATGCCGACTGCTGTAGTTATTATTATCCTATTTTATTATTTATCAAACATCAAAACTGCTGATAGGATGGGGTTAGTTCTTTATTGCTTAAGGAGAGACTTCTCTATGTTATAATAGGCTATATTCTAGTTGATTGTTGATTTTTATAAGAAATAATGACAAAATAGCGGAGACTTTTGTGGAAAAATTGAGAGAAATAGACTTCAAGGAATTCAGTATGTTGATAACGATTAACATTATTATTGAACAAAGCCATTAAGAAAATGTTTGAAGCAGAGGGGAAAGTGGTAAGATGACAAGTTTTGAAAATAATGATCATCCAATAGATCATTCAAACAGCCAGTTGGATGAAGAGACTTTATTTATTGTTTCTCAAACATTTAAAGCACTATCTGATCCGACTAGAATTAGAATTCTTCATTTACTATCAGAAAAACCTCATTCTGTTAATGGAATTGCAGAAGGTTTGCAAATGCTGCAATCCACTGTTTCTCATCAATTAAGGTTTTTAAAGAACCTGCGTCTTGTTAAATATCGCCGAGAAGGAACAACGATGATTTATTCTTGTGATGATGAACATGTGATGGGAGTATTGAAGCAAATGATTGATCATGCAAGGCACCATTAAAATAAGGGAGAACGAAATTTTCTTCCCTTATTTTTGACAGAATGATGAAGAAGAATTCTTCCAATTATAAAAAAAACCAATATCCGTTGACAGTATGGAACATTCCTTCATATAATAAATATGTATATATGAATAATTGTGCATATATTAGTTTTTATAGTGTATTCCAAATAATATTATTTAAATAAATAATTTGGTGGAAATAAAAGAATCCTAATCGAATAACGTAATGGAAGATTTTATGGGGAAGAGGAGATTATTATGAATGAGGGGAAACAGCTGACAAAAAAAGAATATGTATTAGAAGGTCTTGATTGTGCTCATTGTGCAATGAAAATTGAAAAAGGAATTGCTTCTATTTCTGGTGTAGACAATTGTTCGGTGAATTTTGCTACTCAAACTTTATCGATGCACGTAAATAAGAAAGAAGTAGAGGAAATTGTATCAAATACCCAAAAAACGATTCTTAAATTAGAACCTCATATAAAAATAAAAGAAACAACAAAGCAACAGATTGCTAGTACTACCTTGTTGTTAGAAGGCTTAGATTGTGCCCATTGTGCGGGTAAAATAGAAAAAGAAGTATCGGATTTGAATGGTGTTTCCGAAGCTTCCGTTGATTTCGTATCAAAAAAACTGATAATAAAAGCACCAAGCAGCAAGCTTAATCACTTAGTAGAACAAGCAATAACTTCTATAAAGAGAATAGAGCCACAGGTAAAAGTGCAGCTTGCTAATCCAAAAGAACAGAATCACCATCATGACCATGGACATAGCCATGATCATGGCAGTGGCAATACGAAAAAAATGATTTTTCGTTTAGGGATTGGTTCAATTGTAGGTGCAATTGGATTGTTTGCGCCACTATCTGTTGTTACCGAGTTTTTTGTTTTTCTACTTGCTTATGTCATTATTGGTGGAGATATTGTTTTACGAGCGGTAAAGAATATTCTGCGCGGTCAATTGTTTGATGAACACTTTTTAATGGCGATTGCTACAATTGGTGCATTTGCAGTGAAACAATATCCAGAAGGCGTCGCGGTTATGTTGTTTTATCAAGTTGGAGAACTGTTTCAGGGAATTGCCGTTAATCGTTCACGCAAATCAATCAGCAGTTTAATGAATATACGTCCTGATTATGCAAATATCAAAATAGGGAACGAGCTGAAACAAATAGCACCAGAAGAAGTGAAAATTGGCGATATAATCATTGTTAAGCCTGGTGAAAAGGTGCCCTTAGATGGAAAAGTAATAGATGGAAATTCTATGGTAGACACTTCGGCACTGACGGGAGAGTCTCTGCCGAGAGAGATAGAAGCAAATAGTGAGGTATTAAGCGGATTTATTAATAAGAATGGTGTTTTAACAGTGGAAGTAATGAAGGAATTTGGCGAGTCGACTGTTTCAAAAATATTGGAGTTAGTTCAAAATGCAAGCAGCCGTAAAGCACCTACAGAAAACTTCATCACTAAATTTGCGCGATACTATACACCGGTTGTTGTTATTATAGCAGCTGTGCTAGCGGTTATTCCCCCATTATTTATAAGCAATGCTACATTTTCGGATTGGGTTTACCGTGCGTTGATCTTTTTAGTTATTTCTTGTCCATGTGCATTAGTTGTATCCATCCCACTTGGGTTTTTCGGTGGTATTGGTGCCGCATCTAAGAAAGGAATTCTTGTAAAAGGGAGCAACTATTTAGAGGCATTAAATGATGTAAAGTATGTTGTATTTGATAAAACAGGAACCTTAACAAAAGGAGTTTTTGAAGTAGCATCTATTCAGCCTGTTAGTGGATTTTTAAAAGAAGAAGTATTAAAAAATGCTGCATATGCAGAAATCCATTCGAACCACCCGATTGCTGTATCCATTCGTAAAGCATACAAGCAAGAAATCGATACAGAACTAGTCGAAGATTATAAGGAGATTGCAGGACACGGCATTCAAGTAACAGTAAATGGAAAACAAATTTTAGCAGGAAATTATAAATTAATGGAAAAAGAAAAGATTAATTTTAGCGTTAATAATGAGGTTGGAACAATTATCTATGTTGCTGTTGATCGAACATTTATTGGATCGATTGTTATTTCAGATCAAATAAAACAAGATTCTGCTGAAGCAATCAAGCTTTTAAAAGAGCTGGGCATGAAAAAGACCGTTATGCTAACAGGGGATAGCAAAGCGGTTGCAGAAAAAGTAGGCGAAGTGTTAGGGCTTGATGAAGTTCATGCAGAGTTGCTGCCACAAGATAAAGTAGAGCAGATAGAGAAATTGGATTGCATGAAAAACCGAAAAGAGAAGATTTTATTTGTTGGAGATGGCATAAATGATACGCCTGTATTAGCAAGAGCAGATGTAGGCATGGCGATGGGAGGTCTTGGTTCAGATGCAGCGATAGAAGCAGCAGATATTGTCATTATGACCGATGAACCATCTAAAATAGCAACAGCTGTGAAACTTGCAAAACGTACACGAAGTATTGTTTGGCAAAACATTGTATTTGCACTAGGAGTAAAAGGAGTATTTCTTTTATTAGGAGCATTTGGTATTGCAACAATGTGGGAAGCGGTATTTTCCGATGTAGGAGTAACATTGCTGGCTGTTCTGAATGCGATGCGTGTGCTGAGAGTGAAGGAAATATAAGAACAAATGAGAGAGGCGCTTCCATTGAAAAAGATGGAAGTCCTCTTTTTTAAAAGGTAAGAAAGTTTAATATTTGCATAGGAGGAAATTATGATATCACTCCATAGAATTATAAAATTGCGGGATTTAGAAATTTTTCATGTCTTAAAAAATGGAATAATTTTATCTTATGTAGTAATTGAAGATACTAGAAATCCATTTACAGAAGAAGATAAAAAACTAGAACCATTATGTTATATGGACGAAGAAGATATAAACAATATTTTAAATGTTTTTAGGATTTCATTAATTAATGATGAAAAATTAAATGAAGAAGATTCAATTCTTTTAAG
>JBDNRM010000228.1:0-7316 GCA_047718615.1 Bacillus sp. (in: firmicutes) | reverse complement strand
CCTCCATTTCACCATTCCATTTTAAATAATTCTTTTCAATTTTCATTATTTATCCACCTTAATATTATACATCTTATTCCATTATTTTTAAGATGTGAAACATAATAGGAGTAGCAGAAAATGAAAAGTTGGTAAAAAATGAAGATGAAATTATATCATGTAGCGGAGAAGAAGTGAAACCTTCTTCTCCGTTAATTGTTTACATATCATGACTGCTATTGTGCTTTTGTCGACTGTGATTTTTATTTTTCACTTTTTTACTGCCGCTTAATGGTTCTGGTTGTCCTGTTTGATGACCTTTAGGAGCATTTTTGCGCATGTCTTTCCCGTCATTCTTATTCATTTAACATCCCTCCTTGTCTTAGAATTTGAGAAATAGCAAAAGATTATACCGAATATTTTCATGAACTGTTGCACATTTTAACGGTAGAGTTTTTTTAGCATTTCCAGATAGATGACTCCCGCTTTTAGGAATGTAGAGGGAAAAGCCCAAAGTTCCCTGGGCAATAAATTTTGCAAAAACAGCTTTATAATTAAGAAACTCTTTAGATGTTTGACAAATAGTTAGCTTAAATAGGAGGTAATTTTATGTTATATCATAAAAATAAACAAGAAGCTTTTCAAGCCGCTCAACGCGGTTTGATCGAAACACAAACTTTATATGAAGACATCGTAAAAGATTCAGCAAGTTATGGGCATCAATTAAAACATTTAAAACAAGAAATTAACGAGACATATGAACAAATAGAAAATGCATTAGAAGTTGCTTCAGAGCATCAAAGAGAGCAATTGGCGACTTTTCAACACGATTTAAAAACAATTGTTGATGAAGTGAATGAAATATAAGCTACTGAAATGTGGAGAAGCACTGACCTACTAAGATCACCACAGCCTGAAGGATGCTATTTTTAGAACATTTTATCGTCGGTGTTTTTTCTTTATATTATCAATAAATTTAAACCCTTGATCATGAACAATTTGCTAGCAGTTATTTAGAAAGTTATCAGTGTCATAAGTTTATCTTATGATAATTGATAACTTTCTTATTATTTACTTATGAATATAATTGTATTAATATTAAAAGCGGTAAATAGGGAATAGAGCGGATGGAAAGTGTGAATTATTCGACTATTATTCTATTTTTGGTATATGATTACAAAGAGGGGGTAATACATATGGCAAAAGATATTTTTAATGCACGCAAATCATTTGAATTAGATGGAAAGCGTTATCATTACTATCAATTAGCTGCTTTAGAAAAAGCTGGAATCGGTAAAGTTTCCAAGTTACCGTATTCTATTAAAGTTTTATTAGAATCTGTGTTAAGACAAATGGATGGTTTTGTAATTAAACAAGAGCATGTTGAAAACCTAGCAAAATGGGGAACAGACGAAGTAGAAGAGATAGATGTTCCATTTAAACCATCTAGGGTAATTCTGCAAGACTTTACTGGAGTTCCAGCAGTAGTAGACTTAGCTTCTTTGCGTAAAGCAATGGCAGATTTGGGTGGAGATCCGGATAAAATCAATCCAGAAAAACCAGTAGATTTAGTTATTGACCACAGTGTACAAGTTGATAAATTTGGTACACCTGATGCATTAAAAGCGAATATGGATTTAGAATTTGAACGAAATGCTGAACGTTATCAATTTTTAAGCTGGGCTAGAAAAGCATTTGATAATTATCGTGCAGTTCCGCCTGCAACAGGTATCGTTCATCAAGTGAATTTAGAATATTTAGCAAGTGTGGTTCATGTTAATGAAAATGAAAATGGTGAATTTGAAACATTCCCAGATACATTAGTTGGAACGGATTCACATACAACGATGATTAATGGAATTGGTGTACTAGGATGGGGAGTTGGGGGAATTGAAGCAGAAGCCGGAATGTTAGGGCAGCCTTCTTATTTTCCAGTGCCAGAAGTAGTTGGAGTTAAACTTGTTGGGGATATGCCAAATGGTACTACAGCAACGGATCTTGCTTTAAAAGTAACACAAGTGTTAAGAAGCAAAGGAGTAGTAGGCAAATTTGTTGAATTCTTTGGATCTGGTGTTACTCAATTGCCGCTAGCAGATCGTGCAACGATTGCAAATATGGCACCGGAATATGGAGCAACTTGCGGATTTTTCCCGATCGACGACGAATCTATTGCGTATATGCGCTTAACAGGACGTTCAGAAGATCAAATAAAAATCGTCGAAACATATTGTAAAGAAAACGGATTGTTTTTCGATCCTCAAGTAGAGCCAGTCTACACAGATGTAGTGGAGATAAATCTTTCTGAAATTGAAGCGAATCTTTCTGGACCAAAAAGACCACAGGATCTGATTCCATTATCCAATATGCAAGATACTTTTGTTCATTCAGTAACTGCTCCAGAAGGAAATCAAGGTTTTGGTTTGAAAAAGGATGAATTCAATAAACAAGTGGTTGTTGATTTTGCGAACGGGGATTCTACTACGATGAAAACTGGATCCGTAGCAATAGCGGCAATTACGAGTTGTACAAACACATCCAATCCATATGTACTTGTTGGAGCTGGGTTAGTTGCAAAAAAAGCTGTAGAATTAGGAATGGAAGTACCGAAATTTGTAAAAACATCGTTAGCTCCAGGTTCAAAAGTAGTAACTGGATATTTACGAGATTCCGGCCTTTTGCCTTATCTAGAACAAATCGGCTTTAATCTTGTTGGTTATGGCTGTACAACATGTATTGGGAATTCTGGACCGCTACGTGAGGAAATTGAAAAGGCAGTAGCAGATTCAGATTTGCTTGTAACAAGTGTATTATCAGGTAATCGTAATTTTGAAGGGCGTATTCATCCGCTTGTCAAAGCAAATTACCTTGCTTCACCACCTTTAGTTGTGGCATATGCTCTTGCAGGAACAGTAAACATTGACTTGCAAAAAGAAGCAATAGGGAAAGATAAAGATGGAAAGGATGTATTCTTCCAAGATATTTGGCCATCAACCGAAGAAGTGAATAAAGTTGTTCACCGTACGGTTACTCCTGAATTATTTAATAAAGAATATGAGCGAGTATTTGATGATAATAAACGATGGAACGATATTCAAACAAATAGTGATCCATTATATACATTTGATGAAACATCCACCTATATTCAAAATCCGCCATTCTTTGAAGGACTAAAACCAGACCCAGAACAGGTTCTTCCGTTAAAAGGGTTAAAAATGGTTGGAAAATTTAGCGATTCTGTAACAACTGATCATATTTCTCCAGCTGGAGCTATTGGTATTAATACACCTGCAGGAAAATATTTGAAAGAAAATGGAGTTGAGCCTCGTGACTTTAACTCTTATGGTTCTCGTCGAGGAAACCATGAAGTGATGATGAGAGGTACATTTGCCAATATCCGTATTCGCAATAAAATTGCACCTGGAACAGAAGGAGGGTATACAACATACTGGCCAACTGGAGAAGTTATTTCTATTTATGATGCATGTATGAAGTATAAACAAGACGGTACTGGTTTAATGGTTGTTGCAGGAAAAGATTACGGAATGGGATCTTCACGTGACTGGGCTGCAAAAGGTACCAATTTATTAGGAATAAAAACAGTTATTGCAGAAAGCTTTGAACGTATTCATCGATCCAACCTTGTCTTAATGGGTGTTTTACCATTACAGTTTAAAGATGGTGAAAATGCAGATTCATTAGGTTTAACAGGGAAAGAGACTTTTAATGTTTATATCGATGAAACAGTAAAGCCGAGAGATTTTGTAGAAGTAACAGCAACTTCTGAAGACGGCAAGAAAACAACGTTCGAGGTATTAGTTCGTTTTGATTCAGAAGTAGAAATTGACTACTATCGCCATGGTGGCATATTACCAATGGTATTAAGAGACAAACTAAAAAAATAAATTAGACACCTATACAGCCAGATTTGCACCACGGTGAAAAGAAGCTGCTTTCTTAAATTAATAAGCAGAAAGCAGCTGGAATATACGAAGACTCCTATGGGATTAGCGGGACAAGTAGACCTGTAGGAGCAAAGCTCTGAGGAGGCTCGTAGATGAGCCTCATGGAAAGCGAAGTTATTCTGGCTGCGGACCTATCGAGAGAGCAACAGCTTTTTTTCAGGGGAGCTGATCTAATAAGAATTGTTCACTCATACAAAAAAACAAGGGCAGTCAGCCTAGCTGACTAGCCCTATTTGCTTATTCTGCCAATAGAAGCATTATTATAGGAATTCTTGGAATAATTTGCTACGATAGGAATGTATCCAATAAAAAGGAGGAAGAAAAATGACATTAACTTTCGGTAAATTAGTAGAAGAAGCTCGTAAGAATGTTGCAAGTCTATCTTCTATTGAAGCGAAAAAAAAGCTAGAAGATAATCCAAATACATATGTAATTGACGTACAGGATGCAGAAGATGCTGGTGCATGCGGCTTAATTCCAAGTAGTGTAAATATATCACTAGGTATGCTCCCAATTCGAGCAGATTTAGAATTGCCGGAAGATTTTCGAAATCCTGAGTTAGCAAATCGAAATCGTCCTATACTTGTTACTTGCGGTTTAGGCGGTCAAGCAGCTCTAGGTGCTTATTTACTAAAGCAAATGGGTTTTACTGATGTTGCTTTTATTGAAGGTGGTACAACAGCTTGGAAGGATTCAGGTTTTGAAACCGTATAAGGTGAAAAAAGGGATATTCCTGTTATGGAATATCCCTAAAGATCCCCTAAAAACGTTACGTTCCCTCTCTTTATCCCTCCATTTTGGTGGAGTTCATTAACCAACAGCATTTAAAGAGAGGACTAAGTGCGATATCAAGGGAAATCTGCTAAGTAGTACCTGATTAAGGAAAATCGACTACTTATGTGATTAAGGAAAATCGACTAAGTACGCCACGTCCTGTGTCAACGTCGATTGACTCGCATCTTTCGAGCCTGTGTCCAACGTCGATTGATTTGGATTCTTCAAGTTTGAAATTTTTGCAAGTGATAGTTTCAGAAGGCGTAGTTTGTTTAAGACGCTCATTCTTTCTTAATATCCTAAATTTTTATCTACTATATTAATAAGAGGCTGGTCATTTTGGAAGCGTTGAATATTTTTAAAAAATATATTCATATAACGTTCCATGCTCTTTGGTGAAAAATAGGCATTATGTGGAGAAATAATCACATTATCCAATTCCCAAAAAGGATGGTTCTTTCGCAATGGCTCTATATCAAAAACATCCAAAGCTGCTCCTGCAATTTTTTTCGCTTGTAATACCTTCAATAAATCTTGCTCTGCAATTGTATTTCCACGGCCAATATTAATTAGGAAGCTTGTTGATTTCATTAAACTTAATTTGTCTTTATTAATAGAATGATAGGTCTCAGAGGTAGAGGGTAGCGCCAAAACAAGAAAATCGGATGCTTTTATTACCATATCCATTTCTTCTAGACCAACAACTTTATCGGCAGGATCATCTTCTCCTGTTCGATTTGGTCTTTTTCTGCAGCCGATAACAGTCATATCAAATGCTTTGCAGCGCTTAGCAATTTCTTTCCCAATCTCTCCATAACCGATAATACCAACCGTTGAACCTTCTAAATCAGTAATAGAAGTATTTTCCCAACGTCTAGATTGCTGATTATGTAACAAGGTAGGGATGCATCTAGCAAAACTAGACATCATCGCAATGGTATGCTCAGCAATAGGAATAGATGTACAGCCTTTTGTATTTGTAATAACAATATTACTATTAATTGTATTCTCATTAAGAAGACTATCTGTGCCGACACTAATGGATTGTACCCATTGAATGTTTGGAGCAACTTTCATAATAGTTAGTGGATCATTTAATCCTAATGTTAATACAATAGTACATGCTGATAAATCATGTTTTACAGAGGGTTCGTTTTCTCCGTATGTCCAAGGTTCTAATAAAACGGTAGCACCTAACTCGGTTAATTTATTTATATATTTTTCTGGTATATTATTTCGAATATAGATTATTAATTCTTTTTGCTCCGTACCGTTCATTAATATGCTTCCTTTACTGATAATCTTTTTACATAAGCATAATATGTTTCAGCTAGGCGCTTAATTGCTTGTTTAATTTTTTGCTCATCACAATAAGTAAAACATAATCTCATTGTATTAAATCCATCATCATTTAAAAAGAAATGCTGTCCATCTAAGTAGGAGACACCTGCTTGCATTGCATCTTCAACAAATACACTTGTATTCACACCGAGCGGAAAGGTTAACCAAAGAAAAAAACCGCCCTCAGGTGAAACGAATGAGACGTCTTCACCAAAATACTCTTTTATAGCATCGACCATTGCTTCTTTTCTAGACTTATAGATCGTGCTTAAATACTGAATATGTTTTTCTATATCTAGCTGCTGCAGGACATTATATATCACTTCCTGTACGTAAACACTAGTTAAACCATCCGTTTTTAAAATCCTCATTTTATCCATTACTTGCTTATTTCCGATAGCCCAGCCCATACGAATACCTGGTGCAATGACTTTGGAAAAAGTACTTAAATAAATTACTCTTTCTGGTCCAAAGGAATGAATGGAAGGTACATAATGTCCATCAAAAGAAAGTTCAACATATGCATCATCTTCTAAAATAAAGAAATTATACTCATAAGCAAGCTTAGCCAGTTTTTTTCTTCTTTCTAATGAAAGATTAACACCACCTGGGTTATGATAATTTGGCATAACATAAAGAATTTTAGGAAGTGGTTTATTATTTGCTTTTGCTTCTATTAATGCTTGTTCGACCAAATCCACTTGTATTCCATTTTCATCTATCGGAAAAGAGGTTAGTTTTACTTCTGCTAGATTAAATGTACGGATTGCGCCAAAAAAACAGGGAGCCTCAATCCATAAATCATCTCCTGGGTCAGTTAGTGTTCTTGTAACTAGATCAATTGCTTGCATACTCCCAGAGGTAACTAGTATTTCGTTATCCTCCGCATAAACATTACGTAACTTTGAACGAGATTTAATCCATTTGACAATATTGCTTGGTCCAGTGCCGCCAGTGTAGGATAAGGCGCTAGTTCCTTGTGTTTTCATTGCCGTTTCCGTTGCTGATATGATTGTTTCAATCGGAAACGATTCTGGAGCGGGAAAACCATATGATAATGGTATGACATGATCGAAACTGCCGGCAAAGGAAGAACCTATTATTTGCATATCAGGGAATCTTTTGCTGAATGTAAATTGTTTTAAAGCTTTCATTATGTAACACACCTTCCTATAACTTAGATAAAATAATACTTATTTGAAAACTTAACATTATTCTAAAATTTTTTCCATCATAATTGTTTGAAAATTAGTGTTATTT
>JBDNRM010000227.1:6858-7484 GCA_047718615.1 Bacillus sp. (in: firmicutes) | reverse complement strand
AAATTAGGGTAAAGTTAGATAGTACACTACTGTTTAAACGATAGAAACTTGAGGTGATTTAATTGGATTTATTTTTTAATTTTCCCCTGTTTGCCAGTTTAGCTGCCATTTTCTTTGCGCAATTTGTAAAAGTGCCAATTACATTTTTTATTACAAAAAAAATAGATTGGTCCTTGTTGACAAGCACAGGTGGCATGCCTAGCTCTCACTCAGCAGCTGTTACCGCCTTATCCACTGGTGTTGCGCTCGAAGCTGGTATTAATACTCCATTATTTGCTGTTGCTGCAATATTTGCAATTATAACGATGTTTGATGCAACTGGTGTAAGACGACAGGCTGGTGAACAAGCAATCGTATTAAATCAGTTAGTAACTGATTTCAATAAATTCATATCAGATGCAAAAGGATGGCAGAATAAACCTGAAAAGCAAAAAAGAAAAGAATTAAAGGAATTACTTGGTCATAAACCAATTGAAGTATTTTTTGGAGGGTTAACTGGAATAGGTCTTACGCTTATTCTTGATATGATCATTAATTAATAAAAAAGGGAGCCTATCACAACCGTTACTACGGATGGTTTGCTCCCTTTTTTCAAATGAGCGATTGATTGCATACGCTTTTCATTG
>JBDNRM010000227.1:0-6758 GCA_047718615.1 Bacillus sp. (in: firmicutes) | reverse complement strand
TCTAGCTTCTGCTCCTAGCTCCTGTGAAAGAGAACATTTTTCTTCGGAGCTTTTCAGTCGCATACGCTTTTCTTTGTCTAGCTTCTGCTCCTAGCTCCTGTGAAAGAGAACATTTTTCTTCGGAGCTTTTCTTATTTACTTTCTGCTTTTGTGTATTGTTGGCGGAAAACTTGCATGGATTTTGCTTCATTTAAATTCTTTAATGTTTCTTCCGTTAATTTTCCATTGCCCTTATCAACTATGTATACATCTAATGTTTTTTTCCCCCATTTGCTATATACATCTGCAACCGTCTGATAATATAAATCTAGCTTGTTACCATTTATTGCCGAACCTGTATCCGCTACAACACCAAAGCCATAGCCAGGGATAAATAAAATTGTCCCAATTGGAAATACTTTCGGGTCTGCTGCAATCGTACTATACAAATCCCTTTTTACCTTTACACCGGAGTATGTAATTCCAAACTGGGGATCATTTGGATTTTTTCCTGTGGATTCATAGCCAGCTGTATATCCCGTCGCTACTACTGTCTTTTTTTGATATTGGGACCAATCCCTATTTTCTAATGATGGTGGCTCTCCTGCCACTTCCTTACTAGAAGAAATCTGCGTTTTTTCTGTAAGTACATGTTGTAAATTTTTTAAAGCAACACCAATTGTTTTTAGTTTATGATTAATATGTGATTCCTCTGTACGTTCTATTGTATCCTGATTATTAGCTTGAGAATAAGCACTTGCTTTTACCCCTGAAATAGATTGGAATGTTGTTAATAATGCTGCAACAAACAGCAGAACCATTCCTAGTCTTTTTAAAGATTTTTTTAAAAAATTCATTCCTTCACTCCTCTCCAAACTATTCATTTCCCATTTTCAATGAAACTATTCATAAATAAAGAAAAAGGAGGTCTTTTTACCTATTATTAGACGGCATATCAAAGAATATTGTTCCACGTTTTATTCTTCTATATTAGTAAACTTTCCTCTTTCTTCTAAAAGACATCTATAATCTGCAAGTACTAACACCTCTTTTTCACTAGAGGGAATAATATAAGCTTCTAATGGTGTTTTTTTTAAAAATTTGGCAAAAATAATAAACATTAGTCTTCACTTTCGTTAATGTTTAGACACCTAAGTTTTTAACATTTTCATGTTTTTAATACTGTGATATGATAGATTGTAATAAATACAATTTGTAGGGGGCTTATGGGAATTGAAAGAAGATCAAACAATTTATGATATAACCGTTATTGGAGGCGGACCTGTTGGCATGTTCACTGCTTTTTATGGTGGAATGAGACAAGCTACTGTAAAAGTAATTGAAAGTCTTCCTCAATTAGGTGGACAGCTTTCAGCTCTTTATCCTGAAAAATATATATATGACATTGCCGCATTTCCTAAAATTCGCGCACAAGAATTGGTGGATAATCTAAAAGAGCAAATGTCTAAATTTGAACAAAACATTGTTTTAGAACAAGCTGTTCAAACAGTGGAAAAACAAGGCGATGGTATCTTTAAACTAACAACGGATAAAGAAGTTCATTTTTCCAAGACCATCATCATTACAGCTGGAAACGGAGCTTTCCAACCTCGCAGGCTAGAATTAGAAGATGCAAAAAATTATGAAGGAAAAAATCTTCATTATTTTATCGATGATTTAAATCAGTTTGCAGGAAAAAAAGTTATTGTATTTGGCGGCGGTGATTCAGCAGTTGACTGGTCTCTAATGCTAGAACCAGTTGCAGATACTGTTTACTTGGCACATAGACGAGATAAATTCCGTGCACATGAGCATAGTGTTGAAAATTTAAAAAATTCAAAAGT
Organism: Bacillus sp. (in: firmicutes); assembly: GCA_047718615.1. Taxonomy (GTDB): domain Bacteria; phylum Bacillota; class Bacilli; order Bacillales; family Cytobacillaceae; genus Niallia. The sequence continues at coordinate 4,935 of JBDNRM010000227.1, read as the reverse complement.
AACGATTAAAACACCATTTGTTCCTACTGAAATCGTAGGAGATGAAAATGGCATAAAACAAGTTGTTTTAGAAAATGCATCCACTCAAGAAAAAGAAGTTGTCGATGTAGATGCGGTTATTGTAAACTACGGCTTTGTTTCTTCTTTAGGCCCAATTAAAACATGGGGATTAGATATTGAGAAAAACTCCATTGTTGTAAACAGCAAAATGGAAACGAATATCCCAGGAATTTATGCAGCTGGTGATATTTGCACATATGATGGGAAAGTAAAATTAATTGCCTCTGGATTTGGAGAAGCACCGACATCAGTTAATAACGCAAAAGCTTATTTAGATCCAAAAGCGCGTGTTCAACCGCTGCATAGCACATCAATGTTTAAATAATTTAGAAAAGCGCGGGGCGCCTTGAACAGCTCTGAAGAAAAATGTTCACATGACTCAAAAAGGGCTTTTTACTTTTAGAGGCATGGGGAAATACTCACTAGAGCTAGGCGCTGGAGCTAGATACTGGTCAGGCTTCAGAAAACTTATGCTTTCTTATCTCGAAATAAAGGATGAATCTAGAAAGAGTATTCTTTCTAGATTCATCCTTTGTCTTTTTATTTGAATGTAAAAGCCATTCAACAAATAGGTAAACGTCTTGACTTAAAAACGATTCTAGCTGGAAATGGCAGATCAATTTTTTCAACAGGCTCGCATGAAAAGTGGCCTCTCAAATAGTCCGCAGTCAGAATACACTTCGCTTTCCTGCGGGCGAGCGCCGAGCCTCCTCGTTGCACTGCGGGGTCTCATCTTTCTCGCATTCCCGCGGGAGTCTTCGTATATTCTGACTGCTCTCTACTATAAATATTGGAACCACCCTGCTTTTTTAATATTCCATATTATAATTTTTGTTTGCATAAGTGTCCTACCAATTCAAAAAATGAATACTTTTTCGTTTTAAATATTTTCAGAAGAAGAACCTTAGAATTCACTGGTCATATACAGCTTCCCATTTCTTCATTAAATCCATAATTCCGATATATTTTGATTTCTGTGGTTCTGTATTACACTAATACACTAAATAGACACTTCAAAGCATGCTTTAATAATGTACTTAGACTTCCCCTTGCAATAGACATCCTGACAATCTGTGAGCTTGTTTAATTTATGAGCTAACATACTTTTACCGCCGCTTATAAATTCAGTTTTTATGGTGAAAGATAAAGAACTTGGATAGTTTCCAAGTTCTTTATCTTTTGTTATTTAGTTAGCACTCTTCCGGTGTACCAGCATTTGAAGCTGTCTTAAAGGAAGAACCACAACCACATGAAGCAATCGCATTTGGATTGTCGATGGTGAATCCTCCGCCCATCATTGATTGTTTATAATCGACTTTTGTCCCTTTTAGTATAGCTGTATCGTTTTGATCCACAATCAACTGAATGCCATGCTGTTCGGAGACGATATCATTTTTTTCCTTTTCTGCTGCGAATCCCATTCCATAAGATAAACCGCTGCATCCTCCACCTCTGACAGCAACTCTTAAATAAGTAGCCTCTTCTTCACTTTCTTTCATCATTTCCTTTACTTGAAGAGCCGCAGCTTCTGTAAGAATCACAATTTCTTCTGTCATTTCACTATTCCTCCCTACCTTTGTTACCTATAGTATATACTTCGAATTATATCTACTCAACTGAATCGAATTTGGAAAATATTTTCCGACTTACTTATTTAGATTTTTTTAAGCCTTGTTAGTTTATACGCACAACTTTTTTCATATATTTTCAACAAAATAGGTATAAACACATATATTTATTGTATAATGAATACACAAAACAATGAACCATATTACCTAATTATAGAAGGTGAACATATGAACTCCGTCAAACCTCTTTATGATAAAAAATGTACATGTCCATTATGCAATACTTCCTTTACTACAAAAAAAATTCGTACACGTTTTATTAAAATGACTAATTTAGATACAGATTTTTTTCCAACATATGCGGATCATAATCCCCTTCTCTATTATATAAATGTTTGTCCAGACTGTGGCTATTCCTTTCATGATGAAACATCTGCAAACTTGTCATTAAACGAAAAAATGCTTTTGATTGAGAAAGTTTGCAATCGCTGGACGCCTCGTTCATTCGGAGGAAACCGCTCAGTAAGAGATGCAATGATTAGTTATAAACTGGCAGCATATTGCGCTCTTTTAAGAAAAGAAAAACATATCATCGTTGCTGGGCTTTATATTCGCTTAGCTTGGCTTTATCGTTCAATAAAAGAGAACGAACAGGAAATTCGCTTTATGAACCTGGCACTGCAGGAGTACGAAGCTTCTTATCTGACAGCAGACTTCTTAGGGACAAAAGTTTCCGAATTAAAAACATTATATTTAATTGGTGAATTATCAAGAAGAACAGTCAAAATGAATCAAGCAACCAAGTACTTTTCAAAAGTGATTGAAAAGCAAAGCAGAACAAACGAGACTAATATTATTGAATTAGCAAAAGAAAGCTGGCATAAAATAAGAGAAGTTCAAAGTATTTAAAAAAGAAGCAACAAATAGAATTCTATTGCTGCTTCTTTTTTACTGTTTTAAAATAAAATTTTAGCCAATAAATTACCACACTTTATAACAGATGTATGACTCCTTAAACATTCGAATCTTCTTCTATGAACTGATACACATTTTTGACAAGCTCTTCAGCAGTTTCTCCTGTAACAACTTCCCCATTTACTAATGCAAACAAACTTTCTCCACATTGTCCACATAAGCCTAAACAGCCATAATCTAAAACATCTAATTGCTCATCGTTTTCCAGTACCTCTTTAGCAGCTTCTGAACCAGAAGATAGGTTGCTTAGGCAAAACTCTACAATCGGCTTAAACAAGTTTTTCACCTCAAACTTGAAGTTAGAACAGTGTCTAGCTCCAATGCTTTCTAAATTTTTATGCATTTAAAACTTATAGTATCTTTTTTCATTTTAATAATCAAGAATAAAGAGCATCTTAAGTATAATATACTGTTAAGAATCCACTTTTTCCATTTAAATATCCTCACCTAAATACATTACTACCTACTTCTTAATATAAAAGGAGAAATAATATGAAAAATCTCGTGATTCTTGGATGCGGATATGGAGGAATGAAAATCCTTTCAAGCATCATTCCTAATTTGCCATACAATTTGCTTGTCACTATAATTGATAAGTCTCCTGACCATTGTTTAAAAACAGAATATTATGCTTTAGCTGCTGGAACTGTTTCAGATGAACATATTCGCATTCCATTTCCAACACATCCACAAGTTTTGTTAGTAAACGAAGAAGTTCTTTCCCTTGATTTAGACAAAAACCTTATTTTATTAAAAAACAAAGATAGCATTCACTACGATGATTTAATAATCGGTCTTGGGTGTGAGGATAATTACCATCATATAAAAGGAGCAGATACATATACACAAAGCATTCAAACGATAGAAAAAGCAATACAAACCTATAACTGCATACGTGAATTACCATTACATTCACGAGTTGCCATTATTGGCGCTGGACTCAGCGGGGTAGAACTTGCTGCTGAATTAAATGAAAGTCGGCCAGATTTAAGCGTTTCCTTATTTGATCGAGGAAAAACAATACTATCCTCCTATTCCATTCGTGTCAGTAATTATGTGACAAAATGGTTCGAATCACGTGGAGTACAGATTATTCACAGCAGTAACATTACTGCGATTGAAAAAAATACAGTATATAACCATGGGGAAGCTAACAATTTTGATTGTATTGTGTGGACAGCAGGTGTCAAACCAAATAAAGTAGTGCAGGATTTACAAGTTGCAAAAGATAAAAAAGGTCGAATTCTTTTAACAAAGCATCATCATTTAGCGAATAACGAACATATTTTTGTTGTGGGAGACTGTGCCAGTTTATCTGAACCTTCAAGTGCTCAACTTGCTGAAGGACAGGCTGAACAGATTGCACTCATACTAAATGCTCGCTGGAAAGGAGAGAAACCACCTGAGAAACTGCCAGCGATTAAAGTAAAAGGCGTTTTAGGATCACTTGGAAAAAAGCATGGATTTGGATTAGTTGCCAACAAACCTTTAACAGGAAGAGTTCCAAGATTGATAAAACTAGGTGTTCTTTGGAAAGATAAAACAAAAAAGAGACAATTCTTTAAATAAAAAAAATCTAACCTTCAAGTGGGGACGTTTCTCAAGGTACTCTTATGCGTCCCCCACTGTTTTCCAGTTATCTACTTACATATCCATATCGTTCAAATTCTGCATATATCTTTTTTAATCGTGGGTTTCCTTCCCCCACTATTTCTCCTTCAATGACTACTACTGGATAAAATAGTTCTTCCTCTATTATTTTTTTGCAAAATTCATCTTTTTTTTCATCTGAATGTGACTGGAAAATATCATAATATTGAATCACGAATTTCTGATCAGGAAATTTCCGGCCAATTGCTGCTTGCAGCCATTCATATGTATCTTTTGAAGAAGGCAAATTAACACAGCTTGCACAAATTTGGTCTGCACCATATATACTAACCTCTACTTCTTTTTTCACTATACTTCTCCCCTTTAGTCCTCAAACTCTTTTCATTTGCTTATCAATTGTTGTTTAAATTGCAGGTGCTGCTCCTACCTTTGAATGTTTATTATTTAATTCAATGGATAAACTTTTAGAGAAAAATTCTTTTCATTTTGGTCTTTATTTCTTTACAACAAACACCGAATAGTTATTACTAAAACTTTGCAGTTATAATTCCTCTTCATGTATTAGCATAACTTGGTTTAGAGCAATTAGAAAAGAATTTGATTAATCTTTTTGGGTGTTTTTTTTGCAAACATTATTCCTTATAAATAGGGGCAAGATTCTCGTTTCAGGAGTCTCGCACCTTACACTCCAATCAAGCCGTTTTAATTCATTAGTTGCTGT
>JBDNRM010000226.1:0-7506 GCA_047718615.1 Bacillus sp. (in: firmicutes) | reverse complement strand
ATCTAGAACATTCTACCATAATTAAAATTATCCTTCACTACTCGAAAGATCTGAAGATGATTTATTTTTATTTTGTTTAATTTTTTTTGTTCGAATCTCATTTTCTTCATAGGAAATCGTGTAGCCAACAAACACCCCATATAAAATATAAAGACATATAGAAGTAATCATTGTATCTCTTTTCAATTTTAAGAAAGGATCCATGCTTGGAAAGATTGGATTTAAAACGATATACACAAGCGCAAACAAGGCAATCCCAAATCCGATGCCTGCCCATATTGTCTTAAATTTCTTTAAAGTAAGATAATAGGCAAATGCAGCTCCTGTAGAAAAAAAGCCGATAATCACTATACTAATAATAGTTCCTAGCGCCCTTCTTTTCCAATCGCCAAGAGCCCACGGTTCTAATATAAAATTAGGTTGAATATCTGTAAAATTCAAAAAATAGCCCAAATAACCAATCAATGTCCAAAAAATCCCACCAAACATGCCTGTCCAAATAACAAGGGAGATAAAAGACATTGGTTTATCTTCATTGTTATCCTTCTTTTCCATATCATGATTTTCCTTACTCATCTTCTCGCACCTCCATAAATATTAAGTCTCCAGTCATTTATTCTTTAGTTTCGAATAAAAATAAAAAACAGGAAAATTTTTATGTATTCTTCCTTAAAGTTTATTTGATTTCGGCAGAATATTAGTCTTAGTATCACCGTTTTTATTGTGTTCATTCCTATTACAAGCAAGACAGTGAAAGGAATTAGCGTGTTATGCTAGTTGTTTTGCCATATTTTTAGTAATATAGAAATAGGGTATCGCACAGCAATAGAAAACTTCTTCTTATTCTGCACAGATTCATTAAGAATTTTTGAGGATTATTTCGCTGTTTCCACCTAATTTAACCTGAGGCTGGTGTAAGTATTCATGGCAAACGAGCAAAAACCTATTTTTGGAGGGCAAGCCGTAGTAGAAGGCGTAATGTTTGGAGGAAAAAATCATTATGTAACTGCTATTAGGCGCAAAGATCAAACAATTGATTATTTTCATCTTCCAAGAAAGCATAATGAAAAACTGGCAAAATTAAAAAAAATCCCCTTTGTACGAGGTATTGTTGCCATATTTGAAGCAAGCGGAAATGGAACAAAACATTTGAATTTTTCAACAGATCGTTATGATGTAGATCCTGCAGAGGATTATAAAATAGAAGAAAAAGAACCATCAAAATTATCTATGATACTTGGCGTCGCTGCAATCGGAATTCTTTCCTTCTTATTTGGAAAATTTATTTTCACACTAGTTCCTGCTTTTTTAGCTGCTATGCTGCAGCCAATTATTAGCGGACACTTTGCGCAAATCTTATTAGAAAGCTTATTTAAATTAGTCCTGCTTATCGGCTATATCTATTTTGTTTCACTCACCCCACTTATAAAACGAGTATTTCAATATCATGGTGCGGAACATAAAGTTATTAATTGTTATGAAAATGGATTAGAATTAACCGTTGACAATGTTCAAAAGCAGTCTCGCCTTCATTATCGATGCGGCAGTAGTTTTATTTTATTTACTGTTTTTGTTGGACTGTTTTTATATTTATTATTCCCAACTGATTCTCTAGTGGAAAGAATGCTAAGCAGAATCGCGTTAATTCCAGTTGTGCTAGGGATTTCTTTTGAAGTGCTTCAAGTAACAAATAAATTAAGAAATGTACCTGTATTAAAATATTTAGGATTGCCAGGGTTATGGCTGCAGCTTTTGACTACAAAAGAGCCAAATGATGACCAGGTTGAGGTAGCCATTCTTTCTTTTAATGAGCTATTGCGCCATGAAAAAGAAACAATCGCTTAAGATATATGCTTTCTATGGGGCAATACTTAAGTCTTCTCGGAGTAAACTCCTGCGAGGTCTCATCTGTTTTGCAATTCCCGTAGGAGTCTTCGGTTCATAGGCTATAGTTATCTTCTTTTATTTTTTTAATTGTCATTTATTATTAGCAATTTATTTAAAAATGAATAAACTTTTTGTAATTACCGTTTAAAAGTTTAAAAAAATGCTCATCATGCTCTTAGGGAGGTGGCTTTTTTGAAGAATCGAATTTCATTAGTAGTCATCAGTATTCTGGTTTTATTTGCTTTCTTTGGATTAGTATCATGGATTGCTGAGAACCCAATAGGATTGTTAAAGAATCTTGCTGTATTTTTAGTAATTGGATTTGCCCTTTGGTTGATTTTTCGAAGCTCTTATAAAGCTAATCCTGAAAAGAAAGAACAACGGGCATTTGTAAAAGCTGCTAAAAAATCTAAAAAAAGATGGCAGTTTAAAGAAAAATCTTCACTTAGACAAGTAAGCGGTAAAAGCATAAATACTGGTAAAGCCAAAAAGCATAAGCGAAATACAAGTGCTGCACATTTAACAGTCATAGAAGGAAAAAAAGGAAAAAAGAAGAATCGAGCTTCTTTATAAGAAATACTTAGAATGATTTTATCCTTTTAAACATCGTTGTAAGTAAGAAAAGCGTAAGTTCCTTGTCAGCCTCGAAGAAAAATTTTCTCCTGACTCAAAAAGTTTTTTTAAACTTTTAGGAGGCAATACTCACAGGGGCTAGGCGCTTCTTTAAATGAAAAAATCACGAAGAGAAATTTTCTTCGTGATTTTTTTATAGAACGCCACATAATTGCAGACTCTCGATTAGTCCGCAGCCAGCACACACTTCGCTTTCCTGCGGGCGAGCGTCGAGCCTCCTCGCTATACGCTGCGGGGTCTCGTCTTTCTCGCATTCCCGCGGGAGTCTTCGTGTATGCTGGCTGCTCCCTGCTACAAATTTAGTTGCATTGATGTATGTCTGAACTGATTTTTTATTACTTTTCATTCACTTGCTTATTTTTAGTGCTTAACTTTATGATAGCAGACTGCTTATTATTTTTTTCTAACCAAAAGGAACTAAAATTTTTATAATAACTTTTTTCCTACTTTTTGTTAATACGTCCATTTTTTAAAAAAAGTATTGGCACAATCTCTTCCTAATTGAATTAATTCTTCTTTTTTTTCTTTTGTTAAGGAAAACTCTGTTGACACAACTCCTTCAGTGGGAATAAAGATAATATTTTTCGCATGTTTTCTAGATATATATCGGGAGTCATGTGCATCTTTCATTGTTTCAAACATTGCGCCAAATAATTGAACTGCGTTTTTTATAATATGCTCTGGATGTTCAGAAATGTGATGACTTAATTTAACTCCTAATACTGGTCTAGTTTTCATTACATTTTCTTGATCAAATAACCACATCGGAAAGTTGCTTAATACTCCTCCATCAACAATAATACTTTTCCCCGCTCCTAATTTAACTGGTTCAAAAAAATAAGGAAGACTGCAGCTCATTCGAATAGCCTTGGCGATTGAGAAATAGCGTGGATCGATTCCATACTTAGGAAGATCATCCGGCAATACAACCAACACACCATTTGATATGTCAGAAGCAATAAACCTTAAAGATTGTAGAGGCACATCGGCAAATGTGCGCAAACCTTTTGCTGCTAATTTTTCCTCCAGCCATTTTTCCAACTCATTTCCTTTATACAACCCGAGCTTCCAATAGATAAATATCCACTTTGCAATAGGAAAAGGGATGAGTAACTTTCGCTCATCCATAAAAGACCGTAAATCCAAATTCTCTAATAAACTCTTGATTTCTTCACTAGTGTATTTTGCGGCAATAAAGGCTGCAACGATGCTTCCTGCACTTGTGCCCGCAAGCCTTGTGAACTGAAAACCCTTCTGTTCCACAACTTCATATGCGCCTATCAACGCAAGCCCTTTAATGCCACCACCTGAAAACACTCCGTCTATGTACATAGTCACTCCCCCTTATTTAGTGCATTGTTACACTTTAAGCAGAAGTGCTGTAAAATAGTACAAATTTATCCTACTTTTTTCTAGACGATTTCCTCAGTCCAACTCCAGATTATGTACATATGCTAACAAGAAAAGATAAATGACTATAGAGGAGGGCTACAAAATGAATCAACAAGTATTATTTCAACAAGATCTGAGAAGACCTGGATTCGGAGGTCCCGGATTTGGAAGACCTGGGTTTGGAAGACCTGGATTCGGCCGGCCTGGGTTTGGTTTTGGAGGACCTGGGTTTGGAATAGGATTAGGTGGAGCATTTCTTGGAGGCTTAGCAACAGCAGCACTATTAAGCCCAAATGTTTATGGTGGTGGATATCCTCCATATGGCTATCCTTACGGTTATGGATATCCAGGCGGCTATTATTATTAAGCAATGCTACTTTTTCGATAAAATAAAAGGACAGCAGGAAGCAACTATTTTCCTTCTGTCCTTTCTTTCGTTACGTAAAATAAGAAACTTCTGCTTCAGGGAAAAATTCAGCCGCATATTGACGTATCGTTGATTCTAAGTCATTTGCTTCATCATCTTTATACACATATTTTCCAATTCCATATCTTCCCCATTTATATTTTCGCTTTTCTTCATCCATTTCTAGCTTTGTTTTTGGATAGCGTTTTGCAATTACCTTTTTTGCAGGTTTCGTAAAACGATGCTGAATTAATTCAAAAGTTAAATCGTTTATCTTTGTATCCTTTAAACTAAGAGCCAAACGCTGAAACAATTCGTAATATCCTTCTCGCCAGTTTTCATGCAAATAAATCGGTGCAACAATAAAACCTAATGGGTAACCTGCATTCGCAACCTTTCTTGCTGCTTCTAATCGTTCATCAAAAGAAGAAGTTCCTGGTTCAAAGTTTTTTATTACATATCGCGAGTTAACACTAAAACGAAATCTTGTTTTTCCATTATGTTTTGCATCTAATAAATGGTCCACATGATGATATTTTGTTACAAAACGCAGCTGACCTGTTTCTGATTTTCCAAAATGCTCAATTGTCTTCTTTAAAGAATGTGTTAAATGATCCAATCCTACAATATCTGAGGTACATGCTGCTTCAAAACGAGTAATCTGATCACCACGTTCTTTCATATAAGCATCTGCCTGATCAAATATTTCTTCTAAATTCACATATGTTCGTATATATGGCTTGCTTCCTAATGTCGTTTGTAAATAACAATAATGACAATGGCCCATGCAGCCGGTCGCTAACGGAATAGCATATTCAGCAGAAGGTTTTGATGTTTCAAATTTTAACGTTTTTCTTATTCCAACAACTAAAGTTGATTTTGCATTACGATATTGCTGCAATTCATTATCCCCGGGGATGCCCCGTACTTGATTATGGGAGGTGGTTTCTCTAATCTCCAAACCCATTTTTTCAAATTTCTCTTTTAATTCTCTTCCTAAGGAATATTCTAACGCTTTCGGTTCTATATAAACTAATTGGGGTACAAATGGTTTCATAGAAGTTAGCCCCTTTCATCATTTCTAATTTACAACTATGTATTATTAATGTGAGCTAAAAATAAAAAAAGAGGACAGGGAAATATCCCCATCTTTAGCTTTATCATAAAGTTTATTCAAAAACATCTTACAAACCCACAATTCACCTTAAATGAAAAGTCCCCGTTTTGAACAAAAGATTGATCAAAACGGGGACTTTATTTGTGAAACCTTACACATATTTTGAAAAAAAGTTTGATGATTTTCTAGCTGTAATTTTCAACAATTGCTTCCGTTTGTGGAATATTAGTTTTTTTCCTTAGTAACGTTGTACTGTGTAATAAATTAATCTGTTGATTTTCGTCGTGCTTATTCAACATTAGTACCTTTTAACATCCATAAAGCACAATATATATATCCGCGGTCATTTCCTTGACGCTCCATTTCACCTCATACAAATTTTTCTAGTGTTTTATCGGTTTATAGGTATTGAAAAGCCGAATATTATCTGGACGAATGACATTATTATCCCCTCTGAAAAATAAAATGCATTTTCAAGATGGAAAGTAAACTTGACATTTATTGCGTTACTGGATATACTCCCCTTATGTAAAGCAAACTTTCCATAAGGAGGGTGAACAGGTGAAAAACCGTTTAGAAAAAATCCGTAAACAACGCGGAATTAATCAAGAAGAATTAGCAAAGGCTCTTGAAGTATCAAGGCAAACTATCGGTTCACTGGAAAACGGACGTTATAACCCATCGATTCTTTTAGCATTCAAGATTGCACGTTTTTTTGGTATGACTATTGAAGAAATCTTTATTTATGAGGAGGACGAAAAGGTATGAAAAAATCTATTTCCGCTTATATTCTTACCGCTATAGGTGTCGGACTACTAATAGGTGGTCTGTACTTCATCAAAACAATTGAAGATCCACAAGGTATGCTAGTAGCAATGCCTTATATCTGTGTTGGGGTGGGCTGTGTTATTTTTGGTCACGGTATAGGAGAAATAATCCTTCAACACGCTATGAAAAGTGCTCCTGCCGCAGCAAAACAACTGGAGATAGACACGAAAGATGAGCGTAATTTAGCAATCGCAAATCAGGCAAAAGCGAAAGCATATGACATGATGGTTTTTGTGTTTGGAGCGTTATTCTTTTCAATTGCCTTGATGGGTACAGATTTAATAGTGGTATTGCTATTGTTTTTTTCTTATCTGTTTATTGTTGCATATTGCACTTATTACCGCTTCAAGTACGATAAAGAGATGTAATGAAATTCATGTACTTTTTTAGGAGTAATGCAAAAGAGGTGATAACTATGACACACGAGGCTAAAAAGTTAATACCCGGATTAGGCTCTCTAGTTAAGATACAACCCGACGAGGTTAGTTTTCAGATAGAACACCAAGCTAATTCTACTGCAACTACATTACCTGAGTTAGTAGCAGACTTTAACAAGCTATTAGTAAAGCTCCAAGAAGCAGGTATTATGACGAATCAATAGTCCATCATTAGTTCAAGCGCATAGCCTCTAGCTTATTCAGAATATAACAATGACAGAAATGAATGGACATATTATTATAATTGCTCGTGCAGATTCAATTGTTTTATCTGATGAACAAAGTGCGTTGGATTTTTTTAATGACTCTTAGTAGCGAAACCGGCAGTAACCGAATTACACGAAACAAAGATGGAATTTCAGAAGAATTCTTTAATCTCCATACAAAACTCGCAGGCGGTATCCTTTAAAAATTCATTAACTACAAAATTAAATTTGCAATCTTTGAGGATTTTTCTTCTTATACTAGTAAATCACTTAAAGCTTTCATTTATATTCCACTAAATAAGGTTATATTTTTTAAAATTCTTAGACGCCCGCCCATGGAAAGCGAAGTGTATGCAGGCTGCGGACCCCATTGAGTGAGCCAAAGCCTATTTTCAGGGTAAGACACCCATGCAAACAAATTTGCACCATGAAGAATCAAAATAGGCAGTTTAATAAGATTGTTGTTAGTATACGAGCAGGGAGCAGCCGGAATACACGAAGACTCCTATGGGATTTGCGGGACAGGCGAGACCCCGCAGGAGCATGCTCCGAGTTATAATGAACGAAACTAGCCCCATACTCGTAATTTCGTAGGTTAAT
>JBDNRM010000225.1:0-7512 GCA_047718615.1 Bacillus sp. (in: firmicutes) | reverse complement strand
CAAAATGTGCAGCTTTTAGTCTATTCTATCAGATGGATGTTTTCACCAGTTCAACGACAGCAACTAATGGATCAAAACGGCTTGATTGGAGTGGAAGGTGCGAGACTCCTGTGGGATTAGCGGGTTAGATGAGACCCCGCAGGCTTGCGCCGAGGAGGCTCATCGCACGCCCCACGGAAAGCGAGCATCCTGAAACGAGAATCTTGCCCCTATTTATAAGGAATAATGTTTACAAGATTAATCAATCATCCTTTCTCATTGCTCTAAACCAAGTTATAGCAATATATGAAGAAGAATTTATAACCGCGAAGTTTGAGTTAACTAGATTAAAAAACATAAATAACCAGTATAAGGAAGTAACCATTTACGTGCTAAATTAGAGCATGTTCGTCTTTACCTATTATTTATTTACATATGTCTCACAACCAGCAGTCTGGTTTTTTTTTCTCACTAATTCATAATACAAAGCAGTGATCGTTTGTATACTTAAAAATACGGTAAATGAGAGGTAGCCTTTATAGCCATTTTGATAAAAAATGACATCCATTTTGGTTGATACCCAATCCATCAGTAATCCTAATAAGCTCCAAACTAAAACAAAAATAAGAAAAGAAATGCTTTTTTTGTTAATCTTTAATTTTTCATAAATATAAACAAATAAATAGCTGACTGGCGGGAACACCAAATAGTAAAGAAAATCAAATAATTCATAATGGTTAGAGTCATTCACTTTATAATAATCCATTAATCCGCCGCCAATGGTAAAGTCAAAAAGAGTAGTAGCAGCGAGTCCCCATACTAAAAATAAAGTACTGATATTCCATGGCAATATTTTAGGCAAAAGAATAACAGCTCCATAGCCAATCAGCAATAGGGTTAATAAATAAATTTCATTTTTATCGAAATGTTCATACATAATCATAATGGTTTCACCACATTTTTTTGTATTTTTTTGTATATTTTATAGACAGCTATGGCAAGCAAATGTAGAATACCAAAATAGACAGCATCAGAATAGTAATTCCATTTTGTATAATTTATTACCTTTGCATAGTTTGCAAACCAGGTTAAACAGATCAAGAGAGAAACGGAAATGAAAATTGAAAGAATTTTTTTTCCTGTTGTTCGACTTTTGACATAAAAATGCAGTCCAATTAATACAATCATTGGAATAATAATACTCCGTTTTAATAAATATCCAGAATAATCTAATGCTTTTTTTGAGATAGTCATTCATTACATCTCTTCAGCGACAATACAAGAGAAATTTACGCTAATAATAAATAAAAGAAGAAAAATGATGGTATTTTCAATAAGTCCAATTTTGTTTTTTAATGTGAGAAAAAATAAAATAACAAGCCAAGTAAGGAAAAAAAGTCCGACAAATCCCATAAAAACCTCCAATAATTATAAAATGTTCAACTGTGTAGCACTGCGCTTTTCTTATAGTATTTTCTATATTCAAAAGAATATGTCCAAAAAAAAAAAGAAAGCGAGAAATAAAGCAATAGATATGCTTCAAAAAAGGATTTATTGACAACCTATGTAGGAGAAATGAATGTTAATATTCGAAAAATTGAAAAATGTTGTCAGATTATCTGACAAAACAGTAGACGGGTTTCTCCTGTGCTAGTAGTATAAATACAACGAAACAAGGTGAATTAAAGTGAATCGAAATTTTAAAAAACAATTAGCAGCAATTTTTAATGAAACAAATCAAGATATTTTTAATACAGGTGTTCATAATCAAAAAATTGAAATAGTTGGAAATAAGGTACTGATTATGGCAAGCACAAAAAGGATGCCTGCTCTGGATGCTTTAGGGGATCAATATGCTGGATTGGTTTTATCCATGGATGCTGCCGTATCAGTGAAGTATAAACAACTATTAAAAGAGAAGATAGAACACGAACTTGATTTGAAGATTACTTCTTTATTTAGGGATTATGAACCCGATATAGGAAGTTCCTGTACTGTTATTTGTTTTGAAAAGTTAATAGTGGAGTAATAGCAGCTGCAGTGAACTCGTTATAACGTTTTCTCTGCCGCTGGTTAGAAATAAACAAATGGATGCTTAATTTCTGTTTACAGAAAGGAAGAGCCGTGGAAATTGGAGTTGAGTTTCAAATGAACTCTTCTATTTTCACGGCTCTTTTTGTTCATCCTTATCCAAAAAAGTTTTCAAATAGAAAGGGAGTTTTAATATGACTGAAAATACTACCGTACAAAATAACCGCAATACAGCACCATATCCCCGTGATTGCACATTTAGTAAAGAGGATTGGGCAGTTTTAAGTAAATATTACTATCCAGTTGCACAAAGTTCAGAAGTAACGGAAAAACCATTATCAGTGAAGTTGCTTGATGTCAACTTAGTTGTTTATCGTACAAAAAGTACCATTGTTGTTGCGAGAGACTTATGTGTGCACCGTGGGGTTCCTTTAAGCATGGGCTGGGTAGAAGATGAAGAAATTGTTTGTCCATATCACGGATTTCGTTATGCGACAACAGGTGAATGTACATCGATACCTGCACATCCCGATGCAAAAATTAACCCTCGATTATGTATGGCTGTATTTCCAGTTGTCGAAAAATTCGGATTAGTATGGACATCGTTAACAGGGGAAGAGGACAATATTCCAAAGTTTGAAGCGTGGGACGATGAAAACTTCCAGCAAATTGTCTGTCCTAACTTTGATATTAATGGGTCTGCCGGACGTCAAATGGAAGGATTCCTTGATGTAGCTCACTTTGCTTGGGTGCATACAAGTACATTTGGTGATCGGAACAACCCAATTGTTCCAAAATATGCAGTAGAAACGACAGATTACGGTCTTCAAGCTAGATATATAAGTGCTGTAAGCAACTATCCAAAAGGTGTGCAAGATAAAGCACCGAAAGATTTTGAATGGCTTCGAGTATTTGATGTATATCCACCTTTTACAGCAACCTTAAAAGTTTATTTCCCAGATGATGGTGAATTATGGATTATGAATGCTGCTTGTCCTATTTCAGCAAGAGAAACTCGTTTGTTTGTTCCAATTGCGAGAAACTTTGATAAAGATGGATCAATTGAAGACGTATATAAATTTAATTTAGAAGTATTTATCGAGGATAGAGAGATGGTAGAAAATCAGAAGCCAGAAGATTTACCGCTTGATCTTCAAATGGAAGCACATATCATGGCAGATAAAACATCCATTGGTTATCGTAAAACGCTGAAAAAGCTTGGACTGGGAGATGTTTATACAAGTTAAGGGAGACAATCCACGCAATAAAATTTGCATCATGCATGTGAAAAGAAGCAGATTCTACTATTTTCAGCAAGAAGCAGCCGGAATACACGAAGAATCCTATTGGGTTAGCGGGACAGCCGAGAAGCAAAGCTCGGCTCCCGCCCCATGGAAAGTGAACTATACACCAGCTGCGGACTCATTGAGAGAGCCAAAGTCTCTTTTCAGAGTAGAAAAAAGGAAAAATAAAAGGAGTTTACACAATGAAAAAAGACACGAATATTTATGACATTACGATTATTGGGGGAGGACCAGTTGGTCTTTTTGCTTCCTTTTACGGAGGAATGCGGAAATCATCTGTGAAAATTATTGAAAGTTTACCTCAGCTTGGAGGCCAGCTTTCTACTTTATACCCCGAAAAATATATTTATGATATTGCTGGGTTTCCGAAAATTCGTGCACAAGAATTAATTAATGGGTTAAAAGAGCAAATGGCTCAATTTGATCAAACGATTTGTTTGGAGCAAGTAGCACAAAAAATGGAAGTGCAAGCAGATGGAATTCTAAAGCTTACAACGGATAAAGAAGAGCATTTAACAAAAACAATCATCATTACAGCTGGAAATGGGGCATTCCAGCCAAGAAAGATAGAGCTTGAAGGAGCAGAAAAATATGAAAAAGAAAACCTTCATTATTTTATAGATGATTTAGAGAAATTTCGCGACAAAACAGTAATGGTATGCGGAGGAGGAGACTCTGCTGTTGATTGGTCGCTAATGTTAGAGCCAATTGCAAAAGAAGTCATTCTTGTACATCGAAGAGATAAATTCCGTGCACATGAACATAGTGTGGAACAATTGAATGCTTCAAAGGTTACAGTTAAAACACCATATGTACCGGTAGAATTTATTGGAAATGAAAGTAGCATAAACTCAGTAGTTTTAGAAAAAGTGAAAGAAAACACGAAAGAAGTTATTGAAGTAGATGATGTGATTGTAAACTTTGGATTTGTTTCATCCCTTGGAGCAATTAAAGATTGGGGATTAGAAATGGAGAAAAACTCACTTGTTGTCAATTCTAGAATGGAAACGAATATTCCTGGAGTGTATGCAGCAGGAGATGTTTGTACATTCGATGGAAAGGTTAAATTGATTGCAACCGGTTTTGGTGAAGCACCAACAGCTGTTAATAATGCTAAATCTTATTTAGATCCAAAGGCAAGAGTCCAACCACAGCATAGTACATCTATATTTGCATAATTATGTAAGGGGAGGTATAAAGATGAGTACATTTACAATAGTAGATAAAGAAACTTGTATTGCATGCGGGGCGTGCGGGGCAGCTGCTCCAGAAATATTTGATTATGATGACGAAGGACTGGCTGAAGCATTTAATGATAATAATACAGGCACTGTGGAAATAGAAGAAGATTTTATTGATGATGTAATTGATGCACAAGAAGGGTGCCCGACAGATTCTATAAAAGTAGCGGAAGAATGCTTTGATGGTGATCCATCAAAATATGAATAATCTCTTAGATAAAAAAGTAATCGTATTAAATAGATTATTGAACAAAACACCAAACAAGTGATGGAGGGAAAGAGATGTTTAAAGATCCAGTATTAGCTAGTAATTGGCAGCCAGTTGCTTATTCACATGAATTAACGGAAAAACCAATGCCAGTTGTACTTTTAGAGGAGCGCATTGTTCTTTTTCGAACAAGTAAAGGGATTAATGTTTTTAAAGATTTATGCATACATCGCGGTGCTGCATTATCATTAGGCAAAGTAGAAAATGATTGTATTGTCTGTCCTTATCATGGATGGGAATATAAAACGGATGGAAAATGTGTGAAAATACCACAACAGCCTGCAAGCAGAGCGATTCCATTAAAGGCAAAAGCAGAGGTATATCAAGCGACAGAGAAATACGGATTAATTTGGGTGAAATTACTTAATGATGAGTCTGATAGTGAAGATGCGCTTGTTGAATACAGCGAATTTTCTGACTCTTCATTTAGAACTGTGTTTGCCAACCCACATACCTTTAATGCTGCTGCACCTCGAGTAGTGGAAAACTTTTTAGATGTCAGTCATTTAGCATTTGTTCATGAGGGGAGTCTTGGTGATTCGAACCATGCTGAAATACCAGATTACAAAGTTCACTGGAAAGAAAATCGATATGTCTCTGATGAAATCCCTGTGTATGCAGATGCTGATGGGACAGGAAATTATACGACCCTTCATTATACATTTGAGATTTTAGCGCCAACTGTTGCTCGGTTAAAAAAGGTTAATTATGAAAACGGAGAAATTTTTGCCATGTTATTTACGGTTCTTCCCCAAGAGGAAAGAAAATCAACCGTATTTGCTTTAGTATCCAGAAACTATGCTTTTGATACACCAGATCAATATTTTACTGATTTTCAACAGCTTATTATTGAACAAGATACAGCTATTGTAGAAAGTCAAAAACCTGAGGAATTGCCGTTGGATTTACAAGCAGAGCTTCATCTAATTCCCGATCGTGTCAGCATTGCTTATAGAACATGGCTTGGGAAAATCGGAGTAACATTCGGCAGTGAGGAAAAAAAGAAAAAAGAAGCAGCTTACTAAAAGAATCGTTCGTTCATTCAGCGCCCACCGGCTAAAGTAATCGACTGTGATTATTGGGCGCTGATGCTTTTATCAGTGTATGAAAAACATAGATCCTTAACGTGTTTCTAATAGAGAAGAAAAAAGGAATAGAAGCAGTATAAGGAAAAGAATTAAAACATGGGAGGAACACATGTCTTTACATAAAAAATTGGAGAAACAACAAACAGAAACCAATTCTTCTCTAAACTGGTTGGATCAATTTTTTCTTTTAAGCAAGCGTAACTCTAATGTGAAAACGGAAATTCTTGCTGGTATTACAACTTTTATGACGATGAGTTATATTATTTTTGTGAACCCATCCATTTTATCAGATGCAGGAATTCCAAAAGAAGCAGCAATTGCAGCTACAATTTTTACAAGTGTCTTCGCAACGATTCTGATGGCATTGTGGGCTAATATGCCAATTGCAGTAGCACCTGGAATGGGACTCAATGCTTTTTTTGCTTATACCGTTGTTTTGGGGCAAGGTTTAACTTGGCAAACAGGATTAGGTGCTGTATTCATTTCTGGAATGGTATTTTTTATTCTTACCTTAACTGGTTTGCGCAAAAAAATTATTGAAGGGATTCCTTCCGTTTTAAAAAGTGCAATTGCGGTCGGGATAGGGTTATTTATCGCATTTATTGGTTTTAAACAAGCAGGCATTATTGTCAGTAATGACGCTACTTTTGTTGCCCTTGGACAAATTACAAAACCTGAACCTTTACTTGCTTTAATAGGTTTTATTATTGCAGCAGTTCTAACTGCACGAAAGATTAAAGGTGCAGCAATTATTAGCATCTTGTTTGTTTCGATTCTAGGGATGATATGGGGAATTGTTGAAGTTCCGAAAAATGTTAACAGTATTGTTTCGTTTTCGCTTCCAAGTTTGTCTGAAACATTTTTACAAATGGATATTAAAGCTGCTCTTCAATATGGTCTTTTTTCGATTATTTTCTCCTTCACATTAGTTGAATTATTTGATAATTTAGGATCTATGGTTGGATTATCTAAGAAAGCCGGATTAATGAATGCCAAAGGTGAAATTGAAGGGTTGGATAAAGCGCTTATGGCAGATTCTATCGCTACGATGGCAAGCGCAACTATGGGATCTACAGCAATGAATGCATATGTTGAAAATGCTACAGGCATCGCTGAAGGAGGAAAAACAGGACTCAAGGCGCTTGTAGTCGCATTTCTGTTTTTGCTTAGTATTTTGTTTACCCCATTAATAAGTATTATACCCGCATTTGCAACAGCTCCCATTTTAATCATGGTAGGAGCGTTTATGATGGAAGAAATCAAGAATATTTCATTTGCTGATTTTACGGATGCTGTGCCTGCTTTTCTGACAATTATTCTAATGCCTTTAACCTTTAGTATTGGAGAAGGTCTGGCATTTGGTTTCCTATCGTATACTTTTATCAAATTATTTACAGGGAAAGCGAAAGAGATACACTGGATTATGTATATTATTAGTGCAGCTTTTATTGTTAATTTTATCTTTAAGATTTAATTACTTAACAAAAGGGTTAAGCAATTTTTATGTTAATTTGATGTATAATTACTTCATTTTTTTATTAATTGCAGATACATTAACGGATTTTTCTTGATTATTAACATTATTCGTACAACTATTATTG
>JBDNRM010000224.1:0-7513 GCA_047718615.1 Bacillus sp. (in: firmicutes) | reverse complement strand
AACCTAACCTAACGATTTTAAATTCCCCTTTACTATTTGTACATTGTATTCCATTTCACTAAAAATTATATAGATAGTAGGTGGATTCAAGTTTTTAATGATATCTAGTAAAAATTTATTGTATAAATCTTCATTTACCTTATCAATTCCAATCTCATAAAAACATAAATTATTCTCTGATTTCGCTAAATCGTTACAACCTGATTCCCATGATTATACGTATAATTCGTTTCTGTGCCATTTTGAATAAGCTTGGTTCGATTGCCCACTTTATCGTATTGAAACTCATTCGTAGAACCGTTTGGCAATGTTTCTTTGATTAATTGATTATTCGCATCATAAACGTATTGTGCGGTACCATTTCGACTTGTTTCTGTTTTAATATTGCCAGATTTGTCGTAGGTGTAACCAAAAGATAAGGTTGGCGCTGTTTCGCTTCCTTTTGTATAGTCGATGGTGCTTAAGTTATTGCTGCTGTCATAGGCAAAATTATTCTTTATTAATCCGTTTTGGAAGCTAACCGCTGCTTTATTTTGTTTTAATTCATACTTATTCTTCCACTACAAGGAAGGTTTTTTCGTATTGTTTGATTTGGCTCGTTACTGTGACTCAAAGTTAAGATACCCGATTCATTAATACCCAAAGAAAGACTCCTCTTTTAAGGAGCCTTCGTTTTTTCCACTTACTATTTCTTCGCTTTTCTCCTCTTACAGAAAATGGATCTTACCTTCTACTAAACTACTACCCTAACATAGGACAGGCGCAGAAATTAAGATTCTTCTAGCCTGTCAGAATTCGACAAGTTTTAATCTATTTCGGGTAGTCACTGTGACCCAAACTAAGCTGCTACATCTCTTTTCTTAAACACATAAAATGCAAGAAGATGAAACAATAGGAAGTAGATAATCAGCATAACTATGGAAAAAGTTAACGTCATTCCACTAACCATTGGAGCTCCATCAAAATATAAAGTCAAATTCGTGTTAGCAAATAGTATATATTTTGCCCATTCAAATTTCCCTGCTAAAATCATTGTGAGTGTACTACCCATAAACATTAAGAAGATGGAAGCACCAATAGCAAGTGAACTGTTTCTAAACACAGACGAAATCATAAATGCCATCGTTGTCAGCATAAGAACACTGATTGAATTTAGTCCATAATAGATGATTAAATGAATAATCATGCTCTGCTCTTTAACGGAACCGTTATAGTAGGCTAAATATGGATAAGAATGTTCTGGAAATCCAAATAGCACTGCTCCTAGAATGAACGAGAAAACGAATAACACTATAAGCATAAGAAAACCAAATAGTACTACTGTAATATACTTTGATAACAGCAGTTTCGTTCTGCTAATAGGGCGAATCAATAATAACTTTACAGTTCCCCAATTAAATTCATTTGCAACAATTCCCGCTGCAATAATAATGGTAAACAATCCTGCCAGCACAATCAGCTGCGAACCATCTTGAACAAAATCCCAAACGGAGTAATCAACATTAGTAGAGATATTATGTGCGATACGATACTCATTAACGGCTATTTCCTTTTTATAATAATTCTCTGATTCCGGTGGCAGGCTGCCATTTTCTAACTGTTCTTTATATCCTTTATTCTCCATCTCTAATCCATGTTTCCAATTATCATTATCAGGAACCTTTAAACCACTTTCCTGATGTTTCATAAATGCACCGACAACAGCAACGATAAGCAGCAAGATAATCACCATGACAATGGTTGCTGGACGTTTCCAAATTTTCATCCATTCATTACGTATAAGCTGTACCATCTATTCTCCCCCCTGTGCGTTTGTTACTTCTAAGAAGCGCTCTTCTAATGTTTTTGCCATTTCGCTGATTCCATAAATCGGAATATCATTGACCGCAAGCTGTTTAATAATTGTTGGCAATTCTTCTCTTGTTAATACAGCTTCCAATCCCTTTTCATTTTGTTTCCATTTTACTTCCGGAAAGCTCGTTTCAATCAATTCTAACGCTCGCTCCGGTTGGTCCACTTCTATCTGATACATCTTCTCTTTTACATGAACAAAATCTTTTACTAACTGCACATCGACTAATTGTCCTTTTTGAATAATACCAATACGGTCACACATCATTTCCATTTCTGATAATAAATGACTTGAAACAATAACTGCCATATTCCGATCTCTTGCAAGCATTCGTAAATGATCTCTTATTTCATGAATTCCAGCAGGATCTAATCCGTTTGTCGGTTCATCCAGTATAAGAACTTTCGGATCATGAAGCAGGCTTTGTGCGAGTCCGAGTCTTTGCCGCATTCCAAGTGAATAGGTTCTAACCTTATCATGGATGCGACTCTTTAATCCGACTAATTCGACTACTTCCATAATTTTTTCTTTTGAAATCCCTTTTATCATACGAGCATAATGAATTAGATTCTGATAACCAGTTAAAAACTTATACATTTCCGGGTTCTCAACGATTGCTCCTACATGTTGAACAGCCTTCTCGAAGTTTTTGCGAACACTTTCCTTGTTAATATAAATATCGCCTTCACTCATGCTGATTAACCCAACAATCATACGAATGGTTGTCGTTTTCCCTGCACCATTTGGACCTAAAAAGCCAAACACTTCTCCTGCTTCTACATTAAAGCTTAACGAGTCAATAATCTTTTTTCCTTTGATAACTTTGGAAACATTTTTTATTTCAACTAAACTTGCCAACCTTTTCACCTTCCTGTCATTTAATATGAATGTTTAATATTTTCTTTTATCCAGTCTAATACAGTTAGACCTTTTTCTTCTCGTAGCTGATCTACTGGATATTGCCCAATAACCTTGCCATTATTTATGGCGATCATTTCATCCAAAAGAGGCTCCATTTCTGTTATTTCATGTGTAGCAATAATAACAGTCTGCTCTTCAAAATTGATATAGGTTAAGATCCCTTTTACGATTGATTCTCTTACCATTGGATCAAGTCCAGAGAATGGTTCATCTAATAAAAGAACCGGCACATTTCGGCTTAAACAGATAACTAGCTTTAATCTTCCCCTGTTTCCTTTTGAAAGATTTTTTATCTTTTTAGTAGAGTCGAGATTCATAAATTTGACTAATTCAGCTGCTTTGTCTTGCTGAAAATCAGGGAACTGAGATGCAGAAAATGCTATCATATCTTTTACCGTAAATCCATCATAAAACATATCTAATTCTGTTAAGTAGGCAACATCGCTTGCTATTTTGCGGGTTGCAATTTTTTTGTTCACTACTACTTGGCCTGAAGTCGGCTGAACCAACCCTGCTATCATTTTTAATGTTGTAGATTTCCCGCTCCCATTCGCCCCGACCAATCCGTAGATTTTGCCTTTTTCCAATTGTAAATTCACATGATCCAATGCTACTTCTTTCCCGTATGTTTTCGTAACCTCCCTGAATAAAATCACGGATTACTCCCCTTCCTTTTCTTTTAAATATGCAGTTAACTGATGTGTTATTTCCTTTTCTGTCAAGCCTAAGTCCTTCATTTTCTTTATAAATTGATCGACTACTTCAAATTGAAGTCTTTCTCTCAATTCTGCTATTATTTCCTTCTCTACCGTAATAAACGTTCCTTGCCCTCTTTTGGTTTCAACCAATTGCATTCTTTCTAATTCACTATACGTCCTTTGAATTGTATTTGGATTAACCCCTGAGTCAATCGCCATCTCTCTGACTGAGGGCAGCTTCTGTCCAGGCATTAATTCTTTTCGTGCCACTTGCAGTAGAACTTTATCGACAATTTGCATGTAGATCGGTCTTGCTGCCTGATAGTCATCTGCCATTTACATCACACCTCCACTTTTCTATCCAATAACCAAGAAGAGATAAGGAATAGAATGATGGCTACACAAAGATAGCCTCCAATTACTGCAAGAGATATTTCTGTCGATTCCATTCCAGCACTAAAAGAAGAATTACTCGTTTGAAACTGAAATGCCTTCCCTAATTTAATGATACTCATTTGTTTGAGCTCTTTTATAAATGATAATTTATCAAGCAAATACGTGAATCCACTCCAAACATTCCAAAAGATAATTAACAGCAACCATCTGATTTTTTTCATCCATGTGATTTTTGCTAAAGAATGATAAACGACCCAATAAAAAACAACCCATATACTGATATAAGTAGAGAACCAAAGGAAAACAATTCCCATACACAGTATGTCAGCACTTGTAATAGATAGTTTCAATTGTTCTGTCATTGGTAGACAGATGCTTGCAATAATGATAGTGATAACAAGCGAAAGGACAGCAAATATCAAACTAGACAGAAGTTTTGAAAAAAGCAAAAGGGTACTGCTGTTTGGGTTATGAAGCCATAATTGTGTTTTGCCTTCGATTCGTAAAGTAGTGAAAATAGAAATTGGAAAATACATGAATTGTACCATTACCAAACCTAATGATATAGCTGCAACAATATCAAAGCTTTTATAATATCCAGAAAATCCAATCCCAGCCGCAATAACAATTGCCATCATAATCAAAAACGTATAAAAAACCGTTTTAGATAACTTTAAATCTTTTTTTAATAATCCTTTAAAAGCATTCATAATTTCCCCTCGCAAACGAATGTATTAGTGTACTATATAAATAGTACACTAATACATTCTGATACGTCAATAAAAAATCAACTTTCTTTTTATTTTCTCATTATCCATTGTAACCACTACTACACAATACAGATCTTGATTTCAAGCAGAGTAGACAACTCGCTAATAAAAATTCACACCATGAAATATGAGTAAAAGCTGTTTTCTTAAATTTATAAGCAGGGAGCAGTCAGAATACACGAAGACTCCCGTGGGAATGCGAGAAAGACGAGACCCCACAGCGCAGCGAGGAGGCTCGACGCTCGCCCACAGGAAAGCGAAGTGTATTCCGGCTGCGGACTTATTGAGAGAGCCAAAGTCTCTTTTCAAGGTAGCCTAACATTATAGAAAACACCTTCACGCCTCTAATTTTTATAACGAAAAAAAACCTCCTTAGCCAAGGAGGGATCTCAGATTATTTCTCATCTTTTACTCTTGTAATTTTAATATCACTTAATAGCTCTTTCATTACATGGCTTGCCATAATTAAACCAGCAACAGATGGCACAAAAGCATTGGAAGACGGAGGCATTTTTGCTTTTCGTATTGCCGCATCATCCTTTCCAACCACTTTTCGAATATCTTCTCGAATAATAATAGGACTCTCATCTGAAAACACAACAGGGATTCCCTTACGAATTCCTTCTTTTCTTAAACGAGTTCGAACTACTTTTGCGATTGGATCTGTGTGCGTTTTACTTATATCCGCTATTTGAAAACGAGTCGGATCCATTTTATTAGCAGCACCCATGCTAGAAATAATCGGAATATTACGGTTCAAACATTCTTTCATTAAATGAATTTTGTAGCTTATCGTATCAGAAGCATCCACTACATAATCTAGACCATATGCAAAAATTTCTTCATATGTTTCTTCGGTATAAAACATCTTTAATGCTATAACTTCACATTCAGGATTTATATCGGCAATTCTTTCTTGCATAATTTCTACTTTTGGACGACCTACCGTGGATAATAATGCGATTACTTGTCGGTTTACATTGGTTATATCAACATCATCTTTATCAATTAAGATTAACTTTCCAACACCAGATCTAGCAAGCGCTTCTGCCGCAAAAGAACCAACTCCACCTATACCTAAAACAGCAACCGTACTGTTTTTTACAATGTTTAATCCTTCTTTTCCAATCGCTAATTCATTTCTTGAGAATTGATGCAACATTTATTTTTCAACTCCATATACTTTTTTTCACTAACATACTATTATAAAAATAAGAGGATAGATTATTTTTTTATTAAAGTGCGCGTTCACACTCTATTAGTTAGTATGTCATTCTAACCTAAATAATTCTTTAAAAATACATGTTGTAATATACCATAATTTTTTAAAGTGTACTACCATTATCTTTAGTATACTTATCGGAAAAAACTTATTTCAAGAGAATTCATTGCTTTTTACTATTTTCAATGAATGGATGCAAAGAGTTGCGACTATCTAGGAGGAAGATCCATCGTATGTTTGGTTTGCGTGAATTATTATTAAATGTACTTTTTTTAATTGTATTTACATTATTTATCCCATTAATTATTGAATTAAAATTAAACCATTTATCTAAATCTACAAAGGATTTCCTTAATGTTCTTACCTTCTCCTTAGCTATTGTTAGCTGCATTACCTTTCCGATAACTATTTTAACCAATTATTTTTTTGATCTTCGTTTAATTGCACTTGTCATGGGAAGCTTATATAGAGGGACGGTAACAAGTATCTGTTTAGCAATCATCACCATTCTTTATCGATCTTTATATGGTGGAGTGGGATCAGTAGCAACTGCGATAGTAGTTCTGTCCACTTTGGTTTTATTGCTTTTTCTTACAAAAAAGTTTTACGTTTATTCAAAAAAGAAAAGAATAGCCTCTATCACCTTAATCTCGTTCTTTAGTTCTATTTTTTCTGTATTGTTATCCATTTATTATTTTCATATTTCCATAGAAGAAATGTTTATTATTTATTATCTAATGATTACCCTTATTGCCAGTTTACTAATCGTTTATCTATTTGAAGTATTTCATGAAAGCATTTATATTAACCAAAAAATAATACGCTCCGAAAAAATAGAAATGGTTAGCCATCTAGCTTCCTCCATTTCCCATGAAGTAAGAAACCCTTTAGCTGTAGTAAAAGGTTTTTTACAATTGATGAACCAAATGGATGTTGATGAGGCAAAAAGAAAAGAATACTTATCTATTTCTATCGGTGAAATAGACCGTGCTGATAAAATCATCCGTGACTATTTAACCTTTGCTAAACCCTCTCCTCAAAATATAGAATTGCTGAATATAAAAGAGGAATTAATTAAAATTGTGGATATAATTAGTCCACTTGCTACGATGAATAATGTCACAGTTAAAACAAGTATTCACTCTGTTTTCATAAAAGGGGAATCCCAGTTAATAAAACAGTGCTTGTTGAATATTTGCAAAAATTGTATTGAAGCAATGCCTGATAGTGGAACGCTTACGATTGTTACACGAACTGAAAATAATAAACTTATTTTGACCATTACCGATACTGGAACAGGAATGACAAAAGAGCAGCTATCAAGAATCGGAGAACCCTATTTTACAACCAAAGGAAGGGAAGGAACTGGCTTAGGCATGATGGCAGCAATTCAAATCATTAATAGCCTGCATGGCAAGCTCCATATTTCAAGCAAACTTCATATCGGTTCAACCTTTAAAATTCAATTTCCAATTACCAATGAGGAATAAAAAAGGGATTGCAGGTAGAAATAATCTGATCGACCCTTGAATTATTCAAATAATGTGGTGAAATTCAAATTTACTTTAAGTTCCTACTTTTCTTTTTAATAGTAGCCTAGAATTGAGTACTGATTGAATTTGTAAGATATCATATTTAATCCATTTAATTGCAT
>JBDNRM010000223.1:0-7571 GCA_047718615.1 Bacillus sp. (in: firmicutes) | reverse complement strand
TTAACCTACGAAATTACGAGTATGGGGCTAGTTTCGTTCATTATAACTCGCTGCGCTGCGGGGTCTCGTCTTTCTCGCATTCCCACGGGAGTCTTCGTGTATTCTGACTGCTCTCTGCTTCAAACTTAGATCGTAAACAAAATTGAATGCTTCTTCTTTTCGTATGCCATGGTGCATGGTGCAAATTTTGTTTGCATGGGTATCTATCCTTGAAAGAGGCTTTCTTACACTCTCAATGAATCCGCAATCGGTATTCACGTTGCTTTCTGCAGGTTGCTGGGGGACTTATTTTACCTATAGATTGTATCCTTTCACTTCACATGAAAACAGCTCCTTATTCTAAGAATGAACAAGGAGCTGTTTCAATAGAGAGTTATCCTGCTTTTCGTTGTTCTACTTTTACTGATTTAACACGGAAGTTTGGCAGCATGTTAAATAGGATATTTAACACAATTGCTGTTACGCTTCCTGCTACGATTCCGCTTTGTGTTAAGATGCGGATGCCTTGTGGGAGTCCTTTAAAAATATCAGGAACAACAGTTACTCCTAAGCCTAACCCAATGGCACATGCAATAATCAACAGATTGCCTTGTTGATTAAAGTCAACTTGTCCAAGCATTTTGACACCGTAAGCAACCACCATGCCAAACATGGCAATAGACGCGCCGCCTAATACAGCTGTTGGAATTAATGTTGTAATCGCTGCTATTTTTGGTAAAAATCCTAGTACGACTAAAATTGAACCTGCTGCAAAAATCGCTTGCTTCGTTTTTACACCTGTTAATTGAACCAATCCAACATTTTGAGAATATGCCGTATACGGGAAGGAGTTTAAAATTCCTCCTAATATAATCGCAAGTCCCTCTGCTCGATAGCCTTTTGATAAATCTTTTTCCGAAATTTCTCTTTTCGTTATATCTCCCAAAGCAAGATAAACACCAGTTGACTCAATTAAACTAACAATCGCTACTAAGATCATCGTGATAATAGAAGAGATTTCAAATGTAGGCGTTCCAAAGTAAAAAGGTTTTAAACCATGAAACCAAGAAGCTTCTCCCACTTGAGAAAAATCAACCATTCCCATTAACGCAGCCACGATTGTACCTGCAACCAAACCAACTAAAATAGAAATCGTTTTTAAAAACCCTGTAGCAAATTTATTAAGTAAAAGAATAAATGCTAAAACGCCAAAAGATAATAATAAATTGCTGTTGCTTCCAAAATGGTCGCTTCCTTGTCCTCCAGCCATATCATTAATGGCTACAGGAATTAACGTCAAACCTATAATAGTCACCACTGAACCAGTAACAACCGGTGGAAAAAATTTCACCAATTTACTGAAGAAAGAAGAAATTAGTACAACAAAAATACCTGAAACAATAATTGCTCCATAAATAGCTGATACCCCATGCTGGCTGCCAATTGCAATCATCGGTCCTACTGCTGTAAATGTACAACCAAGCATAACTGGCAAACCGATGCCAAAAAATTTATTTTTCCAAACCTGCAATAATGTTGCAACACCGCATGTTAATAAATCAATGGAAACTAAGTAGGTCAACTGTTCAAAGCTAAGCTTTAATGCTCCGCCTACAATTAAAGGAACAAGAACAGCACCTGCATACATCGCTAATACATGCTGTAAACCAATGGACCATGTTTTCAACGAGTTATTCATTTCAGTATCCTCCAGAATAAATGTTTTCTCTCTGACGTTCTTTCGCAAATTGTACTTTCCCATCTTGTAAGGAAGCAATTCGCGCTAAAGATTCCAAACGATATCCTTTAGCAATAATGTCATCTGCACCAGGCTGGAATGACTTTTCTATTAAAATGCCAATCCCACATACTTTTGCTTTTGCTTGCTCTACAAGATCAGAAAGCCCAATCGCTGCCTGTCCATTTGCCAAAAAATCATCAATTATAAGAACATGATCACCTTCTGTAATAAATTGCTTAGAAATAGTTATTTGATTCGATTCTTGTTTTGTAAAGCTATAAACCGTTGATGTATATAAATCATCTGTTAAAGTTAATGACTTTCTTTTTCTTGCAAAGATTACAGGTACATTTAACTCAAGTCCAGCCATAATTGCAGGAGCAATTCCAGACGATTCAATCGTTAATATTTTTGTAATATGATTCTGTTTAAATCTTTCTGCAAATTCCACACCAATTGCTTTCATCAAATTTGGATCCATTTGATGATTGATAAAAGAATCGACCTTCAAAACATTTTCACTTAACACAATGCCTTCTTTTTCAATTTTTTGTTTCAATAAATCCATTGTAATTTCACCCGCTCCTTTTATAAAATGGCCATTTTCTTAATTAATTGTTTGCTACTTGTTTTAAAAACAATATTTTTCAGAAGAAATCCTACAATAAAAAAGAACAGCCTCTTACTACAAAAGTAAGCTGCTGTTCTTTTTAAGCTAGAAACTATTTAAAATAGTTCATGCCGTATACACGCTTACTCGTAGTCAGATAATTTACGGTCATCCGGTAGAAACTCGCAGGCCATATTCCTGCTATTATACGAGAAAAATATTTTTTTAGACATAATGGATTATAACGGAAGAAGAGCGGATTGAAAATAGATTTTTTTTTGGAAGAAGAAAGTTGCCCTAAATGAGAGACACAATTATGACATAAACTGAAGGATGTAGTTGAGAATAATCCAGCTCATAGCATATTTTTAGTAGTGCGTGCTCAAAAAAGAGGATAAAAAGGACCGAGAAGTTCGAGGCGGTTTCACCTTTAGCATCACCCTTTCACAGGATGTGATGACTTCCACGTTGCTCACAGGACGTGAGCGTTTTTAGTGGAAGAACCTCTAGTTAATACGTGAGAAGCGGAGAAGCAAACCAACGAAGAAATTCGATGTGTCATTTTTACCGGACTTTTTGAACAACCTCTAGTTAGGAATAAAGTCTAAAAATCTATCATATGATTTACTAGAATTCATTTTATGAAATAAGGAGGCAATTTTAAGATGTCCATTTTATCAAGAGGCATGAAACTTTCCATTGTTCATTTACTCATGCTGTTGTTTCTTTATTTGTTCTTTTTCTCAGATCATATAAAAAAAATAAACCTGTCTGCTGCCATCCCTACTT
The DNA here is from genome assembly GCA_047718615.1 of Bacillus sp. (in: firmicutes). Taxonomy (GTDB): domain Bacteria; phylum Bacillota; class Bacilli; order Bacillales; family Cytobacillaceae; genus Niallia. The sequence goes on along the minus strand of JBDNRM010000223.1, from coordinate 4,452 downwards.
CTTTCTTTAATATTAATACTATTTTTCTCAGTATTTTAATAGAGAGTATCCCCTTCATTTTAATAGGTGTAATAGCATCCACTTTTATTCAAGTGTTTGTTTCTGAGAACATGATTCATAAAATATTGCCTAGACATGTATTTCTTGCCATGCTCCCAGCTACTTTACTTGGAATTATTTTTCCCATTTGTGAATGTGCAATTATTCCTGTTGTCAGAAGGTTAATAAAAAAAGGACTGCCACAGCATGTTGGAATTGTATTTATGCTTTCTGTACCTGTATTAAATCCTGTCGTGTTTTTATCGACGTATTATGCCTTCCCACAGAATAAATTAATAGTATACGAAAGAATGGGCTTATCTTTTCTTATTGCCTTATTGATAGGGTTCATCACATATTTGGCTTTCCGAAATAAATCTATTTTAAAAAACAGTACCCTGCAAGATCATCTTGATCAAGAGGCAGTTACTAGTAAATTACGTCAATTCTTTAAACATATAAGTGATGAATTTTTTGAGACTGGCAAATACCTTATAATCGGTGCTTTCTTGGCAAGCCTTTTCCATACTTTTATCAATCGGCATTTTCTCGAGGCAATCGGATCAAACCATACGATAGCTCCAGTTGTACTGATGGGATTTTCTTATGTATTGTCTATTTGCTCGGAAGCAGATGCGTTTGTAGCGGCTTCTTTTAATCACTCATTTAGTCTTGGATCCATCCTTGCATTCCTTGTGTTTGGTCCAATACTTGATTTAAAAAATACCATTATGCTTTTTGCTTATTTTCGCTTTAAGTTTGTCCTTCTTTTTATTGTCCTAGCATGTTGTTTTGTTTATTTATTTTCACGGATAGCTGAAATTATCGTATAAAGGTTGTGGCAATATGAGCGAAACGAGAATTAAATTTCATACTTACCTTCGAGGAATTGTATTAATCGGCATTTCCTTACTTTTATTCAAACTTTTACTAACAGGAAATATCAGCTTATTTATTTCACCCAAACTGTATCCTCTTTTGGCTGTTTCCATTTTATTGTTAATGATCGTTGGAATCATTCAGATTTTCTTTGGCACTTCGGAAACTACCGAGGTTTCCTGTAATTGTTGTGCAGAACATTTACCGCCAAAAAACACTTTTCGCTCCTTTATTTATTATTCTTTTTTTATTATCCCTGTTATTACAGGCTTGCTTTTTTCCGATCATACACTTGGAAGCTCGATTGCAAAAAACCGGGAGATTCAATTTGTTTCATCTCAAGCAGAAGCTCAACAAGATAGTTTATCCATACAATCAAATGACCAAACGCAAAATACAGCAGCAGTCAATGATACGTATTCTACTTCCCAGCAATACATGACACAGAAAGAATACGATAGATTACAGCAAACTCTTTTCCAGGAAAAAACAATTAAAGTAGATGATAAAAGATATGTGCCTACTATGGGGATTTTAGAAAATCACTTAGATCAGTTTATTGGAAAAGAAGTGGAATTGACTGGATTCGTTTATCGAGAAAAAGATTTTTCTGCCAATCAAGTCGTTTTGGCTAGATTTGTGATAACCTGCTGCATTGCCGATGCTTCTGTAGATGGAATGATGCTTCAAGGAAATGTAGCTGGGCTAAAGAACGATTCCTGGATAAAAGTGAAAGGAAAAATCACAAAAACAACATTCCATGCGAATCCCATTCCCGAATTAACCGTCACTTCCGCCCAAGAAATTCCAGCACCAAGCAATCCCTATGTATATGATATTGGCATAAAACTCAACTAACCGAAGAATCTATCTGTTTTTCCACTAAAGGAGAAATAGATCGTTTTAGAATCTGTTCCCTGTCCCATAACAACAACTGTCACTTGAGGTTTATCTGCCTGGGGTAAAAATTCCATCGGCATATTAAAGTAGCTGATTGTCCCCCAGGCGATTATGATAATTGAGCTTAATGTAATAGCGGCTTTATTTAAACTCTATATTAATGGAGAAATCCTTGGTCATCATCAATTCCTGTACATTGCATAGTCTTTAATAAGTTATCTAAATAATACTATAGGCTCCCATCTTGATGAAGGTGGGAGCTATTTTACGCTTACTTATAAAATTGAATCTCACATAATGTTTTTTTGTTAAGGGGGAAGTTGAAAGTACTTAGGAACTTAAAAAATAATATTCATTATTATTTATTTTGTTTCTTAAATATAATAATAGATACTATTGTGAAGACAATCATGGTGATAACAATCATCCAGATACTATAGGTTGTACTGACAAGCTTACTGTTCATTTCGTATACGATTCCATAGTGCTTCTTATACTCTAAGATTTGTTCTGGTGTCGCATGTTCAAATACTGTTTGAACTGAATTTGTCATCAAAACTTTTCGCAAGAGAACAGCCGTATGGCTTATAGGGAAGTACATTATTATATTTTGAACAAAATTAGGAACACCACCAATTGGTACATAGACACCACATAAAAATCCAATAGCTGTCCCTACGATTGTACTTAATGTTGAAAAAGCATTTTGGGTGTTAATAAATAAAACTAGGAATAAGTTAACGGAGCTTGATAAGGCAACTGAAAGAATAATAATGCTTAATGCTTTCAACAAATCAGTGCCACTCAACATTTCGCTGCCTGCTAAGACAAGAAACAGTTCACATCCAACAAATGCGAATAACGAGAAAATAAGGCCAATCACAAATGAGTTAATAACGTAACTTAACTGTATCGTAGCTCTTGATAAGGGAGCCGTCAATAAGTCGTAGGTTTTTTTACTTTCCTTATCCTTCACCATAATACCAAATGCACCTAAGGTAGTTGTGACAGCGGTGATCGATAATAGTCCTGCAACCATCCACTCATTTACCATTGCTTTAGATTCATCTGTTGTACCCACAAGATCTTCAATTGTATCAATTTGGGTTTGTTGTAAAAACACTGCATACAATAGAATTACAATAAATACAGATAATAATGATAAAAGCAATAATGTTCGATCACGACGGTATATTTTATTATTTCTACTAACTAAATTAAGTAAAGATTTCACTGGGCGGTACTCCCTTTTTCGATAATATTTATAAACACATCATCCATAGTTCCTTTTATGACCTCAAAGGATTCTATTTCCCCCTCTAATTCTTTTAACATGTCATATGCATCTAAAGTTGAAGTTAAACGCATGATATAAGTAGAGTTTTTCACCGTATAAGATAATTGTTTTTCTTTGAGCCATGAATCCGGATTAAAAGTATCCTTAAATAGGAGATGTAAACTATCAAAAGCATGCTTATCCTTTAACTGACTCGGAGTACCTTCTGCGATCAAACGCCCTTCTTTAATCACGACGACATTATCAGCCACTACTGCTTCTTCCATATAATGCGTTGTTAAAAAAATGGTCATATTTGTTTCTTCCTGTAACCTCTTAATAGCATTCCAAACAAATAATCTTGTTTGGGGATCTAACCCCGTTGTTGGCTCATCTAGGAATAAGATACTAGGTTTATGGATGATAGCACGTGCAATATCCGCGCGTCTTTTTTGCCCCCCCGATAAAGCACCATATTTTTTATCTTTAATATCATAGAGGTTCAAATATTCTGATACAAAATGATAGTTTTCCTTAATCTCATTTTTACTTAAACGATAATATTGGCCCCGATTAATAATATTTTCATAGACCGTTAAACGTTCATCTAATACACTCTCTTGAAATACAACCCCAATCTTTTCCCGGATATTATTGTTACCTTTTCCTTCACCAAGGGTATAATCAGCGATAAAGATCTCTCCCGAGGTTTTTTTTAGCAGTGTACAAAGAATATCAATCGTTGTAGATTTACCTGCCCCATTTGTGCCAAGAAAAGCAAACAATTCCCCTTTTTTCACAGAAAATGATATCCCTTTTACAGCTTCAAATTCGCCGTATTTTTTCCGTAAATTTGTTACTTTAATAATTACTTGTTCTTCTACCATTTATTTCACCTCATTAAATAGTCACTAAACTATATTTATAAATGACTATCAACTATGTATATTCAATTTAAATCCATATGTTTAGTTGGAATAATAACCATATTTTAGAGAAAACTCTAAAAAACCACTCGAAAATTTTAAAACATACTAATTTTTGTGCAAACTACAAGAATGAAATGGAGACCAGAATAATCGATAAAATGTTCTATACTGTATTTAAAATCCTGATAACTGATAACTACTAACCTCTTATCTATCTTTTGATAATAATTCTTTTATTTTTCTCTCTTCCCATTCAAATCCCCATCTACTAAATACAAAAGTAAAGGTAACATGTACTAAAATACCAAGTCCCCAACCAAACAATGGATAAATAAACCACCAACTGCCCGGACTGGACATTACATTGATAATAAATTGTTCGTAGCCTGCTCTAATGTCGCTATTATGAGAGTACTGGTCTCTATTTTT
>JBDNRM010000222.1:0-7616 GCA_047718615.1 Bacillus sp. (in: firmicutes) | reverse complement strand
GTCTATATATACCACCTCCTGTTTGTTTCTTAACATTCTTATGGTACATACTATGGGATTTAGAGTGGATTTATGCAAATAGTCGGAAATTTTGTATATTGTTCTGGAAAGTATGTTTAAAAATTCCTTTAATTGAAAAGTTGTTTCCTATATAATCAGAATGACTTAACAGAGGGGGATTATTTTTTGGATACATTTAGAAAAGATGATTTGGTTTATAAGAAGGAAAATATATATTTCGCTATTATTCTATTAATTAGTATAACTGGCTATATTTTTCTTTTGATTTCCATTATCGGAATCGTGATAATCCTGCTATTAGCAGCATTATCTTTGTTCCTTCATGGAATTATGATGGGTGGAATTAGAAGAAACGGAGTAAAATTAAGTGAAAATCAATTTCCGAATCTTTATGGAAAGGCAGTTAAGACGGCAAATGATTTAGGTTTAAAAAAAATGCCGGATATTTATATATTAGAATCTGAAGGGCTTCTAAATGCTTTTGCTACAAAATTTTTCAGGAGAAATATGGTAGTCTTATATTCCTCTATCTTTGACTGTATAGAAAAAGATGCAGAGGAGGAGGTATTGTTTGTTCTTGCGCATGAGTTTACGCATTTAAAGAGAAAGCATGTTCAAATGGGCTTTTTTGTTTTACCTGCTTTATGGATACCCTTTTTAGGAAATGCTTATTTGCGTGCGTGTGAATATACTTGTGACCGAACTGCTGCCTATTATATACAATCATATGAGGCAGCAAAAAACGCGTTAACGATGCTTGCAATTGGCCCTAACATGTATAAAAAGGTAAATAAGCAAGTATATATGGAGCAATTAGAGAAAGAAACCGGCTTTTTTGTATGGTTTCATGAAAAGCTATCGACTCATCCTCATTTACCTAAACGGATATATAGCATAGAAAGCTTTTATAATCATGAACAAGGACAAGTATTAAAAGAGTCGAAGAAAGGGGTTTGGAGAGGCATTATTATCCTAGTGATCGTTTTGCTTCTATTTATTGCTATAGTGGCTGGTGCTTTACAGCAGATAGAGAAATTACATGCTTTTTCTTGGTTTAATGATAATGAAGCTTTCGTTGAGGAGACAGAAACTCCAGATTATCATGAAATTGTAGAAAGTGGAGCGGTAAATGAACTAGATATAGACGGAGCTACCCCATTGCATTATGCGGTAAATTCATTTGATGCAGATGCTGTTCAGTATCTACTAGAAAATGGTGCAAACCCTAATATACAAGATGAATATTTGGACAGTACACCATTACATGATGCTGTATATAATTATGACGGGGATACAGAGATTATTAGTCTTTTATTAGAAAATGGTGCGGATATAAAGGTAGAAGATGTCGATGGCTTCAGTGCACTTGATTATGCAAAAGAAACTGGGGACAGCAAATTAATACAATTATTAAACAGTAAGTAGATAAAAATTTATAAAAGAAAAGCTGCCAAACAGAGTTTTCTCTCTATTAGGCAGCTTTTCTCTTCCTATTTATTAAAATAATCTTCTATAAATTTTCGATGGCTTTGAACCATTTTATGAGGCATATTATCAAAAGAAAAATATGCTAAGTCAGTTGCTTCCTCTTTATTTATCTGGATGGAACCTTCGTATTTAGTAGTGTAATAGGCTGTGGTCACAGAATAAAATGGGTCTCCATTTGCAGCGACACTATAATATTGTTTCCCAGAGTAAACGTTGATTAATTGTAAGTCGGATACAGTCAACCCTGTTTCTTCATAAACCTCTCTTACTGCTGTTTCCTCTGTTGACTCCCCAGGCTCCATCAATCCTCCAGGAAGACCCCAAACTCCTTCTGGATGTGTTCGCTGCTGTAAGAGGATGTTCTTTTTTGCATCTAATAGAATAACAACAGAACCGACAAGAATAACGGGCATTTTCCCGATTAAGTTCCTTAATTGTTTAATATAATCCAATATAGTCATCCTTTCTTCTCTCTTTTCATATTTTACATGAAAAGCAACAAGAAGACTCGTACATAGTTGAGAATTCTGAAAGGTTCAAGCTCTTTATTATAAAAATTGGAAAATATAAAAACTTTTTCAAGCGTGATTCGTATAAAAGTAAGGGAGGGGAAAATATGGATGTACTTAAAGTGGAACTAAAGAACGCAGGCTACGAAGGAAATAAAAATATTATTCATACGATAGAGTTTACGCTGAAAAAAGGAGAACTAATAGGATTAATCGGATCCAATGGTGCTGGAAAAAGTACAACAATTAAAGGCATACTTGGCATATTGCCAAATAGGAAAGGAGACGTAAAAATAACAGAAGGCCATACATATAGCTATATTCCAGAAAGACCGGTATTCTATGATGAACTAACATTATGGGAGCATTTAGATTTTATTGCAGCAGTTGAACGATTAGAGGAAAAGCAATATCGAATAGATGCAGAACGATTGGTAAAAAAGTTTTCTCTCCATGAACATATTCATCAGTTTCCGCAGACTTTTTCAAAAGGGATGCAGCAAAAAGCGATGCTCGTACTTGCATTTATCAGCAAGCCGGATATTTATATTATTGACGAACCTTTTATGGGATTAGATCCAATGGCAATGAAGTTATTATTGAATTATATTCAGGAGGAAAAAACCAGGGGAGCTGGCATTATTATGTCTACACATGAGCTGGACACAGCTGAGAAAATCTGTGATCGTTTTCTGGTGATGCACCATGGCACATTGGTTGCAAAGGGAACAATAGAGGATTTTAGAGAAGAGTGCGGCTGGAACGAGGCTTCGTTATTTGATTGTTTTCATCATATTGTAGGAGAACTGGATAATGAATAGTTTTACGCTTTTTTCTACTCGTCTTATCCAAAACTGCCGTTATCAATACAATGTGATAAAAAAGGTTTTGGATTGGACAGTTCTCGTATATCTTGTTCTTCCTGCGGTTGTTATTTTTTCTTTTATCTACAGAGGCTGGTGGCATACTCCGCCTTTATGGATGGAAAGTATTTCGTTCTCTTTCGTTTCTTTGTTTTTTTATTGTTTTTGTTGGATAGGTCGAATTCATACATTTGTACTAGAGGCAGATAAAGTCTTTTTAATAAAAAAATATTCTCTTTTTAATAGGATGAAAAAATGGGGTTATCTTTATTCGATTTTTAAGCATATAAGTGGAATAGCAGTCTTAACGAGTTTAGCTCTCCCTTATTTATTTCTTGTTTGTCATTGGAGTGTGGGACAAATTGTTCAACTTTTTTTCGCTTTGTATAGCTTAAAGTTATGGATCATTCTCTTTAAGTTTTTTCTTTTAGAATGGAACAATAAATTTTTGAAAAGCGGCTGTCGAGTTGTTTTATTTTGTATCGGGATCTTTATTTGGTTTTTGCTGCTTTCAGATAAGCCATTTATTCCTCTTCTCCTATTAATGATGTTCATTTTTCATCCAATGGTGTATTTTTATAAAATAAAAACAAGAAGTTCCTTTGATCAAATGATGATAGAGGAGAAAAAAGCGAAATTATCCTCTACTTCCCTGATTTTACAGCTTTCCATGCAGGTGGAGAAGCCTTCGTACTCTATGAGGGAAAAACCTTTATTTAATCGAAAATCTAGAAGGATCTTTCATAAAAGAACAGGAGTAACTGGGTTTTTAGAATTGTTTATAAAAGTATTTATTCGCAATTCTTCTTATTGGAGCAGTTATATTCGAATAATCGCTGTGACCACAACTGCCATCATTTTTCTTCCAACAATGTGGTTGAAATTCATACTATTTATAATATTAGCAGTTTTTTTATCGATTTGGTCTCATGCCGTTTGGGTAAAGATAATGAATACAACGCATATTTTTGATTTATATAAAAAAGACGTTAGTTATAACCAGGCTAAAAAATGGGCAATAAATTTATTAACTGGTTTGGCAATAGGTATTGTGTGCTTTAATTTTTATCTTCATCTTTTCTTTTTCCCATTCAGTCGTTAGCATTTTAGTGAAAGAAATAATATGGGAATTCTTGTACGTTTGAGTCGATTGACTCTTGAATTGGCTTTTATTTTTCTTAGGAAACGTTTTGTGGTATGTTTTTTATGTTGATGCTATTTTTAGGAAGATAGCCTTTAGAGGAGGATACAATGGATACAATCGATTGGTCACAAGAAGTGTTAAACCGCAAAGATCATTTAATAAAAGACCTACAAGGATTATTACAAATAAAAAGTGTTTTGGACGAAGAAAATGGATCAGAAGATGCACCACTAGGAATCGGAGTAAAAGAAGCACTCACCTATATGCTTTCATTAGGTGAAAAAGATGGGTTTGAAGTAAAAAATGTGAAAAATCTTGCTGGGCATTTGCAATTTGGAGCAGGAGAAGAAAGCATTGGGATTCTTTGTCATGTTGATGTTGTTCCAGAAGGAGATGGGTGGACAAGTGATCCATTTGGCGCTGAAATAAGGGATGGTAAAATATTCGCTAGAGGTGCATTGGATGATAAGGGACCAACAATGGCAGCATATTATGCAATGAAAATTGTAAAAGAAATGAATATTCCATTAAACAAAGAAGTACGAATGATTATTGGAACAGATGAAGAAAGTGAATGGCGCTGTGTAGATACATATTTTCAAGAGGAAAAAATGCCAACAATGGGATTTGCACCAGATGCAGATTTCCCTATTATTTATGCTGAAAAGGGAATTTCAGATTTTGATATTGTTCAAGTTCGGGAAAAGGGAAATTTGGAAAAGGAAGCATTGGTAGAAATAGTTTCCTTTCGTGCTGGCCGAAGATATAATATGGTTCCAGATTATGCGAAAGCTGTTCTGCAAGTGAAAAGTGAACAGGAAGTTATCCAGCGTTTTCATGATTACTTAGCGCAAGCGAATGTAACAGGGCGTTATATCATAGATAAAGGCAATTTAGTATTGGAGCTAGATGGAATTTCCGCACATGGTTTAGAGCCTGATAATGGAGTAAATGCAGGCTTAAAACTAGCATCATTTCTAGCGCAATTATCCCTTGATGAAAAGGCGATCCCATTTTTCACTCTTTTATCTGATTATTTTACACAAGAATCAAGAGGAAGAAAATTAGGAATTGCATATAAGGACGATATTACTGGTGACCTGACTATAAATGTTGGAAAAATGTTTTACACTAGTGAAGATGGTGGAAGGTTAGGTCTGACATTACGTTATCCAGTAACAAATGATATGGACAAAACAAAACAGCAATTAGATGAACTATTAGGAACCCATGGGTTTTTAATTGAAAACTTTTCGAATTCCAACCCTCACTATGTGGAGAAAGAATCGTCATTAATTCAAACATTAAGCAAAGTTTATATGGAGCAGACGGGTGAAAAAGCGGAGTTAATTTCGATTGGCGGAGGTACTTATGCCCGTTCATTAGAAAAAGGGGTGGCATTTGGTCCACTTTTTCCAGGGAGAGATGATATTGCTCATCAAAAAGATGAGTATATGTTTATTGATGATCTATTAAAAGCAACTGCTATTTACGCACAAGCGATATACGAATTAGCAAAATAAGAAGGAATACCAATATCCATCCTATTCAGGGGAAACAGTGAGAGATATAGATAGAAAGGTTTAGGGGGGGAAGAGAATGAGTACGGTATTAATGAATGGAGTATTTGTTCCTAGAGAAGATGCGAAAGTAGATATTGAAGATAGAGGTTATCAATTTGGTGATGGAATCTACGAAGTAATTCGTGTTTATAATGGCAAGATGTTTATGGGAAATGAGCATTTACAACGATTGGAAGCAAGTAGTGAAAAAATAAATATTCGTATACCTTATTCAGTGCAAGAATTAACTGTGTTGCTAGAAGAACTAATTCGTAGAAATCTTTTAGGAAATGGGATTGTTTATATGCAATTTACAAGAGGAACAAGCCCAAGGAATCATGCCTATCCATTGGAAGAGATTACTCCAACATTTGTTGCATATACGAAAGCGATAGAACGTCCAGTTGCTCATTTAACAAATGGGGTATCAGCTATTACGGTGGAAGATATTAGATGGGCTCGTTGTGATATTAAAAGTCTGAATTTGCTTGGAAATATAATGGCAAAACAAAAAGCAGCAGAGGCTAACTGTTATGAAAGTATTCAGTACCGTGATTTAACTGTAACAGAAGGAAGTTCTTCAAATATATGGATTATAAAAGATCAAGAAATTCGAACACATGAAGCAAATCAATATATACTAAATGGAATTACAAGACAGAAAATTATTGAGTTATGTAATAAGCAGGAGTTGGAGGTAAAGGAAGAAGCTTTTTCTATTGAAGATTTAATTGATGCTGATGAAGTATTTCTTTCTAGCACGACTGCTGAAGTTACTCCAATAGTATCTATTAATAATGTTCCTGTTGCAACTGGTGTTGTTGGAGAGTATACCAAAAAATTGCAAGGTTATTTTAAGGAAGCAATTATGGAAAGCTGTGGGGAAATAGAGTGAATAACTAGGAAAAGGGATTTGATTTTATTATAAGAGGTTGTTCAAAAAGTCCGGTAAAAATGACACATCGAATTTCTTCGTTGGTTTGCTTCTCCGCTTCTCACGTATTAACACCATACGCTGTGATGCTCGGGAGCAAACCGCCTCGAACTTCTCGGTCCTTTTTATCCTCCTTTTTGAACATGCATTATAAGAGGAACTAAATTACATTCTTTATAATTCGGTTATTCTCAGAGGCAACAAGGGGAGCGTATGTAGCAGGCTGTAATAAGCTGCTGAAGTACGCTCTTTTTCTTTAAGATAAGGAGAGGCATGAATGGATCAGTTTCTGACAGATCGGTGTCTACTGCTTCTGGAGTCATGAGAACAAGCATTTCAAAGCATCCCGCATTTTTCTTATACAAGTATATTCTTTTCTTTTGCTTCTTCTAACCATTGTGGAAATTCATTTAATAATTGATCATATAGTTCATGATCATGAATTTTTTCTATATTTTCAATAGGAAAAAAATTTGCGTTATCTACATAGCGTCCTTCCATTGTATCCAGTTTTTCTAATACTTCAAAATTGCTTTGTCCTATGCCGACGAATTGCCAAAAAATAGCTTTGTCAGAAGAAGAAACAACTGGTTTTTTAATGGTTCGTTTACATCCCCCATCATTAATAAATACAATAAAAGCAGGGTCTTTGCTTGGATCTTCTATTGTGTATTTTGCAATAACATCTTCCATTACGGGAGGTTCATCATTGCGTCCAAATTTATGTATAAGTGGATTATTTAATATGTAAGTATTTACATAGTTGGGGAAATCTAATTCAGTAACAGGTTTTAAACGGGAAAATTCATTATCATAGACCCATACATCAAGGGAACCATCATCGTCAAATTGACTTGCTACTGCTAAGATTCGTTCTACAACTTTTTGAACGGTTCCATTCTTATAAAGGGAGCGCATGGAACCAGAAATGTCCAATATTAGACCAACTCTTGCTTTAACATGCTGCAACTTCTTTTTTTCCAAAACAATAGTGGCTGATTTTTTTAATAATTGAATACTCATGTATTTAACACTCCTTATTTAATTTACAAATGTGTGGTCTAACTCCACCGTCTTTAGACGGTATAAGCTTTT